>CALUJF010000062.1 GCA_944320855.1 uncultured Phocaeicola sp.
GGATTCGTATCCGGAGAAAGAGAACTGATTAACTGGGAAAAATCAGATCTCCTTCAACTGGTTCTTGATACGAAGCCTATAATCGGTTCACTGGAACATCTACAAAATCTGTTTAGTGATGACGACATACGCCGCTCTGTTTTGACCGGAGCGTGCAACCTGTATCATGCGTGTTCACACAATCTTCTTCATGCAAAAGACAGCAACATATTGGCAGGACTTTATAAATCAGCCCGTTTCACAGTCCGCATGAAGTATTTCCTCGAAACAGGCAATTACATTGGCTCAATGGAATATCTGTCCGAACTTGTTACAGGAAAAGACCGTACGATACTGGATATCGCATCATCTGAAATCCACGAAAATAAATTTGACGAACGCAGCAGGATTCTGATTGAATGGGCGAGTAAAATAATATCTGAATGCAACTAATTCTTTATTTCACTTAAAAACTCTTACAGATTATAATAAATATAACTATTTTAGTTATATTTGTTTTGGTTAAGTATATATTCAAAGGCTGTTCAGAAACAACATAGTAATTAATTTTCTAAAACATCATCACATGAAAACTAACAATACATCTTTCCCATGTCCATGGAGTTTGGCAGTCACAATTTTAACCGTCATGATAGTCATTATTTTGGTTGCATCTACATATTTTGTTTGGACAGATGATTTTCCGTCATCAATGCTCTGGCTTAAACATACTCTAATCATTGTTTTTATAGCAACAGTAATCGGCGGATTAGGTTTTATGCCTATACGACTTACATTAAGGAACGACAAAATAACTCTACAGAGGCTGTTTGGTCCGATTAATATTCCTCTGAATGATATTATAGAACTCAAAGCCATATCAAACGAGGAAATAGTGAACTCGATACGAACATTCGGCAGCGGCGGCTTGTTCGGATATTTAGGAAAGTTCTGGAATAAAAAGATTGGTAAATACAATATGTATGCAACAAACCTCAATGAATTAATACTTATCCGTACAAATAGAAGAACGTATGTGTTCGGTTGCAAAAACCGTGATGAATTTATTGAGTCATTCAAGCTCAAGAATGATGAGAATAAATAATATATATTCTTATTTTGAAAAACACAAAACAAATTATGAATGCCAAAGAAAACTCACGCAAATCATTTGATAAACAAGCTGAGACATACAACACTGGAAAATATGGAGCACACTCAAGACGGCAATACAACTACATCCTAAAAAAAATAAGTGAATACAAAATATCAAGCCTACTGGACGTAGGATGTGGCACAGGAGAAATGTTAAGACTTATAAGTGAAAGATTTCCTAAAATTGAACTGACAGGAGTTGACATATCACTCAATATGCTTGATAAAGCTAAATCCAAAATCGGGAATATGGCAAATCTTATATTATCAGATTCCGAAAAATTACCATTCGATGACAATTCTTTTGAATTAGTAATGTGTAACGATTCATTCCATCACTACCCTTCTCCATTAAACGTCCTTTCAGAATTTCATCGTGTATTAAAACCTGAAGGGACATTACTTATAAGCGACTACAGCATAGGATTCCCGATAAGGCAGTTAATGAACTTATTAATTAAATACAGCCATGACGGTGATGTACGCATATATTCAAAGAAAGAATATTTAAAAATGCTATCTGAATGTTCATTTAAAGGTATAGATTATAAGAAAATAAATACAACCGGATGTTTAATTACAGCAAAAAAAGTAGTCTAAAAATCTTATCATATGGCAAGCAACATTGACTTTATAGAATTTATATGTTCTCAAATAAAAGGAATTGGAACGGTACGCTATCGTAAGATGTTTGGCGATTATATGATTTATCTTAACGAAAAACCTATAATACTCGTATGTGATAATATAGCTTACGTTAAGAAACACCCTTCGATTGCCAACTTAATGCAAGACTGTGAAACTGGTATTCCATTTAATGGTGCAAAGGAACACTATATTCTCGATGTTGAACACAGGAATCCTTTAATTGATGTGATTATTACATTGGAAAAAGTATTACCATTCCCCAAAGAGAAAAATGTAAGAAAGAAAGATTCAAGAAAAAATGTACATCCTTTCCGAAAACTGCCTAACGTGGGTGTAGAAACGGAGCAATACCTTTTAGCTATGGGCTACACCACCATCGAATCATTGAAAGGCAAAAAGGCAGACGATTTATACCAGGAAGACTGCAGTTTACGTGGTTACACAATAGACCGCTGTCAGCTTTACCTGTACCGTGCATTGGAATATTACATCAATACGGAAAAACCGGATACTGATAAATGTAAATGGTGGTACTGGAAAGATGAATATTTCCATCCTTCCCCATGCGGTGCAAAATGTGTAGAGTGTCCATCTTTCCCAAAAGGCTGCAAGGGATGCCGCAAAATAAAAGGCAAAGTATTTTGGCTTCAATACACAGGTGATGTAGTTTGTCCAATATGGAAATGCTGCAAGGAACAAAAACGCAAAAACTGTGGAGACTGTCCTAAATTGCCTTGCGCCCGTTTCATGAAAGATCCTACATTATCAGATGAAGAGAATGAGACCAATCTGAATAAAATGATTAACAATCTTACAAAAAATAATAAATATATGACAAAATATTTCATGGAAACTCAAAGGCTTATTCTCCGTCCGTGGAATGAATCCGATGCCAAATCGCTCTACAAATATGCCAAAGATCCAGCTATCGGACCAATTGCAGGATGGCCACCACATACATCTGTTGAAAACAGCAAAGATGTAATACGAAACATCTTATCTGCTCCTGAAACATACGCTGTAGTATTAAAAGAAACAAACGAACCAATAGGCAGTGTAGGCATCATGTTCGGCGATGGTGTACATAGCGCGGATATGCAGGAAGGTGATGCGGAAATAGGTTATTGGATTGGTGTTCCCTACTGGGGACAAGGACTTATACCGGAAGCTGTAAACCGCATTCTGAAACGTTGCTTTGATGAACTTGATACAAAAAGAGTATGGTGCGGATATTATGACGGAAATTTAAAATCACGCAGAGTTATGGATAAATGCGGCTTCAAATATCATCATACTGAAGAAGGAAAGATTTCTCCTTTAGGTGACGAACGTACCGAACATTTTACATTACTGACCAAAGATGATTGGAACAAAAAGTAAAACCATGGATAAACAAATAAACTATAAAATTCGCCCACTTGAAGAAAAAGATATCCATAATATGCAGAACCTATTCCATTCCACAGTATTAAACATCAATATTAAAGATTATACAAAGGAGGAAGTGGAAGATTGGGCTTCATGCGGTGACGACATAGAACATTGGAAAGAACTTCTGTCTTCTAATCAATATGTAGGAGCATTCAACGAACAGAACTATCTGATTGGGTTTTCTTCAATGAACAAGAACGGTTATCTGCATTCCATGTTTGTACATAAGGACTGGCAAGGTAAAGGTGTAGCGACTCAGCTTCTTTATGAAGTTGAAAAGATAGCAAGACAATATGAAGTAAAAGAAATTACATCGGAAGTAAGCAAAACTGCACGTCCATTCTTTGAGCACAAAGGATATGTTGTGGAATGCGAGCAAAAACAGCAGGCAAACCGTTTGAAACTGACGAACTACAAGATGAAGAAGATTTTATGAACTTCTATGCAATATTAATTAGAAAAGAATTTCCCAGTTCATCAATATCAGACCTTTCATACAGACAATTCTTTTCTGAAATATACCATATCCTTTAATGTTATCCCGTTTTCTACAATCGGATGATCATAATTGGCAGTAAAGAAATCAGGAACAATATGAGAATACTTGAAGCCACAGTTTTTATAAAAAGACATAGTTTCTGCACCCTCTCCTGTACCGACTATCATATATTTGAATTTGTCTGCATAACATTTACATAAGAAATCCACCATTTTCTTTCCGTAACCTTTTCGTTGATATTGTGGAGAGACTGCCAAACTTTTAAGTTCACATACACTATCACCTTCATCTGTCACGACTGCGGAGGAAACAGGTTCTAAATCTGTATTAAACATAACAAACATATCGCCTCTTTCCAAATAACGGTCAATCATTGACTCCTGCTCATCTGCCAATAACAGCAAATCTAAATATTTCTTCTTATTTGTTTCTATCTTACATATTTCCATGATGTTACAAAGATACTAAATGATTATATGTAAACAAAAGAGAAACCGTAATTCTGGTACAATCATCAGTAATCTGTATATAAAGCCTTAATAGCAAAGTCAATACCTTTGTATCAATACAAAATGATAAAGACTATGATTATGGCAAAAGCAAGATTACTGTTTTTTGTTTTCATCTACTCCATGTTTGCAATGGCGTGCAGTACTGAACCGGAAATACCATCCGGCAATGGTACAGAAACTGAAATTTCAAACGGTAACAACAACCAAGACGAAGAAAATACAAACAACGATAACCAGAATAACAATGAAGAAAATATGAGCAACTCAACAATTAAAATCGAAGTTAACGGAACGACACTCACAGCCACGCTAAAAGACAACGTATCTACAAGAGCTTTAGTAAACCTGCTCAAAGGAGGACCTCTGACTATAAACATGAACGACTATGCCGGAATGGAGAAAGTCGGCCCTATAGGAACTACCCTGCCACAATGCAACGAAAGGCTTACCACACAACCGGGTGACCTGATTCTCTACCTTGGACAATATTTCGTGATTTATTACGCTCAGAATACATATTCGCTGACTCCCTTGGGAAAAATAGACAATACTTCAGGCGATGAGCTGATTAGAATTCTTGGAAACGGCGATGTAACGGTTACAATCTCATTAAGCGAATAACAAGCCATTAATTATCCCACCTCTGCAAATCGTTCTTCATACGGAATTTCAGAGGCGATACTCCTGTCTTACGCATAAAGAACTTTCCAAATACGGACTGGTCGGAAAAGCCAAGTGCATCCGAAATTTCCTTAATGTCCATATCAGTACACTCAAGCATACGGCGTGCGTCAGAGCAAAGCATCTTCGATATATGAAAGCAGACAGTACTGCCTGTTACATTCTTGACAACTCGCGACAAATAGGTGGTCGTGATGTTCAAACTGTCGGCATAAAAACCTATGGAATGATGTTTGCGATAATTCTCTACAAGCAGCTTCTTGAAATTGCGGAATATCTCGTTTTCACGCTTCACATACACAGTTGTATCGTTGTTTTCAGTACACAAGGCATCCGCTATCTGTAAAAGGAAGAAATTACACAGGTTTCGTATTATTCCGTCGTGATATACATTCATAGCATTAAGCCGGTCACCAAAAAGCGACATGGTTTGTTTCAGATAAGAAAACCTCTCACTTTCAATATCAAACACCGGAAGCCTGTAATTGCCGAGATACCTTGCCACTTGATTATACAGCGGCTGTCCGTCAGGAAGACTGTCAAAATACGAAGGTACTATATATACTATTTTCAACGAAAAGTCTGCATCGAAGTGTCCGATTGAGCTTGTAGTACTCGGTGTAAGAACAACAAGTTTTCCACGGCAAAGGTCATAATTGCCATAAATATCGGAAAGCCTTGCTGTTCCGTTTATGACGAGAAGAAAGAAAAATCCCTTTTCAAACATAATTCCGCCATAATCGCCGGAACTACGGTCGAAATCAAAGTAGCACGTACTTCCTGCCGTCATTCCATCTGATTTCATTACTTCATACACAGAGATATCCATAATCCGTTTTTTTACTACAAAGATACCTTTTGTTTCGTTTTAAACCAAAATAAGTTGTTCTTTTATATCTGTCATTATAGATTTTAGGCTGAACTTTGCAACTGTTTTACAAATGACAAATACAATATGAGCAAATTTCTATTCAGACGCTATCTCCTGTTCTGCGTGGCACTGTTTGTCAATGCACTTGGAATAGCATTTATCACCAGAGCTGCCTTGGGTACATCACCCATTACCAGCGTTACATATGTACTGAGCATGTTCACTCCTTTAACCATCGGCGAATGGACTATCATGCTGAACATACTGTTCGTCGTTCTCGAACCTTTCATGATGACGCGCCAGGACCTGAAAGACGATTTAAGGATGTATCTTCTTCAGATTCCAATCTCTTTCTGTTTCGGAATATTCATAGATATATGTATGCACTACATACTGTTCTGGCTCAATCCCGCCACATATCCAAGCATGATTATAGCTCTGCTGATAGGTTGCGTAATCTTGGCTGTGGGTATTGCACTCGAAGTAAAGGCCAATGCAGCCATGATGTCAGGCGAATATATAGTAAAAGTCATCACAAAACGGTTTCATGGCGAGTTCGGATATGTAAAACTCGGATTTGACATAACTTTGGTAGCCTCGGCTAGTCTGCTGTCGCTGATATTCATGTCGGGAGTTTACGGAGTGCGTGAGGGTACGGTAGTTGCAGCGCTTATAGTAGGTCCGATAGTTCATTTCGTCAGTCCGTATTACAGATTCCTCGACAGATGGATAACACCTGCTGAAAGTGAGAAGGCAATCGGTCTGAAAGAGAACAAGAATGTGATTATCACCATTGCACGCGAATATGGCAGCGGCGGACATCAGCTTGGAGAGATGCTTTCTAAGGAGCTTGGAATAAAGCTGTATGACAAAGAGTTTATCGGTATGGCCGCCAAACGCAGCGGTATGGACGAAAGATACATCGCCCAGAACGAGCAGTCCATTCCGTCATTCTGGCTTAAATGCATTCTCTCAAAAAGTTCTGAACAGACATTGGAAGGAAGTATTTCATCGGATGATGTTCTGTTTGTTGCAGAAAGTAAGATTATCGAGGAACTGGCCGAAAAGGAGTCTTGCATTATAGTGGGAAGGTGTGCGGATTATATCTTGAAAGACTATCCGAAGGTATTGAAAGTGTTCTGTTATTCGGACATGGCCTCTGCCATTTCAAGATGTACGGCCGAATATGGCATAAACAAGGAGAATGCCGAAACGGAAATCAGACGCATCAACCGCAACAGGATACATCATTATGAATATTATACAGGTATGAAATGGGGTGAACCTCACCACTATAACCTGATGATTAACACCGGAAGCATAGGCCTTGAAACAGCCTGCCGACTGGTAAAAGACATTTACAGGAAGCTATAAAAAAAACGAAAGGAGAACATCAGTTCTCCTTTTTTTCTTCGTATGGAATACGGTATGCCGTATAGAGTTCAAGCACTGCAGCAATGCTCAGACACAGAATCCACTCATTGTGATGCCAAACTATCATCATCACACCTGCTATGACCATCAGCATTGCTCCTATGAGCTGCTGCCTTTTCAATCGTCTGAGTACAATGTTCTTGCCGTAATAGCGGCCTGTCTTTGCCTGTATCCAGCCGAACATCAACGCACCAGCGATATAGATATATGGTGCATATTCAAATTTCACAAACTGCATTATCAGTCCTGCGAAAAGGACTACTGCGCCCAATATGGCTATTATATTGTCTGTCTTATTCATCTTCCAAATCCTGTTCAAAAATAAATATATCTTCGTTCTCCTTTTTCATCAGGTATTTTTCGCGGGCCACTTTCTCCAGTGCCTCAGGATTTGTGGATATCTCCTTCAGCAACTTGCTGTCGGCATCAAACTGTTTTCGATAATGTCTTATCTCGGTATTCAGTCTGTTTATTTCAGCACGATGTTCCAAACGGCGTATCCAGCTGTTTTCATCCAGAACACCTATTATCAACACAAACACAGCCAATGTGACTCCGTATTTGTGAAGACGCACAAAATTCCATATATTTTCAAGTTTCTCTTTCATGACAAAAAGATTTATTGGCGCAAATATAAGCATTTAAAGCGGTATTTAGAAATTTGGGTTATCTGTTTTTTTAGATTATTATACTGTTCAGCAAGCGTTCAGCAGCCGTTCAGTAAACGTCCACTAAACGGCTACTGAACGATAGATAAACGTATGTTACGAAGAATTACAAAGACAAAAGTCCAAATCTTACATACGGTATAATGAATTGTCGGCAGAAATAATTATCTTTGCCATTACTTTTTTAAACAAGAAAAACTAATCCTGATTATGGACAACTATATTGTATCAGCACGTAAATACCGCCCTGCCACATTCGACACCGTAGTGGGACAGCGTGCACTCACAACGACTCTGAAGAATGCCATTACCAACAACAAGCTGGCTCATGCCTATCTTTTCTGCGGACCGCGAGGAGTAGGAAAAACCACATGCGCACGTATTTTTGCAAAGACCATCAACTGTCTGTCGCCTAAACCAGACGGAGAGGCTTGCAACGAATGTGAATCATGCAAGGCGTTCAACGAGCAGCGTTCATACAATATCCATGAGCTGGATGCCGCATCAAACAACTCTGTGGAAGATATCCGCTCGCTCATAGAGCAGGTACGCATCCCGCCACAGATAGGCAAATACAAGGTTTACATCATCGACGAGGTACACATGCTGTCTACAGCTGCTTTCAATGCTTTTCTGAAAACCCTTGAAGAGCCGCCTCATCATGCCATATTCATCCTTGCCACAACAGAGAAACACAAGATTCTGCCTACTATCCTGAGCCGATGTCAGATATATGACTTCAACCGTATCAGCGTGACAGACACTGTGGAACATCTTCAAAGTGTGGCACAGAAAGAAGGCATAGACGTTGAACCTGAGGCACTGACCGTAATAGCCCAAAAGGCTGACGGAGGTATGCGCGACGCTTTGTCTATCTTCGACCAGGTGACGAGTTTCTCCAACGGGCATATCACTTACAAGAGTGTCATCGAAAACCTCAACGTACTTGACTACGAATATTACTTCAAACTGACAGACTATATTCTTGAAAACAAAGTATCGGAATGTATGCTTCTGTTCAACGAGGTATTGAAGAAAGGTTTCGACGGCAATCACTTCATCACCGGACTTAGTTCACACTTCCGCGACCTGCTTGTGAGCCGCGACGAACAGACACTGCAACTCCTTGAGGTAGGTGCGTCAATCAGAGAAAGATACAAGGCTCAGGCACAGAAATGCGAGCAGAAGTTCCTCTACAAGGCAATGAAACTGTGCAACGACTGCGACCTGAACTACAGACAGAGCAAGAACAAACGCCTCCTGGTAGAGCTGACACTGATACAGCTCGCACAAATAACATCCGAAGAAGATGATGCCGGCAATGGGCGTGGCCCTAAGCAAGTGATAAAACCAATCTTCAACCAGCAGACCGCTCCGGCCGCAACACAGCAACAACCTGTAGCCCAGCAACAACCGGCTCATGTACAGAACGTGCAGCAACCGGTACAGCAGAACACTTCAGAGCCTCAACCGCAATACGGCAACACCCACACCCAACAGCAGGAACACAAACTGCCTGACGGACTGAAAGTTGCCCAGGAAAAGAAAATTCCGGTGGTAAAAGGTGGAATACTCGGACCGTCGATAAAACGAAGACCGCAGCATCAGGAAGAGACTGTAGCCCAGAAGCCTGAAGCCCAGATTCAGCAAGTAGAGAAAGAATGGGAAGACTATGTGGTGTATGATAAAGACCTGAACTACTACTGGAGAGAGTTTGCCACCCGACTGCCTAAGGAGGAAGCAGCTAATGCAGGACGAATGATGAACATGTCGCCGAAACTTCTTGACGACCAGACTACATTCGAAGTGGCAGTAGACAACGAGATGGTTCAGAAATACATGCAGCAGCTGGCGCCGCAGATAGAAAATCACTTGAGAGAACAGCTTCACAACAGAAAAATCAGGATGACTGTCCGCGTAAGTGCAGCCGATGAGAACATCAGAGCTTACAGCCATGTGGAACGCTTCCAGATGATGAGCAAGAAAAACCCTAACCTGCTGAAACTGAAAGAGGAATTCGGACTGGAATTATCATAGAAACAGACATTTACATAAAAAGAAACAGCTTCATAAACTATCAATCAGAATGTTTATGAAGCTGTTTCTTTTGGGTATATGCAATAAAATTACAAATCGTGATTGCGCATACGATACTCAGCCAGTTCCTCATATTTCGTTCCCGGACGGCCGTAGTTGCAGTAAGGATAAATCGAGATGCCTCCGCGCGGAGTGAATATACCTGTCACCTCGATATACTTAGGGTCCATCAGTTTGATAAGGTCCTTCATTATAATATTAACACAGTCCTCATGGAAATCACCGTGATTTCTGAAGCTGAACAGATAGAGCTTCAGACTCTTGCTCTCCACCATCTTCACGTCAGGCAGATAGCTTATGCGGATTTCCGCAAAATCCGGCTGTCCGGTGATAGGACAAAGACTTGTAAACTCAGGGCAGTTGAAACGTACCCAGTAATCATTCTCAGGATGCTTGTTCACAAAAGCCTCAAGCACCTCCGGGGCATAGTCCTGACGATAGACAGTACTGCCTCCAAGCAATGTCAGTTCTTCTTTTCTTTCCATTATATCAAATTCCTAAACAGATTTACCGTAACACGTACGTGTAACGGGTGGAACACGTACGTGTAACGGGCGGAACACGAACGTGTCACGCGCGGAACACCTACGTGTAACGCCAAGTGTTTCTAATCATTCACCGGAATGAAACGATACATTTATATTATTTTTCTTTAGAGTTAAGATATTTCTCCAGTCCCTCGCGGCGCAACTTGCATGCCGGGCAATGTCCGCATCCGTCGCCCTGCACACCATTGTAGCATGTCAGAGTTTCGTTTCTTATCAAATCAAGCACTCCAAGCTCATCGGCCAAAGCCCATGTCTGAGCCTTGTCTATCCACATCAGCGGAGTGTGAATCACGAACTGCTCGTCCATAGCAAGGTTAAGAGTTACGTTGAGCGATTTGATGAACGAATCCCTGCAATCGGGATAACCACTGAAGTCAGTCTGCGAAACCCCTGTCACCAGATGGCTGATGCCATGCTCACGCGCATAAACGGCAGCTATACTGAGGAAGAACAGGTTTCTTCCCGGCACGAAAGTATTGGGGAAAGAGCCTTCCGGTTTTTCCTCGTCCATCACTATTGAAGTATTTGTAAGAGAGTTCTTGCCAAGATGACCGATGAACGATACATCCATTGCGTGAAAATGCACTCCTGCCCTTTCGGCAATCCCTCTCGCCAGTTCCACCTCCTTTACATGTTTCTGACCATAGATGAAACTAAGCGCATAAACTTCCTTGAAATGCTTCTTTGCCCAGAACAGGCAAGTAGTAGAATCCTGGCCGCCACTGAAAACTACCAGTGCAGCCTCCTTATTCATTGTCATAATCAAATCTCCTTAATCTTCAATACATTATATGAGATATTCTCATCATACACATCGCAATCGTCCACACGCTTGATGTAGTTCACCACCCTGATAGTCACCGGGAGAATGATGATTTCATAAAGCGTTTTCAGAACTACCTGCACAACCATCATCTTCAAGAGTTCGTTCACAGGCATAAGTCCGCCGAAAGCCAACGGGAAGAAAATGATTGAATCGGCACCTTCGCCAGCCAAAGTTGAAACAATGGCGCGGGCAGAGAAGTTCTTTCCGTGTGAAGCAATCTTCATCTTGCTCATAACGAAAGCATTGATGAACGAGCCTACAAGGAAAGCTGTGAGACTGGCTGCCGCGATACGCGGAGCAAGACCGAATACGAAATCGAATGCCTGTTCGCCTTCCCAGAAAGGAGCCGCAGGAAGAGCCACTGCCACTTTACCTAGCGCTACTACCATGAAGTTCATAAGGAAACCCATCCAGATGATAAGACGCGCCTTGCGGAAGCCCCATACTTCGGCAATACAGTCATTGATAATGTAAGAGATTGGGAAAACTATCAGTCCGGCAGTTACGGAAATCGGACCGAGCTGTACGACTTTGGCCTCTAAAAGATTGGCTGCCACGAGGCAGACACAAAACACAATACCCAAGACCATGAAAGGTACTGATACGAGATTTTCTTTTTTCATCGTTCCTGTTTTTTACGTGGTGTTCTAGAATACACGGCCGCTATTCACGGCATCGCATGTTAATGATCTCTGTTTATTTTAAATTCGGGCGCAAAAGTACAGAGTATTTGCGATATATGCAAGAAAAAGTTATATTTGTGACTGATTTGTGAGTGAAGTTGAGTATAAAACCGAAAGCAATAAATATAATATGAGCAACGTTCTAAGTCTTGTGATTCCACATGAACTTCATAGTACAGATAATCATGAAGCATGTAAGAGCTTTATGCAACAGGCAGCCGACAGAATAGGCAATTATTTCAATGATAAAATGTTTATTACAGATTTTGTAGCCGAACGGGAAGGTGTGACAGAAGAAGGAACAAAGTATGAATTTAATGAATACAGTTTCAGAGTCAGCATTATTGATACTTGGTTTTATTTAAACAAGGGATTTTGGGAAATTGTCCCTGGATTCATTTATTATCATTATTTTACAAAGGGAACAGATCAAAGAATCTATCTTAGGGACCTCTGCTTTGACATAGTGAGAGCACTTGGTTTCAAGGATGGCTGGATTTGTGACGAACACTATATAGGAAACATATATACGCTGAATGATGACTTCAACGATTTTCTTAAGTTAAATAAAGGGGAAGTTCCCGAATTCAAAATTGAAGATACGGATATAAAGAATATGTGGGAAACCAGATTATACCATGATTCGTATAAGGAATGCCATGAGCTACTGCATTTTTATGAAAGGAAGTATCCTCAATTCAACATTAAGACCATAACAGCAATAAAGAACGATTGCATATTGGTATCTGACCATGAAAACAAGAATTTTCTTCTTGATACAAAGACCGACACAATTGCTCCATTTATTTTTGATGATAAAAATAAAATTTAAACACTGTTTAAACACCATTTAAATACTATTTAAACCATGTTTAACAAGATAACAAGCGAATTATTATCATATGTATATCAGAACTATGCAGACGAGGCTATAGCAATCCTAAAATCCGGGGATTTTGATAAACATATCCTCCAAAATGCCGGCTACGGACTGCCTCTATACAAAATAACAAAATGTAATTCCATTATATTAGAAGATAATAAATGGAAAGAAAATGCCATGCCAACAATAATAAGAAACAGAAAGAATTGCAACAAGCTCATGTCTTTCTGGCAATCTGAATATGGTTATAATATGTCAGAACCTATGGACTTCGCAAATTACAAAGAAATATGCGGACATTTCAGAGATTTTGATATTGAAGAATTATTGGAAGGCACATTAGACGAGCTTGTACTTAAAGGATATAACAGAGATGAAGCAGAATTCTGCTACTCAGTATTGGTATATGAACCGGAGCTGCTGCAAAAACATTTGTCATTAAGAACCAATCCAGACGTATATATATCAGGAGACTTTACCCCTCAGAGTGCACCGTTATTTCCACACGACAGCTATAATGCCCTTATATTCTCCTATGAGACATATTGTGACGCAATAGATTTATATGGTATCTTTGCCTTTTATGAAAGCAAACAAATAAAATCCATAGGACATTACGAAATAGAAACATTGCTACAGGCAGCCGCATATTATGAGTTATACAACAAGCTCCTGCAAATCAGTGAAAACAATACGACAAGCTCTTTATAACACAGCCACAATTGTATCTTTTGAGTGAACATAATTATAATGCTGTTCTAACGGCATTCGAATGGCATTCTAATACCGTTAGAAAGCATTTCAAACACTGATTAAAAGATGATTAGCCATATCATATATAATACCGGTTTTCCAATCGTGAAAGATGTGAAAGTGAAATGAGGTATGAATTTGCTGATAATATTCTTATAATATAACAGGAAGCATCTGCTGATAAATAGCATTCAAGAAATGTCCAAACTCTAAACTGTCATATATTCTTTCCATACCCTTCACCCGGTTCGGCAGCCATATATATTTCTGCAGATTGACTATCAAGCGCATTCAGGCGTTCCTTCAACTTTGTGTTACGTTTCAATACCAGCATATTGCGTATGGCGAAGCTTAATGCTTTTTTCGTACCTACCAGCACACAGATTTTTTTTGCACGTGTAATTCCGGTATAAATCAGATTGCGCTGAAGCATTACATAGTGAGTCATCAGCACAGGCATTACTACAATGGGATACTCGGAACCTTGCGACTTATGGATGGTAGTAGCATAAGCAAGTGTTAGCTCGTCCAGTTCAGAGACATCATATTCCACCGTTCTTCCGTCGAAGCAGACAAACAATGTTCTGTCTTCCATATCTACTCTTTCGATATAGCCCAAATCACCGTTGAAAACCTCTTTATCATAATTATTACGCAACTGCATCACACGGTCTCCTTGACGGAATGAATATCCACTGCGGTTCAATGACACCTGCCCCGGGTTCAATACAGTCTGTAACGCCATGTTGAGATTGGCGGCCCCCACTACCCCTCTCTGCATGGGTGTAAGGACCTGTATATCGCTTGTCGGACGTTTATACGCATTAGGCAGACGCTCTTTCACCAACTTGACGATTGTCTCTACTGCCTGTTCCGGGTCCTCCTGTTGGATAAAGAAGAAATCAGTATGCTTACCGTTGCTTGTATCAGGGAATACACCTTTATTAATGGCATGCGCACTCATCACGATACGGCTTTCCTGTGCCTGGCGGAAAATACGTGTCAGACGGATGACGGGTATTCTCTTGCTGTCGATGATGTCACGCAGCACGTTTCCGGCACCCACACTCGGCAACTGGTCGATGTCGCCTACCAATACAAGACGCATGCCTGCCGGAATTGCCTTCATCAGATTGTTCATCAGCAAGAGGTCTATCATAGAACATTCATCTACAATGAGCGCATCTCCTTCCAAAGGATTATCATCATTACGTTTATATCCATCTTTAGGATTGTACTCCAACAGACGGTGGATGGTCTTGGCCTCCATCCCGGTAGCCTCGCTCATGCGTTTGGCTGCACGACCGGTCGGAGCTGCGAGCAGAATGCGTAGGTCCATAGCTTTCAAGGCCGCTATAATACCTTGTGTGGTAGTAGTCTTTCCTGTTCCGGGACCTCCTGTAAGCACCATAACTTTAGAAGATACAGCCTCACGAATGGCTTCTGCCTGCACTTCGTCATACTCTACACCAGTTTGTTTTGATATAACTGAAATATCAGGAATTATATTGAACAGACTGCCTTCCACACAGTCCATCAATTTGTTCAAGCGGTTTGCTGTACCGACTTCGGCATAATAGAACGGTGGCATATATATGGCTTCGGCATCAGCTATGAGGTCTTCACTCTGCAG
>CALUJF010000063.1 GCA_944320855.1 uncultured Phocaeicola sp.
GGATGAGGATATATGGCTTCGTTATGAAGCAATGTTCCCTGAGCATCCAGACATACCACTTTACAGCCTGTTCTGAATCCCGGGTCGATACCCATCACACGTTTCTGCCCCAATGGTGGTGCAAGGAGCAGCTGACGCAGATTTTCGGCAAATACACGGATGGCCTCTTCATCTGCTTTCTCTTTGCTGATGGCTGAGAACTCAGTCTCTATAGCCGGTTTAAGCAGACGTTTGTAAGCATCCTTTACCGCTTCGGCCACTTGCGCAGAACATTCGCCGTTGCCTCTTACGAACTGACGTTCGAGTCTGTCGGTACATTCATCGTCTTCCTCCGGTGAGATTGTTACCTTAAGGATTCCTTCGGCTTCGCCACGGCGGATTGCCAGCAGACGGTGTGACGTGCAGCGTTTCAGCGGCTCGCTGAAATCGAAATAGTCGCGATACTTTGCAGCATCCTCTTCTTTCTCTTTGCCTTTCACCACTTTGGCTGTGATGATAGCCTGACGCGTAAAAATATTTCTTATCTGATTTCTTGCCCTTTCGTCTTCGTTTATCTGTTCGGCTATGATGTCGCGCGCACCTTTCAGTGCGTCTTCCTCGTCCTTTACCTCACCCTTTACGAACTGAGCTGCCTTTGCCATTAGGTTGTTTTCGCGCTGCATCATCAGGATGATTGCAAGCGGTTCAAGTCCTTTCTGACGTGCAGCCTCGGCTCTTGTTTTTCTCTTTGGCTTGAAAGGAAGATAGATGTCTTCCAGTTCTGTAGAGTCCCAGCAGTTGTCGATTCTGTTCTTCAGTTCGGAAGTCATTTTGCCCTGTTCCTCTATGGTGGAGATGATGGTTTCCTTGCGCTTTGCAAGTTCGCACAGTTTCTCGTATCTGTCGTTTATTTCGCTTATCTGCACCTCGTCCATACCTCCTGTAGCCTCTTTTCTGTATCGGCTGATGAACGGTATGGTTGCCCCGCCCTGAAGAAGTTTCAGAGTGTTTTCCACCCTGTGCTCCTGTAGTTTCATGGCAGAGGCTATCATCTTGCTGAATTGTTCCATGTGATGTGTGGATATTAGTTTAAGTTTATTCTTTCACAAGGCATGAGTCAAGCTCTTTGATGAGCTGTTCCTTGTCCATATCTTTTCCTATGAATACTATTTTCTGCATTCTGTCGCCGTACTTCTCGTCCCAGTCCCTCATCAGTCCGGGTTCCTGTTCCATCAGTCTTTTGATGTCGGCTTCCGGCAGAGTGGCATACCACAGTCCGGCTTCGGAAATCTGTTTCTGCTTGCCTGCCTGCTCAAAGAGGTACGACATTTCCGGCTGGTCGCTGAAGTAGCATACGCCTTTGGCACGTATCACGTTCTTAGGCCATCTTGACGAAATGAAATAGTCGAAACGGTTCATGTCGAATGCGGCACGTCTGAAGTACAGGAGTGTGCTTATGCCGTATTCCTCGGTTTCGCCCCCTTCGTGGTGATGGTGGTGTCCGCATGAGCATTCTCCGTCGTGATGGTGATGATGACCGCAGTGGCATTCCTCATCGTGATGATGGTGATGGCAATGACTGTCTGTATCTTCTTCCGTTACATGCTTGCCAAGTTCCTGCACCCATCCTGCTGATGCTGCTACATGTTCGTATCTGAACATCGAAGTTGAAATTATCCTGTCGAGGTCGATATCTGCATAGTCGCATTCTATAATCTCTGCAGCAGGCTGGAGTGTCTTCACAATACGATGTATGGTTTCAAGCTCCTCAGGGCTTACTTCAGAGGCTTTATTCAGTAAAACTATATTACAGAATTCTATCTGATGTATAAGAAGATTCTCTATGTCGTCCTCAGCGAGATTCTTGTCTGTAAGACTTTCGGCACAGCAGAATTCGTCCTTCATGCGGAGTGCGTCAACTACTGTTACCACAGAGTCAAGGCGTGTGATGCCATACTTGGTGTATGCTCCGCCTAACTGTGGTATAGAACATATGGTATTTGCAATGGATTCAGGCTCGCAGATACCGCTGGCCTCTATTACTATATAGTCGAATTTCTCTGTCTTGAGGATTCCGAAAATCTGTTCTATCAGGTCTGTTCTCAGGGTGCAGCATATACATCCGTTCTGCAGGGCCACAAGGCTGTCGTCGTTCATATCGACAACGCCCTGACGCTGTATTAGTTCGGCATCTATGTTCACTTCGCCTATATCGTTTACTATGACAGCAAATCTGATTCCTTTTTTGTTGGAAAGAATTCTGTTTACGAGAGTGGTCTTTCCGCTTCCCAGATATCCTGTAAGCAGCAGTACAGGTATTTCTTTAATTTTATCCATCTATATTCTGATATAAGAATCTCTTGATGCTTTTCTTGGCAGTCTTTTCAAATTCTTCAGGATATAGCTTGGCTTTTGAAATCTGCGAGAATGCAGGAAGAGTTTTGTTAAGTTCTATTCTGTTTTGCTCTATGGCTTCTTCCAGTTGTGATAACGACAGTCCGTGTGCGAATGCGTCATCGCTGTCCGGATATACCAGTGCTATAAGTTTCTCGCCTTTCAGTATGATAAGCGATTCATTGACGTATGGCATATTGTTCAGTTTGGCTTCTATTTCTTCCGGATAGATATTTTGTCCGGTAGAAGTGAGCAGCATGTTCTTGCATCTTCCTTTTATGAAGATATTGCCTTCTGCATCCTTGATGGCCATGTCACCTGTATGTAGCCATCCGTTGTGGTCGATTGTCTGCGAAGTAGCTTCTTCGTTTTTGTAATATCCCAACATAACATTTGCTCCACGGCAAACAAGCTCACCGGGAATGGTTTCAGGATTGTCGGACAGCACTTTTGTTTCCATATTGGCCACAGTCTTTCCGCATGACTGGTACTCAATTTCATCCCATCTGCTATGACAGATGAGGGGGGCGCATTCTGTCATACCGTATGCTATCGTGTAAGGAAAATTTATCTTTCTAAGGAATGCTTCTACATCGGCGTTGAACGGTGCTCCACCAATGACTATTTCGATGAAGTTGCCTCCAAATACTTCCATAGCCTGATGTCGTATCTGTTCCTTAATCTTGTCGCTTATGATAGGAAGGTCCAGAAGAATCTTGCCGAGAGTATTGTCCACCTTCGGAAGTATATTCTTTTTGATAATTTTTTCTACGATTAGAGGTACACATGCTATTATCCTCGGACGAATCTCTGCAAACGATTCTGCTATGATTTTCGGACTCGGCATACGTGTGAGGAACCAGATATGTGCTCCTACGGTGATACCATAAAGGAAGTCGAACACAAGACCGAATATGTGTCCCAGTGGAAGCATTGAAACTATTCTGTCGCCCGATTTCAGTCCAACCTTATTATGGATATGATAAATGTTTGAGGTGATGGCCCTGTATGGCAACATAACTCCCTTTGAATAGCCTGTTGTACCGGATGTGTAGTTTATGATTGCCAGTTCTTCGGGATTTTCTCTCCTGTATGACACCTGTTCTGCTCTGAAACGGCATGGATATTTCTTTCCGAATTCTTCATTAAGATGTTCTCTTGCGTAAGTAAGTTTCTCTGAGCGTGAAACGACAAGGTCGAAGTTTTTAAGTTCGATTATACCTTCTATGTCAGGCATGGATGCTTCGTTCAGGTTTTCCCATATCTGGTCACCGGCGAACAGCATTCTTGATTCAGAGTGATTTACAATATGGTGAATGTTGTCCGGCTTGAATTCATGAAGTATAGGTACGGCTACTCCGCCATATGTTATAATGGCTAAGAAAACTGCCGTCCAGTTGGCACTGTTACGTCCGCAGATAGCTATTTTATCTCCAGGCTTGATTCCTGCATGCTGGAGCAGAATGTGCATTTTTTCGATTTTTCTTGCTACATCCTTGTATTGGAGCGTCACTCCCTTATAGTCTGTCAGTGCGTTCCCGTTCCAGTTTTGTTTTATGCTTTTCTCTATTAATTCTATAAAGCTGTTGTCTAATTCCATATCAAATATGTACACATTTCGCGATAATGTGTGCAAAAATAGTAAAAGTTGATTTAACGTCAGCATAGTATGTTTATTTATTTTTAATGTTTCCGTAAATTCTGTATAAATTTTTATCTTTCGCCTAAGATAGGCTGCACCTCGGAATTAAAAGTTGAAAACCAGGTTTTCACTTTGTACTTCTCTCGGTTTGCACTATATTTGCACCAATAAATATTACATATTATGCTTATTTACAATACTACTTTTCATGTTGAGATGAACGATGCCAGAAATTTCGTAATCTGGCTGAACGAGTGTTATATTCCTGAAGCAGAGAAAACCGGGGAGTTGAAGAATCCGCGTATACTGCGTATTCTGAGCCATAAAGAACAGGACAGCGAGTGTTTTTCGCTCCAGTGGGAGGTTGAAGACAGCGCTTCGCTTCATAGCTGGCATACCAAGTGCGGTGCCCGTCTGAATGAGGAGATGACAAAGATTTTCAAAGATAAGATAATAGGTTTTCCTACTTTGATGGAGGTTATAAAGTGATTCAGCCTGTTAAGGAAAAGATAATTCTTGGTATTGACCCCGGAACAAACATTATGGGATATGGTGTCATAAAGGTTGTGGGCACCAAAGCCGAGGTTGTTACTCTTGGCGTGATAGACATGCGTAAGTTTACCGACCCGTATCTGAAACTTAAGCATATCTATGAGCGTGTGCAGGGAGTGATAAACTCATATCTGCCGGACGAGCTTGCCATCGAGGCTCCGTTTTTCGGAAAGAACGTACAGTCCATGCTGAAGTTAGGCAGGGCGCAGGGTGTGGCTATCGTGGCGGCCCTGTGTCGCGACATACCTGTTACCGAATATGCTCCGCTTAAGATAAAGATGGCCATTACCGGCAACGGTCAGGCAAGCAAGGAACAGGTGGCTGACATGCTGCGACGTATGCTTAAAATCAGAAAAGAGGATATCGGACCGTTTATGGATGCCACGGATGCCTTGGGAGCTGCATATTGTCATTATCTGCAGATGGGACGTCCGGAAACGCATAAGGCTTATTCGGGGTGGAAAGATTTTATTGCCAAGAATCCTGATAAGGTGGTGAAGAAAATTTAAATCAGGTAACAAGTTGACGAGTTGACAAGTTGACAAGGTTTTCCAGTTCTTGGTATCTGAAACCTGTAGCCTTGTAACTGAAGCCTTGTCAACTAAAAAAAGCTAACAACCAACAACTAAAAAACAATGCAACAACGAGTTATTTCAGTATCAAATGGCGTTACCCGTCATCCTCTGTACAGGATGGGTAAGCCGGTGGATTTCTGCCTGAATGCCGGTGAGCAATTGGCTGTGGTGGGTCCAAACGGTGGAGGTAAAAGTATTCTTATAGATATCATAACTGGTAAATATCCTCTGCTGATGAATGAGGTGGAATACGATTTTTCACCTTCAAGTTCAAATCTTGTTTCAGACAATCTCAGATACATAACATTCCGCGATTCGTATGGCGATGCTGACGGCAGCTATTACTATCAGCAGAGATGGAACTCGCAGGATATGGAGAATATTCCTGTGGTGGGAGATCTTCTTCCACAGTGTAAGGACGAACAGCTGAAAGAGAGTCTTTACACTCTGTTCAGAATAGAAGAAATGCTGCAGAAACCAATTATACTTCTTTCAAGCGGTGAGTTGAGAAAATTCCAGCTTACAAAGACTTTACTCTCAGGACCGAGAGTCCTCATCATGGACAATCCTTTCATCGGACTTGATGCCGGTACACGCGATTTGCTGAAGTCGCTTCTGGCTGAGCTTATCAAGGTGATAGGTCTTCAGGTTATCCTTGTACTTTCCAAATCGGACGATATTCCAGACTTTATCACTCATGTGATAACTGTTGAGAATATGATATGTGGTGAGAAACTTCCACGTTCCGAGTATCAGGGTGTCTGTGTTCCGGAAAAGATGCTTTCCGACGAAAAGCGTCAGGCCATACTCGATATGCCTTACAAGGACAATCTGTATAAGGCTGCCAATGTAGTGAAGCTGAATAAGGTAAGTATCCGTTATGGAGAAAGAACTATCCTCCGTGAACTGGACTGGACAGTGAAATGTGGCGAGAAATGGGCTTTGAGCGGCGAGAACGGTGCCGGAAAGTCAACACTCCTGAGTCTGGTTTGTGCCGACAATCCACAGAGCTATGCTTGCGACATCACTCTGTTCGACCGCAAGCGTGGCAGTGGCGAAAGTATTTGGGAAATCAAGAAACATATCGGTTATGTCAGTCCTGAAATGCACAGAGCCTATCTGAAGAATATTCCTGCCATAGACATTGTGGCAAGCGGACTTCACGATTCCATAGGACTCTATAAGCGTCCGAAGGAAGAGGATAGGGAAGTGTGTCTGTTCTGGATGGATATCTTCGGAGTGAAGCAGTTGGCAGACAGGAGTTTCCTTCAGTTGTCGAGTGGCGAGCAGCGACTTGTACTTTTAGCACGTGCTTTCGTGAAAGACCCTGAGCTTCTTATACTCGATGAGCCGCTTCACGGACTTGACCTGTATAACCGCCGTCTGGTGAAGGATGTGATAGAAACATTCTGCCACCGAAACGACAAGACCATGATTATGGTTACCCATTACAAGGAAGAACTTCCTGCCTGCATTACAGATTCATTGTATCTTATTAGAAACAGGTAAGTCTCGAGTATAAAAGATTGTGAAACAGTTCATATTTATTTAAATTACAGCAAAAAGATAGCGGAACACGAAGGTGTAACGGTAACTTTGTAAGTCCATTTCTTATTTTTTGAACCAGCGGTCTATAATAACAGCCAGCGCACCGTCGCCTGTAACATTGCATGCGGTGCCGAAGCTGTCCATGGCAATATAAAGTGCTATCATCAGTGCTTGGGCGTTATCATCGAATCCAAGCATTGATGACAGTATTCCCAATGATGCCATAATAGCTCCGCCGGGCACTCCCGGAGCGGCAACCATGGTTATTCCCAACATAAAAATAAATCCTGACATCATTCTGAAATCGTATGGTATGCCTTGCATCATCATCAGTGCAAGGGCGCATGCCACAATCTTCATCGTACTTCCCGAAAGGTGTATCGTCGCACATAGAGGGATGACGAATCCTGCGGTATCTTCATTTACTCCATTCTTTACAGTCTGTTTCAGTGTCACCGGTATTGTGGCTGCAGATGATTGTGTACCAAGGGCTGTGAAATAAGCCGGCATCATATTCGCAAGCATTCTGAACGGATTTTTTCCTGCAATAACTCCTGCTATTACATACTGGAAAATCAGCAGAAGAATGTGAAGAATGAAGATTATTCCTATAATCTTGATGAATACACTCAGCACATGGAAAACCTGGCCGGAATGCGTCATATTGAAGAATATACCGAAGATATATATCGGCAACAGTGGCAGGATAACCTTCTGGATGGTCTTTACTATTATCTCCTTGAAATCCACAAAAGCATTTTTCAGATAGCTGGTATTAAGGTTTGCCATTCCTAATCCAAGGGTGAAAGCCATAACCAGTGCGGTCATCACATTAAGCGGTTCGGGAATGTCTATCGTAAAGAACGGTATCACTCCGTTTGCCTCACTGATTTCCGAGAGCGGAATATCCCTTGTGATAAGCATCGGGAAGAAAGTCTCGCCCACAGCGTATGAAATAAACCCGGAGAAAAGTGTTGCTCCGTAAGCCAACAGGGCTGTTACGGCAAGCATCTTTCCTGCTCCCTTGCCGATATCAGCAATGGCGGGAGCTACAAGTCCCACTATTATGAGAGGTATGATAAATGCCAGAAATTCGCTGAACAGTCCGTTGAAAGTAACGAAAAATCTTACAGGCAGTGCAGGCGATATGATTCCTGCACCTATACCTAATATTATTGCAATTATAATCTGAGTCAGTAGTCCGGGTCTTTTCAGTTTCATGTTGTTGTGGTTTTAAGTTTAGAACATTGCTTTACATTTTCCGCTTATGCTTTCGATGTCAAGTCTGATAATTTCTGTGCGGTGGAACGATTTGTTGGCATACTCCATACCCATAATCTTATGGTCGGGACAGTACTTGCTGATAAACAGTGAGAGAGCCGACATACGTTCCGCTTCGTGCAGACTGTGATGAGCGGTACATTTCAATACTACACTCTCATAGCCGGTAGTAAACTTCTCCGGATGGATCTTTGTCCTGCCTACGATGCAGAACGATACGTTCGGGTTGGCATCAATGCATCTCAGTTTTCTGCCTACCGGAGCACAGTGGATGTAAATAGAGTTTCCTCTGTCCCAAACGTAGCTCAGCGGAATGCCGTATGCACCTTCGGCATCTTCTGTCATCATTGACAAAATGCCATATTCTCCTTCCTTAATAATCTCCATTGCACGCTTTTCGTCGAGTATTCTGTCCTGACGACGTACATCTTTATTGCTAAATTCCATAAATAGTGTATATTACTTTGTTGTTTCATTCACAAATATAAAGTTTTTTTTCTTACCTTTGCAAACATATAAAAATAAGAATATGAAATCAGATATAGAAATCGCTCGCAGTATTGAGTTAACCAAAATCAAACAGGTAGCATGTAACTACGGTATGCCATTGGAGTATGTCACACATTACGGACGTTACATGGCCAAAGTATCAGAAGAAATCATCGACGAAGAGAAGGTAAAAAACAGTAATCTTATTCTTGTAACAGCCATTACTCCTACAAAGGCAGGTATCGGTAAGACAACGGTATCTATCGGTCTTGCATTGGGACTTAACAAGATAGGCAAGAAAGCCATCTGTGCCTTGCGTGAGCCGTCACTCGGACCATGTTTCGGTATGAAGGGTGGAGCTGCCGGAGGTGGTTACGCACAGATTCTTCCGATGGAGAAAATCAATCTTCACTTTACAGGCGACTTCCACGCTATCACTTCTGCACACAACATGATTGCAGCACTCCTCGACAACTATATGTATCAGAACCAGGACAACGGTTTTGCAATGAAAGAGGTTTTGTGGAACAGAGTGCTCGACGTAAACGACCGCGGATTGAGATATATTGTTACAGGTCTTGGAGGCAAGTCAAACGGTATCACTCGCGAATCAAGTTTCGATATCACTCCAGCATCGGAAATCATGGCTATCCTCTGTCTTGCAAAAGATGAGAATGACCTTCGCCGCAGAATAGAGAATATTCTTCTCGGATTTACTATCGACAACAAGCCTTTCACAGTGAAAGATCTTGGAGTGGCAGGTGCCATAACAGTGTTGCTGAAGGATGCTCTTTCTCCTAACCTCGTTCAGACTACAGAGGCTACTCCGGCATTCGTTCACGGAGGACCGTTCGCCAATATCGCACACGGATGCAACTCTGTTCTTGCTACCAAACTTGCAATGACTTTCGGTGACTATGTAATCACAGAAGCCGGATTCGGTGCCGACCTGGGTGCAGAGAAATTCTATGACATCAAGTGCCGCAAGGCAGGTCTGCAGCCTAAGCTTACAGTGATTGTCGCTACAGCTCAGGGACTCAAGATGCACGGCGGAGTAGAGTTGGAGAAAATCAAGGAACCTAACCTTGAAGGATTGCGTGAAGGAGTGAAGAACCTTGACAAGCATATTGAAAACCTCCAGTCATTCGGACAGACTGTAGTTGTCGCTTTCAACCGCTATGCTAACGATACAGACGAAGAAATAGCTTTCGTTCGTCAGCACTGCGAGGAAATGGGAGTAGGATTTGCTGTTAATAATGCATTTACAGAAGGTGGTGCAGGTGCTGTTGAACTTGCAAATCTTGTGGTAGATACAATTGAAAACAATCCTTCAGAACCTCTGAAGTTTGCATACGATGAGGAAGACTCTGTCGAGATGAAAGTTACTAAAGTGGCATGCGAACTTTACGGTGCAAAACAGGTATTGTTCGGCCCTGCTGCAAGAAAGAAACTGAAGATGATAGAAGAACTCGGTTTCGGTCATTTCCCTATCTGTATCGCCAAGACACAGTATTCGTTCTCTACAGACCCGAAACTGTATGGAGTGGCATCAGGATTCAACTTTACAGTACGCGATATAGTAATCAATGCCGGAGCAGAAATGCTTGTTATCGTTGCCGGCGAAATGATGCGTATGCCTGGATTGCCTAAGGAACCACAGGCTCTGCATATTGATATCGTGAACGGTGAAATAGAAGGGTTGTCATAATCCGGTAATAAACATTAATACATAATTATATGAAAATCTGCCATAGGCTTTATGTCCGTGGCAGATTTTTTTGTGTCCTAAAAAAATAAAGTTGCATATCTTGTTAAACTTAAAATAAAGTGATAATTTTAAGACATTTAATAAATTATTCCATTATAGAATGAAAAGACTATGTACTACCGCCATTGCAGTTGCCATATCTGCATTGTGTTTTGGACAGACGAGCATAACCATCGAAGAGTGCTACAGCAGGGCAAGGGAGAATTATCCTCTAATCAGAAAGCTTGGTCTGGTGGAGAAAACCAAAGAGTATAACATCGACAATCTCAACAAGGGCTATCTTCCCCAACTGATGTTCTCCTCAAAGGCAACATATCAGTCCGATGTCACGAAGATACCTATCGACCTTGAGGCTATGGGTTTTAAGGGAGTTGAGATTCCGCATCTCAGCCAGGACCAGTACGGCATATCGCTCGACCTCAATCAGACTATCTGGGACGGTGGGGCAATAAAATCGTCGAAAGAGGCTGTGAAATCATCTACCGAAGTGGAAAAGAGGAATATTGAGGTCAGCCTCTATGCTGTGAATGAAAGGATAAATCAGATATATTTCGGTATTCTGCTTGCTGATACCCAGATAGAGCAGAACAGGCTGCTGAAAAAAATCCTTACAGACAACTATGTTCAGGTGGAGTCGTATGTGAAGAACGGAATTGCCAATCAGTCCGACTTGGATGCCATTAGGGTGGACATGATTAAGGCGGAACAGAACGAAATAGATTTTGTGACAGCAAGGAAGACCTATATCGCTATCCTTGCAAGACTGACGGGCATGGAAATAGATGGGGAAACAAAATTGGTGAAGCCTTTGCCGGAACGCCCAACGCAGAGCGATGCTTTAGGACGACCGGAGATGAGCCTGTTCGATGCGCAGGTGATGAAGTACAGAAGCGATTATAACCGTATCAATTCAGGACTGTATCCGCGTTTGAGTCTTTTCGCCACAGGAGGATATGGTAAGCCGGGACTTGATATGTTCGAAAATAAGTTTGCGCCATACTACATAGCCGGAATAAAGCTGAACTGGAATATCGGCAATTTCTATTCTCTGAAAGGCCAGAGAAAACTGATACGCAACAATATTGATATGGTGGAAAACCGGCGCGAACTCTTTCTCTTCAATACGGATATAGACAAGACTCAGAAAGAACTTGCCATAGACAAATACATGAATCAGATAAAATATGACGACGAGATTATCCGCCTGAAGACTTCCATCAGAAAAGCGTCCGAGGCAAAGATAGCTAACGGAACGATATCCGGTACAGACCTTATGCGAGATATCAATTCGGAGCATTCAGCCGTACAGACTAAGATTCTGCACGAGATACAGCTTCTGCTTGCCATCTATGATTTCAAGTATGTGATGAACGACTTTTAAATACTATTTAAACACCATTTAAATACCGTTTAAAAGCCTTTTAAAACACTTTGCAAAAACTTTTCAAAACATAAAAAAAACAGGGAAATATGAGAAACTTTCTTTCTATTATATCAGCAATGACCCTCCTGGCAGCATGTTCGGGTAGCGACAGAAAGTACGATGCTTCGGGAGTATTCGAAGTGACAGAAGTGATGGTATCGGCAAGAGTGGCCGGAGAGATTATGGACTTCGACATAGACGAAGGTACAGAAGTTACAGCAGGTGAGCCTGTGGGATATATCGATACCGTGCAGCTCTATCTTCAGAGGCTTCAGCTTGAGGCAAATGTGAAAGCAGCTGAAAGCCGTATATGCGATGTGGAGAAACAGACAGCTGCCGTACGTCAGCAGATAGATACACAGAAAAAAGAACAGACCAGATTTGAAAATCTTGTCAACGCCAATGCCGGAAACCGCAAGCAGCTGGACGATATCACTGCTGCCATCAATCTGTTGGAGAAGCAGTTGGACGCACAGACTGAAACATTGAGAAACGGTAATGCCAATGCCAAAGCCCAGGCAGAAGCCTTGAAGGCTCAGATAGCACTTACGAACGATATGATAAGTAAAAGCGCAATTGCGTCACCGGTTGACGGGACGGTCATGGCCAAATATGTAGAGAAAGGCGAACTTGCCGTACAGGGACGCACTCTCTTCAAGGTGGCAAATATCAACGATATGTATCTGAAGGCCTATATCACTTCCGGCCAGATTACAGGTCTTAAAATAGGTCAGGAAGTAAAGGTCTTTGCCGATAGCGGCGATTCCGACAGAAAGGAATACCGCGGAGTAATCTCATGGATTTCAGACAAGGCCGAGTTTACACCGAAGACCATTCAGACACGCGATGAACGTGCAAACCTTGTATATGCCGTCAAGATTAAGGTGCAGAACGACGGATATATCAAGCGCGGAATGTATGGCGAGGTGAGTTTCTGATTTGACAAGGCTTCAGTTACAAGGCTACAGGTTTCAGATACCAAAAAACAGGTACAGGAAAACCTGGTCAACTTGTCAACTTGTTAACTTGTTACCTAATTTTTAATTCTTAATTATTAATTTTTAATTCAACAAATGTCCTCAGTATCAGTATCCCGATTATCAAAATCATATACCTTAATCAAGGCTCTTGACAATGTCAGCTTTGAAGTTCAAAAAGGAGAACTGTTCGGTATAGTAGGTCCGGACGGAGCAGGGAAGACTACACTCTTCCGACTCCTCACCACACTGATATTGCCGGACAGTGGCAGTGCCGTGGTGGAAGACTTTGATGTAGTGAAAGACTATGCATCCGTGCGGCGTATAATAGGGTATATGCCCGGAAAATTCTCGCTGTATCAGGATCTGACCGTAGAGGAAAATCTGAACTTCTTTGCTACGGTATTCAATACAACTGTAAAGGAAAATTACCATCTGATAGAAGATATCTACAAGCATATCGAACCATTCAAGACTCGCCGTGCCGGAAAACTTTCCGGTGGTATGAAGCAGAAACTGGCACTGAGCTGTGCCCTTATCCACAAGCCGAAAGTCCTCTTCCTTGACGAGCCTACTACCGGGGTGGACCCCGTATCAAGAAAGGAGTTTTGGGAAATGCTTCTGAAACTGAAAAGCCAGGGGATAACCATCATAGTGTCCACACCGTATATGGACGAAGCCAGGCTTTGCGACAGGATAGCACTGACGCAGAACGGAAAGTTCCTCCGTATAGACTCGCCTGAGAATATCATAGCATCCTATCAGCAAAAACTGTGGTCAGTCACAGCCGACAATATGCACGGACTGCTGAACGACCTGCGCTCCTGCCCGTATGTGAAATCATCATTCTCATTCGGAGCAAGCTATCATGTCACTATGGTTGAAAGTGCTACAGCCGCTATGCTTGACGAATATCTGCGTGCGAAGGGATACGGCGATATTGAGATTGGAGAGATACAGCCCACGGTGGAAGACTGTTTCATGTTGATGTTAAAGGAGGATGAGCAATGAAAGAAGAATACGTTATACAGGCCGAGAATCTTACCAAGAGGTTTGGCGATTTTACGGCAGTAGACCATATTACTTTCAACGTAAGGAAAGGAGAAATTTTCGGTTTCCTTGGTGCCAACGGAGCCGGGAAGACCACAGCCATGCGAATGCTTTGCGGACTGAGCCGTCCCTCGGAGGGCAAAGGAACGGTTGCAGGTTTCGATATAGAGTGTGAACCCGAAAAGGTAAAGCGCAATATAGGCTATATGAGTCAGAAATTCTCTTTGTACGAAGACTTGAAAGTGTGGGAGAATCTGCGCCTGTACGGAGGCATTTACGGTATGAAGGATAAGGAAATAGCCGAAAATACAGATGCTGTTCTCCACAGTATAGATATGGAATCAGAACGCGACACTATGGTGTGCGACCTTCCTTTGGGCTGGAAGCAGAAACTGGCATTTGCCGTTTCCACTTTCCATAACCCCAAGATAGTATTTCTTGACGAGCCGACAGGTGGGGTAGACCCTATCACCCGCCGCCGTTTCTGGGAACAGATATACGGTGCGGCAGCAAGCGGTATCACGGTGTTTGTCACCACTCACTATATGGATGAGGCCGAATACTGCGACCGTGTTTCCATTATGGTGGACGGCAGGATAAGGGCATTAGACAGCCCTATGGCACTGCGTAACAAATTTGGCGTGTCGGATATGGACGAAGTATTCCGTATGTTGGCACGAGAAGCTACACGAAAAGGAGATTGACAGTTATGAAACAGTTTATTACATTTGTCCGTAAGGAATTCCTTCATATATTCCGCGATTCCAGAACCATGCTTATCCTCCTGGGTATGCCCATGGTACAGATGCTTCTGTTTGGTTTTGCCATTACTACCGAGGTGCGAAACACCAAGGTTGCGGTGTTCGACCCTTCACAAAGCATGGAAACAAGAGCCATAAAGGAACGTTTCGATGCCAGCGAGTATTTCACCATAGCCGAAGAAATCCGCGATGTGTCGCGCATAAACGATGTATTCAAGTATGGTGAGATAGGTCTTGTCATGGTGTTCAGCGATGACTTTGAAAATGAACTCCATCAGGGAGGCGATGCCGCCGTTCAGCTTATCACTGACGGTACGGAACCGAATCAGGCATCAATGATAACAGGCTATGCATCCAATATCCTTGCACAGAGCATGCAGGAACTGTCCGAAGGTAGCAG
>CALUJF010000064.1 GCA_944320855.1 uncultured Phocaeicola sp.
ATTGCGCTTTTAAGGCATGATTTTATGCCCTAATAGACCGCCGGAAAGTGAACGGGTATGCTCCGGAATATGCAGTGGAGTCGGAAAAATAGCAATTTATACCTTAAAAATTATAAAGTACATACATTAAAGAATAACAGATATATGAAAATTTTATCTATAATACTATTATTGAATATATGCTTAATTAACTCTTTGACTTCACAAACAGCAAAGACTACGCAAGAGTTATTAACGAGTACGAAGTGGGAACCACAAGACTTTTTCTATGAAGGAGATTATGGGTATGTAAGATACACTAAAACAGAGTATATTACTAAAATGAAAATCAATGGTGAACTTAGGTTTTTTAATTATAGATACTATCTTAGTTCAGCTCCTGATACCGTATTTGACAGTAACAAAATAGGAAAAAATAATAATGGGAAATATATAATAGAAGATGGTGGCAAGTATGTTTTTATCAGCAAAATCTTAAAACTTACTGATACAGAATTCGTATTAAAAAATTTGACACCTGGTTTTACTACCACAGGAAAAGTCACTAAATATTTAAAGACCGATATGGACTTTTAGTAACCTCTTTTAGTCAAGACCGTGACCGTTATAAAAATGGCATGTGGAGCGATTATAATTCATGTTTATTGTTTTATGAGAAAATTATTTTTGTTTTTAGTTGTTTTATGTACTTGTGTTAGTATTAATGCACAGGTCTCCCTTGACGATTACATAGGAACGTGGAGAGTAGAGAAAGGTGATACCACCTTCACTATAAAATTAGTCAAAGGAGAAACTTTACATAAAGGAAGAACTGTAAAAATATTGGGTGGTTATTCAGTCAGCGTAAAAGGGCAATATTCTGATGACTATCTTAAGATAAACACTCATCGTGTTGACGGCATAAAATGTCCTGAACAGAATATTTATATTACATTCTCTTACTTTTCTTACAGTCCTGAATCTATAGGTCTTATTTTTTATGACCAGCGTAAGAAACATTTTGATGGCAATGGAATACCTGGTGGTAGGATAGAATACATTTCTAAAGGCAAGATACGCTGGATTTTGAATGAGAACTTTGGTATATGGATTAGAATAGAAGGTGATGAGAATGCGGAGGAAGTTCAACCCATAGGTTTCTCCGTTCCTACAGATATAATAATGACCAGAGTAGAATAGATGCCATATCACAAAATAGGAATAATGGACGATACAATATGCAGCATGAAAAACATATAGTAAAATCTTATTTCAAAAGATAGGATTGACAAAACTTCACAACAATTATGAGAACAATTATTTTTTCAATTTCAGCAATGCTTTCATGTGTATTAGTGAATGCTCAAAATTATGAGATAGAATTCTCTGTCAACAAAGAGAATGCAACAGCAATCTATAAAATAAAGAACTGTACGGAATATGATTTATATCTCATAAGAACACATGATGCAAATCTGTCTGCCGGATGCCATTGTGCAATTAATTATGAGAATAAAGACGGGCATTTACAATATGAAATTTTATGCACTACAGATAAGCGTATTACAAAAGTAATGCCAGATGAAACATATATATATAATGTGAATTTTAATTGGCTAAAAGATAAAGATATTAAAACGATAAATGGTGTATTCTGTATTATTTATAATACATCAACAACAGAACAATATATAAGAGAAAGAATTGAGAGAAACATTAATTTTTAGAAAAGATAAATCCGGTTTCTAATTCTAAAAGCAAACCTAATCTTATGAGAATATTAGATATTAATGATAAGCGGATTAAATTGGAAAATATTAATATCAAAAATAAAAAAACATAACTCATACAGCTGTAAATTAGACCCGTTTATTTAACATGAATATAGATAAAAGGCACTATAAAAAAGGACGACAACCTTCCGGCCATCGTCCTCCCCTATTAAAATTTATCCATCAATCTTCCATCAGCTTGCGGTAACGTACCCTCTTAGGTTCTACATTACCCATGCGCTTCATCTTGTTTTCTTCGTATTCAGTATATGAACCCTCGAAGTAGAACACTTCGCTATTACCTTCGAAAGCAAGGATGTGGGTACAGATACGGTCGAGGAACCAACGGTCGTGACTGATTACTACGGCACATCCTGCAAAATCCTCGAGACCTTCTTCAAGGGCACGAAGAGTGTTTACGTCAATGTCGTTGGTAGGCTCGTCGAGAAGCAACACGTTGCCTTCTTCCTTCAGTGCCATAGCAAGGTGAAGACGGTTTCTCTCACCGCCTGAAAGCATTCCGCAAAGTTTTTCCTGGTCGGCACCTGAGAAATTGAAGCGACTCAGGTATGCGCGGGCATTGACATCACGGTTACCCATACGGATAAGGTCGTTTCCGCCGCTTATCACCTGATATACAGACTTGTTAGGGTCGATATCCTTGTGCTGCTGATCGACGTATGCCACTTTTACAGTCTCTCCTACTTCGAATTCGCCCTTATCAGGAGTTTCTAGTCCCATAATCAGACGGAAAAGGGTTGTCTTACCGGCTCCGTTAGGACCGATGACACCTACTATACCGTTAGGCGGAAGCATGAAGTTGAGGTCATCGAACAGAAGCTTCTCGCCGTATGCCTTAGCCACATGCTTGGCTTCAATAACCTTGTTACCGAGACGTGGTCCGTTAGGAATGAAGATTTCAAGTTTTTCTTCCTTAGTCTTGACATCTTCGTTGAGGAGCTTGTCGTATGAATTAAGACGTGCCTTACCTTTGGCCTGACGTGCCTTAGGAGCCATGCGTACCCATTCAAGCTCGCGTTCGAGAGTCTTGCGGCGCTTGCTGGCTGTCTTTTCTTCCATCTCCATACGTTTTGTCTTCTGTTCAAGCCAGCTTGAATAGTTACCCTTCCATGGAATACCTTCGCCACGGTCGAGTTCAAGTATCCATCCCGCAACGTGGTCGAGGAAGTAACGGTCGTGTGTAACGGCGATTACTGTACCTTCATACTGCTGCAAGTGCTGTTCCAGCCAGTCGATACTTTCAGCATCAAGGTGGTTGGTAGGCTCGTCAAGAAGGAGGATATCAGGTTTCTGAAGAAGGAGACGGCACAATGCCACACGGCGGCGTTCACCTCCGGAGAGGTTCTTCACCAACTGGTCTTCAGGCGGACAGCGCAGTGCGTCCATGGCACGTTCCAGCTTACTGTCGAGATTCCATGCGTCGGTAGCATCGATAATGTCCTGCAGTTCTGCCTGGCGCGCGAAGAGTGCATCCATCTTCTCAGGGTCTTCGTAATATTCCGGCAGACCGAATTTATTGTTGATTTCTTCATACTCTGCCAGTGTATCTACGACTTGCTGAACACCTTCCATTACTACTTCCTTCACAGTCTTTGTATCGTCCAACTGCGGTTCCTGAGCAAGATATCCCACTGAATATCCAGGCGAGAATACCACTTCGCCCTGGTAGCTTTTCTCAATACCGGCAATGATTTTCATCAAAGTTGACTTACCGGAACCGTTCAAACCGATGATACCGATTTTTGCTCCATAGAAAAAGGATAGGTAGATGTCTTTCAATACCTGCTTGTTGTTCTGGAATGACTTGCTCACTCCGACCATTGAAAAGATAATTTTTTTGTCGTCTGCCATATTCTTTATTTATTTAATTGTTGAATTGCTTAGTGTTCTTTTCTGAAAATATCTGCGTGTAAACAGAAGATAGCCTAACAGACCTACCATACATATTCCGCCTGCAAGTGTCAAAGGATCGGATTCATAATATCTGCATACAAAAAATCCCAATGCCACTCCCATCATTATACCTATTTCCCACATCAGCTGATATGTGTGATATCCCGTACCGCGTTCGCAATGTTTCGGCAACTTTATCATTATCTTCAGGTACTGGCACATGGCGGAAGCCACACCCAGTCCCATCATTACTCCGGCTGCACAGAGGACAATATGATGCTGATATGCCGAAACTATATAAACAGACAATGTCATGAATACATATCCTGTCACAATCCGCACTATATCATCGGCCTTCTTCTTTATCTGCTTGGGTATGAACCAGAAGATTACAAACCCGAGGACAATACAAAGATAGAAAAAATAATCGGGTTTACCGGCAAGTAGCGTTCCCAAAACGAAAGGTACAGTCATCATATTTATTCCCGGGGGGATATTGCGGAAAAGGATGAACCTGTCGAAAGAGAAAAACGGTGGTTCAAGCGGGGCACGGAAACAGATTTCTATCATAGATACAAGAAACAATGCCACCCCGGCAAAAGCTGCTGAAATGTACATCATATTGTTCAACGAGAAAATGGAAGACAGATACAGTCCTCCCGACAAACCGAGCAACATTCCTATTCCTCCCGAAAAGGCAAATACCCAATTGGCCTTGCTTCTGAACGAGCTTGGAGTGACATCAATGACGAGTGTGCTCCCCGTAACCATAAGAGCTATGGCGAACAATGCTCCCTGAAGGGCACGCAAGGCATATACCATCCATATCTGGTCGGCGTAGGGGTAGAGCAATCCTAAAAGCGCAAACAGCATTATGCTCCTGGTACATACACTTTTACGCTTAAACGTATCAACAAGGTAGTTGTTTACTGCTCCGGGCAGAAACAATGCTATGCCGAACAAAGATGACACCAAAGATGCTCCTGTAGGAGAATATCCCCATTTGCCTACAATCCAAGTCTGCAACACCGGAAAGAGCATGTAAACGCTTATGTATAATAATACATTTGAAAGAATAAGAAGCATGAAATTCTTATTCCAGAATACTTGTTCCGAAGTGTTGTAAGAAGTACTAAACATACATTATATCTTATAGAAAAACACAGGACCAATAAATGAAGATATACCGGCCTATGAAACAAGGCTTTACGTTCTTCATTTATTAGTCCTTTTCTTATATTTTAGAATTAGTATTGTTCTGATTCATTAGGGAAATCACTTGATTTCACATCACTCACGTACTGACCTATAGCATCTGTCATGACAGTATGAAGGTCGGCATAACGGCGGAGGAACTTAGGGCTGAAGCCTTTTGTCATTCCGAGCATATCTGTTACTACCAATACCTGTCCGTCTACACCGCCTCCTGCACCGATTCCGATTACAGGAATTGTAAGTTCCGAGGCAACTCTCGTAGCAAGTTCTGCCGGTATCTTTTCAAGCACAAGCGCGAAGCATCCTGCTTCTTCAAGGAGATGAGCATCGCGGATAAGCTTTTCTGCTTCTGCATCTTCCTTTGCACGCACTGTATATGTTCCGTATTTGTTGATAGACTGAGGCATAAGTCCCAGATGTCCCATCACTGGCATTCCGGCACCGATAATCTTCTTTACAGTGTCTATGATTTCTTCGCCGCCTTCCAGTTTCAATGCATCTGCGTGAGTTTCTTTCATAATGCGGATGGCATTGCGCACACCGTCGTATGCATCTGCCTGATATGTTCCGAAAGGCATATCAACTACCACCAGGGCACGTTTTACGCCTCTCATAACAGACTTGCCGTGATAAATCATCTGTTCTATTGTAATAGGAAGTGTTGTGACGTTTCCTGCCATTACGTTTGATGCAGAGTCTCCCACAAGGATAACATCAACTCCGGCACCGTCAACAATCTGTGCCATTGTGTAGTCGTATGAGGTAAGCATAGAAATCTTCTCGCCTCTCTGTTTCATTTCTGTCAAACGGTGTGTGGTAACCTTACGCACATCACCTGATAAATATCCTGCCATACTTTCTTTTTAATTTAAGTCAGTTTAAAAACTCGGCAAAATTAGATGTTTTATATCATTTAAGCAAATTAAGTATGATTTTTACTTGCTTGAATCAGTTTTCGAGCAGCGAAATCATGTCCTGATAAGTGAAATTTGTAAAGTCTGGAATAACTAAATCGCACTTGTCCTTTATAGCTTCCACCGGATTGGTAGTACTCAATCCTACAACTGTCATTTTTGCCGATGTTCCGGCCTGCAAACCGTGAAACGAATCTTCGAAAACCACACAGTTCTCCGGGATGGTATCGAATACCTGTGCTCCCAAGAGAAAACAGTCCGGAGCAGGCTTGGAACGGGTAAACACCTCTGCTGTAAGTATTCTGTCTACCAGACTCTTCAATTCCGGATGGGAGGCGTACACATTTGCCATCTTCTTTTCGTTGGAGCTTGTTACAATGGCTATCTTGACACCATTCTCTCGAAGTTCTTTCATGAATTCTGCCACTCCAGGCACATACTCATACTTCATTTCACTTTCAAACTTGTTAAGTCCGGCACTAATCTCAGCCTGGACGGCATCCATTCCCTTGAAATGGCGGTCGTATATCTGAGCCAAAGTCTGCCCTTTGATAATTAATCCGAAGTTCTCAGTTTCGGGGTGATACTTACGTCCTACCTCATTCCAATATATCGTGTATTGTGATTCTGTATCCATCACTACACCATCGAAATCGAAAAGTGCGGCTATTGTTTTAGTCTTATCCATTGTTTAGTTTATGTTTTATCACTGTTTAAATACTGTTTAAACACTATCTAATCATTGCCTAATCATCAATAAAAACGTTACCATCCTACTGCTTTGTACCATGAAAGGGTACTGTAATAAGAATTCCAGTCTGATTTAGAAACGATATTTGGAAGATACATTCCCATACCGCAGAAACGGCCTTCTTCAATTGTATACAACGAATTACCTACAATAGGATATTGTATTCCATATAATGCATCTTTCGCTATAACTACTTTATTTATTACATTCTCTAATCCTTCAGGAACATTTCCATCATTCAAGTTTTTAAAACAATCAACAATATCAAATGAGAAATATTTAAATGTGCTTACTCCATACTGCTGAATAGCATCCTTATCCAAGGAAGCAAACTTATCTGAATATAGTTCCAAATTAGTGCTAATCCAGTTTGCCAATTCATCCATCTTACGGCAATCTATAGCAGAACAGGTTCCCCATGCTTCCAATTCTCTACTATAATCAATATAATCTTTACATATCTCATTATACGGAATAGCATTTCTGTACATTTTAGGCAGAATCACATCATAAGGATGACCTGCAGTATGAGTTTCAACCACTGCACCTATCAGATAATCTGTTACAGCTTTAAACTCATAGCAAACCTCTGCTGTAGCCATCATACAGGCATCAAACAAAATGAAATCCAATTGTTTTCCACTAAACGCTTCTTCCAAAACATCGGCCATCTCAGGTATATTAATGTTATAACCTGCATCATCACCAAAAGAACGTCCGGAAACAGCATTTCCTTTAATCCAACTCGTACCATGCGAACCGAATATAAGCCCATAGTTTGTTGAAGGAGAAAGTTTAATCATATCGCATAATATACGCGACATAGTTCCAGGATCTGTTGCATTATGATTTTTTTCCGTATACTTGCTGCAGAAAGCTTCACCAATCACTTTTGTAGGAGTCAAATCATCACCTTGCAGACTCTTTTTACCGTTTATATTACCCTTACCATCTGAATTGAACTGCAATAGACTCGGACCTGACAAACCGCTGTTATCATTATCATATGGTCTATAATAGACTAACAAAGTACATGAGTCTGTAGTCTGAGCCAGTCCAGCATACATATCTACAAGGTTTTTCTTCAAATCTGAATCCAGATTTCCAGAATTATTATTCGATATCAGATACGCCAAAATAGTCCTCCCCGATTTAAGAGGCACTTTTTCTTCCGGAATCTCGTCAGAACATGAGAATAATACAAAAACCGATAGTAATAAAAATAATATTTTCTTCATTTCCAATACAAATATATAAAAACAGAAAGCGTATCGTTATGCTTTATTACAACAAGACAAAACGATACGCCCAATCAGAAGACTAATAGATTTCAGCCTTCTCAAACTTGAATTCAGGATTTACGCTCTTAAGCAATAAATTGCCTCCTTTGCTATATTTCTCTTTCAGTTTCAATAATTCTTTCTGCAACTTATTCTTCTTCAGGTTATAGAACATGAAGCATGTACGGTTCTTACCGCCTTCCTTTGTTTCCAAATAGTCCTTTAGCTGAACGCTGTACTGCGAACGTCCTACCAAAAATCCCTTACCGTCCACTACAGCACTGTCCAGAAATTGTATATCAGTGAAATATACCAAAGAATCAGTAAACGAAGCTGAAATACCAGCTACATATACACCATATTTGTTTTTATCTTTAGATTTCTTGGCCGTTACTCCCACAACCATGGACACGGCAAACACAAAGCATAATAATCTTATAAGTCGCATAATCAATTGTTTATATTAATGCAAAAGTAGTCATTTATTGTCAATATAGGAAAAGCAGGACCTTATTTTAACATACAGAAACAAAAAAAACAGAAACAAACCATATCAAGTTTATTTCTGTTTTTCTTTTCGGAAACCAATCTCTATCTTATCCCAAATAAGATTTGAGCAATTTACTACGCGAATTGTTTCTTAATCTTCTAATAGCTTTTTCCTTAATCTGGCGTACACGTTCGCGTGTAAGTCCAAATTTATCGCCAATTTCTTCCAACGTCATTTCCTGCGTGTTAATACCGAAAAACATCTGGATTATATCCTTCTCTCTATCGGTCAGCGTAGACAATGCTCTGTCGATTTCCTTCGAAAGTGACTCATTAACCAAAGAACGGTCCGCCATAGGCGAATCATCGTTCACCAACACGTCGAGCAAGCTGTTGTCCTCACCTTCTACGAAAGGCGCGTCTACAGAAATGTGTCGTCCTGAAACTTTCAGTGTATCAGAAATCTTGTCTACTGGAATTTCAAGCTCATCTGCCAATTCTTCCGGCGACGGGCGACGCTCGTTTTCTTGTTCGAATTTAGAGAAAGCCTTACTAATCTTGTTCAATGAGCCCACCTGGTTCAATGGCAATCTAACGATTCTCGACTGTTCTGCCAAAGCCTGAAGGATTGACTGACGAATCCACCATACCGCATAACTGATAAACTTGAAACCACGAGTTTCGTCAAACTTCTCGGCTGCTTTAATAAGTCCGAGGTTTCCTTCGTTAATCAAGTCAGGCAAGCTCAATCCCTGATTCTGATACTGCTTTGCAACTGAAACGACAAATCGTAAGTTGGCTCTTGTAAGTTTCTCTAACGCAATTCTGTCCCCCTTTCGGATACGCTGGGCAAGCTCTACTTCTTCCTCAACCGTAATCAAGTCTTCACGACCAATTTCCTGTAAATACTTATCCAGAGAAGCGCTCTCTCGGTTAGTGATACTTTTGGTAATCTTTAATTGTCTCATTCTTTAAAATCGATTTGGGTGCAAAGTTATAAAAATCTTAGAAAAACGACAATTTTTCCATTTAAATTATAACTTTTTTATATTACAAGGAAACGATAAAGAGAGGCGCATATACAAAATCCGTATACGACGCCTCTCATAATCTTTTACCTTAATTAATACCTACATAAAATACTTTATATCTTTTTACCTGAATTTATTCTGATTGTGACAAATCTACAGCATAGTTGGCACGTTTTCCTGATGGATAAACACCGGTCATAAACAATACCTGGTCAGGTGATTGAGATGCTGCTTTCATCACATTTTCCAAATCCTGAACTGTCTTCAGCTGTTTTCCGTTAGCTTTCAGGATGATGAATCCCTTGCGGATACCGCTATCGGCCATACGTCCGTCAGTTACTCCTGTCACCTGAACACCATATCCAAGATTCAGCTGGCGTTTCAGTTCTTCAGGAACTTCACGGAATGCGGCTCCAAGAATTTCCATATCAGCTTTCTTGACAACCTTTGTATTACCCTGGGCATTCTTCAAAGTGACAGTGAATTCTTTTTCTTTCTTGTCGCGCAATACAGTCAGCTTAACCTTATCACCCGGACGATATTGTGCAAGCATACCCTGCAAGTCTGCCATTGTCTTGACTTTCTTGCCGTTAAGTTCAAGAATGACATCATTCTTCTGCAATACTCCATCAGCTGAACCGCCTTCGGTAACTTCTACTACCTGTACACCTTCATTTGCGCCAAGTTCTTTTTGTTCTTTTCTGATTTCATCAGGATAAGTTTCATCACCCATATTTCTTCCGGCAATACCGAGCAATGCACGCTGAACAGTACCATACTGTTTGATATCTGTCACTACCTTAGTCATAATGCTTGTAGGGATTGCAAATCCGTATCCTGAATATGCACCTGTAGGCGAGAACAACATTGCGTTGATACCTACAAGTTCGCCGCGTGCATTAACCAACGCACCACCACTGTTACCCTGATTGATAGCAGCATCAGTCTGAATGAATGATTCCACCTGATTAGCACCAAGACCTCTTGATTTTGCACTTACCACACCGGCTGTAACTGTAGAACCCAAGTTAAACGGATTACCAACCGCCAATACCCATTCACCTACTTTCAGTTTGTCCGAGTCGCCTACCGGGATTGCAGGGAAATCATCACCTTCAATCTTAACCAGGGCAAGGTCTGTTGTAGGGTCTGTACCTATCACCCTACCCTTAAGCTCTCTGCTGTCCTGAAGCTTGACACTGATTTCATCTGCTCCGTCTATAACGTGGTTATTTGTTACTATATATCCGTCCTTAGAGATAATAACTCCGGAACCAAATCCTTTCTGCTCAGGAGTTTCTATCTGACGCTGACGTCCGCGACCGTCGCCGAAGAAGTAATCGAATATGTCAGGCATCTGCTGTACTGTCTGCACCTTACTTCTTTGTGTAGCAACGATATGTACTACAGAATTCAAAGAGCTCTCAGCAGCTTTAGTCAAATCAACAGGCTGCATACTGTTGGAATCCATTGCCACCGCACGTGTAAGGGGCATGGTATTGAAAGATTCGAAGAAAGTCTGACTTTCTTTAGGTTGATTATTCTGTGAAACAACGTATGCTGTAACACCTGCAACTCCTGCACTGACTGCAACCATTGAAGCTGCTCCTATCGCAAATTTAGTTACTGTTTTCATAATCTTATCTACATTAAATTGTTAATTTCACTACTTGTTTAACATTTCATCCGCTAAAGTATAACAAATTCCATACGGTTGTACTCCTAAGTATCAGTTTTTTCCCTCTTTTAACATTGACATGTAGCCGATTAACCCGTGTTAACGAGCGAAACTGACAAATTTACATTCATTACAAGTAACTGACACGGCAAAGATAAAAGTATTTCTGCCAAGTCTGCCGTTTTTTCAGTTTATTTCCCTACCTTTGCATTTGGAAAGCAGCAGACCGGTCTGTCGCTGGTATATTATACAAGAGGAAAGTCCGGGCAACACAGAGCATCCTACTTCCTAACAGAAAGCTGTCCGCGAGGGTAGAGTAATGCAGAAGAGAATAACCGCTCCTTCGGGAGTAAGGGTGAGAAGGTGGGGTAAGAGCCCACCAGCCGCATAGCGATATGCGGGCTGTGCATCTTAGGAGTTGTAAGGTCATGTAAACCGGCATTAACGAGGGTTGCTCGCCCCACGTCGGAGGGTGGACCGCTTGAGCCGTTCGGTGACGTTCGGCGTAGATAAATGACAGACACCCCTGCCAGTCAGAGGAACAGAACCCGGCTTATAGGCCTGCTGCTTTCTTTTTTTATTTCACTAATAACCTTTTGCCATGACAAAGTTCCCGATAGAGAAATGGAAAGCATTCTTCCAGAAAGAGCTATGGATAGCCGATGAAGAGAAATACCCTACCTTACTCAGAAACGTTATAAAAATCATCAGAATAATAACATTTTCCACAGAGCAGTTCAACAACAACAGGATAGTCGTACGCGCGTCAGCCTTGACATACAGCACACTGCTTTCCATCATCCCGATACTGGCGATACTGTTTGCCATAGCCAGAGGATTCGGATTCGACTCCATTATAGAAGGGCTATTCCGCAACAACCTGAGTAAACATCAGGCAGAGCTTGTCATAACATGGATTAACTCATATCTGCAGCACGCACGCAGCGGAATATTCATCGGAATCGGTATTGTAATGTTATTATGGACCATATTAATACTGACAGACAATATAGAACGGAGTTTCAACACTATCTGGCAGGTAAAACGTCCACGTTCAGTATTCAGGAAAATAACAGATTACTTTTCCATGATACTCCTGCTGCCGTTACTCATAGTATTCTCCAGCGGATTATCCATATTCATGACAACCATGCTTACAGAGATGGAAACATTCACACTCCTTGCCCCGATTGTGAAGTTCCTGATTCGCCTTCTGCCTTATGCCATAATATGGGCTATGTTTATAGGCCTGTTTGTCTTCATTCCAAATACGAAAGTAAAGATATCGCACGCCATAATCCCCGGAATACTTGCCGGCAGCGCATTCCAGCTGTTCCAGTACATATATATAAACAGCCAGATATGGGTGTCGAGCTACAACGCCATCTATGGTAGTTTTGCAGCTATTCCGATGTTCCTGCTATGGACTCAGATATCATGGAGCATCTGTCTTTTCGGTGCAGAGATGAATTATGTCAGCCAGAATCTGGAATCCTTCAAGTATGGCAAGGAAGCCAAAAATATCAGCCGAAGATATCACGACTTTTTCTGCACAGTCATTTTGTCACAGATTTGCAAAAGGTTTGAGAAGGGCGAGATTCCATATACAGCCGAAGAGATAAGCCGGGAAAACAAGATTCCAATAAGACTTACTAAAGATATCCTGTACGAGCTTCAGGACTTGAAGCTCATCTACGAAGGGGTAAGAGAGAAAGAGAAAGGCGAAGATGTCTGCTACCTGCCAGGTATGGACATCAACAACCTGAGCATTGGAGTTATGCTGAACATGATAGATTCCAAAGGATTTGAGGATTTCAATATTGGCAAAGACTCATATCCTGAATCCTGGAACGCATTAGTCAAAGCCCGCGAGGACTATTCATCACAAAACAACCGTATTCTTCTGAAAGACCTATAAAAACCAACGGCTTCCTCATATGATAAACATCATTACGGAAGCCGTTTTCATATCCTTTTCAACAGGAGAAGCATCATTCTGCGGTAAGCTGCATCATTCTGCTCAGATATTTGCCTATTATATCAAATTCCAGGTTCACAACGCTTCCCACACCTATTGTATGGAAGTTGGTATGCTCGAAAGTATAAGGAATTATAGCCACCTGGAATGTATCCTCAGTAGGATTACATACTGTCAGGCTCACTCCATTTACCGTTACAGAACCCTTATCGACAGTGAAATACCCTCTTTTCGCCATTTCCTTGTCGAATGCATACTTAAATGTGAAATACCAGCTGCCTTCGGCATCATCCACAGCCACACAAGTGGCAGTCTGGTCTACATGCCCCTGTACGATGTGTCCGTCAAGTCGGCCGTTCATCATCATGCTTCTTTCCACATTCACCTTGTCGCCTGCCTTCAGCAATCCGATGTTGGAACGTTCTATCGTTTCTTTCATGGCTGTCACCGTATAAGTGCCATCCTGGATACTTACCACAGTAAGACACACTCCGTTATGAGCCACACTCTGATCAATCTTGAGTTCGTCCACAAACGAGCATTTAAGTGTGAGATGAAGGTTTTCCTGTTCTTTAACCACCTTTACCACCTCTGCAAATTCTTCTACTATACCAGAGAACATAAAGTTTATCTTTTATCAGTTAATCAATATACGTCTATTCACTATTTTGCCGGGATTGGTTTTGACCATACAGTTTCGCCATCAGAGTCCACAACCGATATTTCCCCACCGGCATATTCTTCCGTAAGCGAATTACCCTTCACCAGCATATCCTCAGCCATATGAATGGCCTTTTCCATAGTTTTCAGCGAGAATCCCTTGTTATCGTAAGAATCTCCATCCGAAAAATAAATGTCATAAGTTTTCATGTAAGTCAGTCTTAAATATTTTGCGCGGCAAAGATACTTAAAGCTATGATATTGACAAATGAAAACAACAAAAAAAGAAGGAAACCGAACTTATCGACTTCCTTCTGCCAGAGCGGAAAACGAGACTCGAACTCGCGACCCTAACCTTGGCAAGGTTATGCTCTACCAACTGAGCTATTTCCGCAT
>CALUJF010000065.1 GCA_944320855.1 uncultured Phocaeicola sp.
GCCACAGGTAAAGACACCACGCATGCCACCGCCTTCAAGCACTAAGCCCATTTTACTAAAATCTACTTTCATAACATTTTTCTTTTAAAACAGACACGCCAAATGCAAATATATGTTTTTTAATTTCATCCTGAGAGAAAATAAGACATTTTTTTCTTACTTTTGCAACATTAATATCAAATTATCGAAACAACTGTGTAATATTATAGCTATGTTTGAAACCTTAACATACCAAAAACGTCGTCAGGCATTGAGAGAAAGAATGAGCAACGGACTTATTCTGATTCTCGGAAACAATGAAGCTCCGGCAAACTACCCTGACAATACATACAAATTCAGACAGGACAGTTCATTCCTTTATTTTTTCGGACACTCACATCCGGGTTATGCCGGAGTTATCGACATCGACAATAATGAAGAGTATTTCTTCGGCGACGATGTGGATATGGATGACATCATATGGATGGGCCCTCAGCCAAGCATTAAAGAATTGGCTGAAAGAGTTGGTGTAAGCAAGAGTTTTCCGTTTGACAAACTGAAAGATGTAATCGGTAAGGCTCTCTCGCAGAGAAGAAAGGTTCATTTCCTTCCGCCATATCGTTATGACAACATGATGCTCCTGGAAGACCTGACAGGCATTAAGGCATCAATGGTAAAGACTCATGCTTCGGTGGAGCTGATTAAAGCCGTTGTTTCATTAAGAGCAGTTAAGGAACAATGCGAAATCGATGAAATAGACAAGGCCTGCAACATAGGTTACGAGATGCATACCACTGCCATGCGACTCTGCAAACCGGGAGTATCGGAACAATACATCGCAGGTATATTGGAAGGTATTGCCGCATCACATGGCAGCATGACTTCGTTCGCTACCATCCTTACCCAGAACGGTCAGACTCTCCATAATCACGACCACAGCCACATATTGCAGGAAGGCAGACTGATGCTTACAGATGCCGGTGCCGAGAACATAAACAACTACTGCTCTGACCACACCCGTACAGTACCTGTGGGAGGAAAATTCACTCAACGTCAGAAAGATATCTACAATATTGTTTATGCATGTCATGAGAAAGCTCTTGAACTGGCTAAACCGGGAATAACATACAAATCGGTACATTTGGATGTCTGCAAGGTTTTAGCTCAGGGACTTAAAGACCTCGGACTTATGAAGGGCAATATAGATGAAGCAGTAGCAGCAGGTGCACACGCCCTGTTTATGCCTCACGGATTAGGACACATGATGGGACTCGACGTTCACGATATGGAGGACCTTGGACAGATTTATGTGGGATATGACGATGAAGTCCGTCCATCCGACCAGTTCGGACTGGCTTCCCTACGTATGGGACGCCGTCTGCAACCGGGATTTGTCATGACCGATGAGCCTGGATGCTACTTCATTCCGGCACTGATAGACAAATGGAGAGCTGAAGGAATGCACACTGACTTCCTGAACTACGACGTTATAGAAAGGTATAAAGATTTTGGCGGTATCCGTCTGGAAGACGATATACTCATTACTCCGGAAGGCTCAAGGTTTACCGGTGAAAAACGTATTCCTATAAAGGTGGAAGATGTAGAAGAAATAATGAAGGATTAAAAAGGCAACAAGGCTTCAGTTACAAGTTGACAAGGCTTCCATCCGGATGGAGAACCTTGTCAACTCGTCAACTTGTAACTAAAAAACTTAAAACTTAAAAACTCAAAATTAAAAATGAACAAACTTATCACACTGGCTGCACTTGGACTTTGTTTCGGCAGCATCAACGCTCAGGAAGCGAAAGAGGAGAAAAAAGCCGAAGAAGGCTTTGTGTTTACTACTATCAAGGAAAACCCTATCACATCTATCAAGAACCAGAACCGTTCGAGCACTTGCTGGTCGTTCTCATCTGTAGCATTCTTCGAATCAGAATTACTTCGTCAGGGTAAAGGAGAATTCGACCTTTCAGAAATGTTTATCGTGCACCATACTATGGAAGAACGTGCTGTGAACTATGTACGTTATCACGGCGATGCTTCGTTCTCTCCAGGTGGTAGCTTTGAAGATATCGTAGCATGCTACAGACAGCACGGTCTTGTGCCGCAGGACGCTATGCCTGGTATCATGTACGGCGACTCTCTTCCTGTACACAACGAGCTTGATGCAGTAGCAGGAGCATACGTTGAAGCTATCGGTAAAGGTAAATTCTCAAAACTTACTCCGGTATGGAAAGAAGGTTTGCGTTCTATCTATGACACATACCTTGGCGAATGTCCAAAAGAATTTACTTACAAAGGAAAGACTTACACTCCGAGAACATTTGCAGATGAGGTTCTGAAACTGAACATGGATGATTATATCTCTTTGACTTCTTATACTCACCATCCTTTCTACACTCAGTTCAACGTAGAGGTACAGGACAACTGGCGTAACGCTCTTTCTTACAACCTCCCAATAGAAGAACTGATGGAAGTTATGGACAACGCTGTAAGAAAAGGATATACTTTCGCATGGGGTTCTGACGTAAGCGAACAGGGATTCACCCGCGACGGTATCGCTGTATTCCCGGATGCTTCCAAGGGTGCGGAACTTACAGGCTCGGACATGGCTCACTGGTTGGGTCTTAGCGCAGCTGACAAGCGCAAGGAACTTACAAGCAAGCCTCTTCCTGAAGTAACTGTAACTCAGGAAATGCGTCAGACTGCTTTCGACAACTGGGAAACTACTGACGACCACGGTATGCTTATCTACGGTTTGGCTAAGGACCAGAACGGTAAAGAATACTTCATGGTTAAGAACTCTTGGGGTGAAGCTGGAAAATACAAAGGTATATGGTATGCTTCTAAGGCGTTCGTTGCTTACAAGACTATGAACATCCTTGTACACAAAGATGCCATTCCTTCAAAAATCGCAAAGAAATTGGGTCTGAAATAATCGTAATATAGACTGATTACAAATAATATGATGCCGGTTTAGTTAATTTTTATACTAAACCGGCATTTTTATTCTTTCTTTTTCCTAACTTTACGGATTGAATTGGATAGGGAAAAAAGAAAAAAATAATATAATGAGATACAAATGGAATTATCAACCTCCTACTCTGGAGCAAAGAGAAGAAGCGAGGGCTCTGGCAAAGGAAATCGGGATAAGTCCGATACTTTGTCATCTGTTGCGACAGAGAGGAATCAAAACAGCCGATGCGGTAAAGAAATTCTTCCGCCCACAGCTGCATGACCTGCACGACCCGTTCCTGATGAACGACATGGACGCGGCCGTTAAAAGGCTCAACAAGGCAATGGGCAGAAAGGAACGTATCCTGATATACGGCGACTATGATGTTGACGGAACTACTGCGGTGGCATTGGTATATAAGTTCCTCCAGCAATTCTACTCGAATATCGACTATTATATCCCCGACAGATATAACGAAGGATACGGAGTGACAACCAAGGGAGTGGACTATGCCTACGAAACCGGAGTAAAACTTGTCATTGTGCTTGACTGCGGAATAAAGGCAGTAGATGAAATAGCCTATGCCAAAGAAAAGGGAATAGACTTCATCATATGCGACCATCACGTTCCCGACGATGTCCTGCCTGAAGCGGCAGCCATCCTTAATCCTAAAAGAGCTGACTCTACCTACCCTTACGAACATCTGTCAGGATGTGGCGTGGGATTCAAGTTAATGCAGGCTTTTGCCATGAACAATGGAATCGAGTTTCATCAGCTCACCCCGTTGCTTGACCTCGTAGCCGTAAGTATAGCTTCGGACATCGTTCCTATCATGGGCGAAAACAGAATCCTTGCCTATCACGGCCTTAGACAGCTCAACGCCAACCCGTGCATGGGGCTGAAAGCCATAATCGATGTATGCGGACTTACTGAAAAGGAAATAAACATGAGCGACATCGTGTTCAAGATTGGACCGAGAATCAATGCGTCAGGAAGAATCCAGAAGGGTAAAGAGGCTGTAGACCTGCTTATAGAAAAAGACTACAAGTTGGCTCACGAGAAAGGTAATCTTATCAACGGTTATAATGAGCTTCGCAAGGACCTCGACAAGAGTATGACTGAGGAAGCGAATAAGATTGTAGACTCCCTTGAGAATCTTTCCGAAAGAAGAAGCATAGTTATTTACAACGAAGAGTGGCACAAGGGTGTGATAGGTATTGTAGCTTCAAGACTTACAGAAATTTACTATCGCCCTGCTGTGGTACTCACACGTACCGAAGGACTTGCCACAGGCTCGGCACGTTCGGTCTCCGGATTCGATGTTTATAGTGCGATAGAGCATTGCCGAGACCTGCTTGAGAACTTCGGCGGACATACATACGCTGCCGGACTGTCGATGAAGGTGGAAAATGTGGAAGAATTCACAAGACGATTTGAGGAATATGTGACAAACCATATTCTGCCGGAGCAGACAAGCGCGACAATAGATATTGACGCACAGCTTGATTTCCGCGACATCACTCCGAAATTCTTCTTCGACCTGAAGAAGTTCAACCCGTTCGGACCGGAAAACCATAAACCGGTATTCGCCACACTGAATGTGTACGATTACGGTACAAGCAAGGTTGTAGGACGCGAACAGGAACACATCAAGATGGAACTTGTAGATAACAAATCGAACAATGTGATGAACGGAATTGCTTTCGGACAAAGCTCGCAGGTGAGATATATCAAGACCAAGCAATCGTTCAACATCTGCTACACGATAGAAGAGAACTCACACAAGCGCGGTGACATTCAGTTACAGATAGAAGACATTAAGCCAAGCGGATTTTAAATGATAGAGGAATACCGTAAAATACTTAAGGACTATTGGGGATATGACAATTTCCGCGGAATACAGGAGGATATTATCCAGAGTATAGGAAGCGGACGCGACACACTTGGACTGATGCCTACGGGAGGTGGAAAATCCATTACTTTCCAGGTTCCTGCCATGGCGAAAGACGGACTGTGTATTGTCATAACTCCACTGATAGCCTTGATGAAAGACCAGGTGAGAAATCTTCGCGACCGCGGAATAAAAGCCATCGCCATATACTCCGGAATGACTCGGGAGGAGATTATCATAGCACTTGAAAACTGTATTTTCGGCAATTATAAGTTCCTTTACATATCGCCTGAAAGACTCGACACGGAGATTTTCCGTATCAAACTCCGCAGTATGAAAGTCAGCATGATAACCGTTGACGAATCGCACTGCATATCGCAATGGGGTTACGATTTCCGCCCTGCATATCTCAAAATCTCAGAAATAAGAAACCTTCTGCCGGACGTTCCCGTTCTGGCACTGACTGCCACAGCCACTCCCGAAGTGGTGAAAGACATACAGCAGCGTCTTGCCTTCAAGGAGGAGAACGTGTTCCGTATGAGTTTCGAGCGCAAGAATCTTGCATACATTGTCCGCCGGACAGAGAGCAAGCAGGAGGAGCTTCTTCATATACTGAAGCACGTGGAAGGCTCGGCCATAGTATATGCCCATAACCGCAAACGCACGAAGGAATATGCACAGTTGCTGAACGAAAAAGGCATTACCGCCACATTCTATCATGCCGGATTAAGCAACGACACTAAGGACCGGCGGCAGAAAGCGTGGGTGAAAGGCGAAACCCGTGTGATGGTTGCCACAAACGCATTCGGTATGGGTATCGACAAGCCGGACGTAAGACTTGTAGTCCACGTAGATACACCGGACTCACCTGAAGCCTACTTCCAGGAAGCCGGGCGCGGAGGACGCGACGGCAAAAAGGCATATGCCGTATTGCTATATTCCAAAAGTGACAAGGCTACTCTGAAGAAAAGAATAGCAGACACATTCCCAGAGAAGGACTATATCCGCACCGTATACGAACATCTGAACTACTACTATCAGATGGCTATGGGCGACGGATTGGGCTGTACGAGAGAATTCAACATAGATGAGTTCTGCCGCAACTTCAAGCACTTCCCTATCCAGGTGGACAGTGCCCTGAAAATCCTTACCCGTGCGGGATATTTGGAATATACAGACGAACAGGACAACAATTCGCGTCTGATGTTTACTCTGACAAAGGAGGAACTATACCGCATCCATGAAACAAGCCCCGAAACCGAGAAGCTGATAAACATTATACTCCGTTCATACACAGGAGTATTCACCGAATATGCCTATATAAACGAGGGAACTCTGTCCTTGCGTTCGGGCATGACACGCCAGCAGGTGTACGACACTCTGATTTCGCTTACACGCCGACGCATACTCCACTATATACCGGGCAAAAAGACTCCTTATATTATATATACGCGCGAAAGACAGGAGGCCGACCGTCTGGTTTTCACAAAAGAAGTGTATGAAGACAGAAAAGTGAGTTTCATCCACCGCATAGAGGCAATGACAGAATATGCAGAAACGGACGACAAATGCCGCAGCCGCATGCTGCTACTATACTTCGGCGAAAAGAACGAACACAACTGCGGACAGTGCGACGTATGCCTTTCGTCCCACTCGTCAGGTATCAGACAGGGAATGTTCGACGAGATTTCAAGAGCCATCGAAGAAGCCCTAAAAGACAAGGAAATGACTACATCCGAGCTTATGGAGCATATAGCATCCTACGAAAAGGAGAATGTAGCAAAAGCACTGTCATATCTTCTCTCGGAAGAAATAATACACCAGAAAAACGGCAGACTTTCACTGCCAAAATAATCATATAACACATATTAAGACTACAAAAAGTAAGGGAAATCCATTTTGTTATAAAATTTTGATTATATTTGCATACAAATACATATAAATCAAAACTTTTTTACCATGGATTACACTAACATTATCGGCGAAAAAATCAAATCGCTAAGAAGCATAAAAGAAATCAGTATTGAAGAATTGGCAGAAAGCACAGGCTTGACAACTGACCAAATCACACGAATCGAAGAAAACATCGACATTCCGTCGCTCGCTCCGCTAATCAAGATTGCACGTGCATTGGGGGTACGCCTTGGTACTTTCCTCGACGACCAGGACAACGAATCCGGACCTGTAGTTTGCCGCAAGGGAGAAGCCGACGACACTATCAGTTTCTCGAACAATGCTACCGATTCACGCCAGCATATGCACTATCACTCACTTTCGCGCAGCAAGACTGACCGCCACATGGAGCCTTTCATCATAGATATCGACGAGAATAAGGAAACCGTGTTCGACCAATCTGCACACGAGGGAGAGGAATTTATTATGGTGATGAAAGGTATGGTAGAAATAACATACGGAAAAAATACATACATACTTGAAGAAGGTGACACCATATACTACGACTCTATCGTGCCTCATCATGTTCATGCCTACGAAGGCCAGGCAGCACGCATCCTTGCAGTAATCTATACACCAATCTAATTAAAAGCCGGAAACCATGTTACAGTTATCAGAAAGAACACTTGGCGACTGGCTCGAACATTGGGCCGAAGTCACCCCGGATAAAGAATATATAGTCTATTCCGACCGCAACCTGCGCTTCACATGGAGCCAGTTCAACAAACGTGTGGACAATATGGCGAAAGGTCTGCTTGCCATCGGAGTGGAAAAAGGTACTCACGTAGGTATTTGGGCGGGAAATGTGCCGGACTGGCTGACTTTCCTCTATGCCTGTGCCAAGATTGGTGCAGTTGCAGTCACAGTCAATACCAACTACAAGCAGGCTGAGCTGGAATATCTCTGCCAGAACTCTGACATGCACACTCTTTGTATCGTGAACGGAGAGAAGGACAGCGATTTCGTCCAGATGACTTACAACATGCTCCCGGAGCTGAAGACCTTCAGCCGCGGACACTTGAAAAGCAAGCGTTTCCCATGTATGCGCAACGTAGTATACATCGGTCAGGAGAAATTCAGAGGAATGTACAACACTCCGGAAATTCTCCTTTTGGGAAACAACATTGACGACGAAGTTCTTGAAAACGCAAAAAAACAGGTCAGCTGTTATGATACGGTTAACATGCAATATACCTCAGGAACAACAGGATTCCCTAAGGGAGTAATGTTGAGCCACTACAACATCGCGAACAACGGCTTCCTGACAGGCGAACACATGAAATTTACTTCAGATGACAAACTATGCGTGTGCGTACCGCTGTTCCACTGTTTCGGTGTAGTGCTTGCCACAATGAACTGCCTCACACACGGATGTACACAGGTAATGCTGGAGCGTTTCGACCCGCTGCTCGTCCTCGCATCTGTGCATAAGGAACGCTGTACGGCACTCTACGGTGTACCGACAATGTTCATCGCCGAACTCCACCACCCTATGTTCGATATGTTCGACCTTACCAGTCTGCGTACAGGTATCATGGCAGGTTCGCTCTGCCCTGTGGAACTGATGCGTCAGGTTGAGGAGAAGATGTTCATGCGCGTCACCAGCGTTTACGGTCTGACAGAAGCATCACCGGGTATGACTCACACACGTATAGACGACCCGTTTGAAGTGCGCTGCACAACCGTAGGACGTGATTTCGAGTTTACCGAAGTGAAAGTTCTCGACCCCGAGACAGGCGAGGAATGTCCGGTAGGCGTTCAGGGAGAAATGTGTAACCGCGGATATAACACCATGCAGGGCTACTACAAGAATCCTGAAGCTACAGCCGAAGTTATCGACAAGAACGGTTTCCTTCACTCGGGCGACCTCGGCGTGAAAGACGAAAACGGCAACTATCGCATAACAGGACGTATCAAGGACATGATTATCCGTGGAGGTGAGAACATCTATCCGCGCGAAATCGAGGAGTTCCTCTATCAGATGCCGGGAATAAAGGACGTACAGGTGGCAGGTATTCCGTCGAAGAAGTACGGCGAGGCTGTAGGTGCATTCATCATACTGCACGAAGGATGCGAAATGAACGAATTCGACGTACGCGAGTTCTGCCAGGGCAAGATAGCCAGATACAAGATACCGAAATACATCTTCTTCGTAGACGGTTTCCCTCTGACAGGAAGCGGAAAGATACAGAAATTCAAACTGAAGGACATAGGTCTGGAACTCTGCAAACAGAAAGGTATTGAAATAATCTGACGCATATAGGATTTACAGACAGGACATAAGCAATGCCCCTATCACAACTCACACAGGAGAGTATGATAGGGGCATTCTCTGTTTTGGAAGGAAATGCCGTTCCGTATAGTCAATCGTCAGCAAGAATTCCGGAAAATTCTTCGACGCAGAAACCGTAACACGTTCGTGTAACGGGTGGAACACGTAGGTGTAACGGGCGTGACACGTTCGTGTTCCGCGCGCAACACGTACGTGTTACGCCAAGTATGCTTAGGCTTTTCAGAAACTTCCTCCGCCCAAAGCTCTATATAACATTGTATGTATCCGGCAATAGGCGATGTTAAGCTCTATTCTCTCAAGTTCGCAGTCAAGATAACGCTCGTCCGTAGAAAGCACATCCAGATAGCCGGCAAAACCGGTCTTGAACAATTCATTCGCATTATAGATGGCGCGATGGTGTATGCGGCTTTCTTCTTCCTTAAGCGATTTCCTGATATTCATCTGCTCCGATGAAGTTATAAGGTCTACCACCTCCAGATACGACCTAAGAACTGTTTCATGATAATCGAGGAGTGCTATGCGCTGACGGCCGTTGGCCTCTTCCCATAATGCACGTATCTCGTTCCGCTTGAATATCGGTGCAGAGATACCGGCTGCTAAATTATATACCATAGAGGCAGGCGAAGCAAACCACTTCTCAAGGCTGAATGCATTGAAACCCGCTCCACCACCTATCACAAGCGACGGGAAGAATGCCTTGCGTGCTGCCGATGCATCCGACTTGCATGCCAAGAGTTCAAGTTCGGCAGCAACGACATCCGGACGGTTACGCAGAATCTGTGCCGGAATACCTGTTTCCACCGGGAAAGTATAATCGCTTATTTCCTCAAATGATGCACGCTTGATGTCGAAAGGCATACGCCCCAACAAGAAAGCAAATGCACGTTCCGTTTCAGCTATCTGCTGTTCTGTGTCGAGAAGCATTTCCTCAAGTTTCAAGCGGCGCGAACGGAACTGGTCTACAGAAAGTCTTGACTCCTCGCCCTCATTCATCAGTTCATTGGCAAGAAGGTAAGATGCTGCTGTCTTTCGGATAGCCTCTTCAAGAACGTATTGTTTCTTGTCAAGTCCTACGAGTTTATAATACACATCTGCCACTTCGCCCACGAGCATAGTCTGCGCCAGGCGTTGAGCCTCGACAGATTTCATCCAGCGTGACACAGCCGAACGCTTCTTGTCAGTGAGTTTTCCCCATATATCGGCCTCCCACTGGAAGTTAAGCCCGAGATTCAGATTCTTGTATGGGTCTGGAATATGCTTGTCCTTTGCCAAATCCGGAGTGTTGGTAGTGCTGTTTCCCACACCGTCCATGGTATATTCACCGAATCGCTGGATGCCTCCGTCGATACCCAATGAGATTTCAGGAAACAATGCTCCCTTTCCGGCTTTCATCTGTGCACGTGCTATGGAAACATTCTCTATAGTCTTAAGGAAAGAGTGATTGTTGGCGAGTGCGGAATCGATATACTCTACCAGATACTTGTCAGGGAAAAACTCTTTCCATGAGATAGAAGCCATAGTGGCTGTATCTGTATCTTCTATAAACGCTTCGGGCAAGTCAAACTTCTCCGTCGGCGCAAGGGAAGGTGCCTTACACCCTCCCATAGCCAGTGCCGAAGCCATAAAAGCTATATATGCAAATTTATTCTTCATCATCTTCTTCTAAATAGCTGACTTTATTGCGGTTGAGATAAACCGACAGTGTTTCAAATACCAAATATAATCCCGGCACGAGGAAGATTCCCACAAACGTACCTATAAACATACCTCCTGCTGCGGCTGTACCGATGGAACGGTTACCCAATGCTCCGGCTCCCGTAGCAAGCACAAGCGGAATAAGACCGCAGATGAATGCGAACGAAGTCATAAGGATAGGACGCAGACGGCTCACGGCTCCCTTGACAGCAGCTTCGAATGGAGTAGCTCCGGCTGCACGGAACTGGTTTGCCATCTCCACAATAAGGATGGCATTCTTACCCAACAGACCGATAAGCATGACGAGCGCCACCTGGGCGTAGATATTGTTTTCGAGTCCTGCTATCTGGAGGAAGAAATAAGAGCCGAAGATACCTGCAGGCAACGACAGAATAACTGAGAACGGCAGAAGCAGGCTCTCGTACTGTGCTGCAAGAAGCAGGTATACGAACAGAAGACAGATACCGAATATCATGAATGTCTGTCCGCCGGAGTCTTTCTCTTCGCGTGTAACACCCGACCATTCCACGTCGTAACCGCGAGGAAGGACTTCCTTACAGATTTCTTCTACTACCTTGATTACCTCACCGGTACTTACTCCACCCTCACCTTCACCGGTAATGAGCGCGGAAGTAAACATATTGTAACGTGTAATCTGGCTCGGACCATAGATACGTTCCATAGTGAGGAAGTTGGAGTATGGCACCACATTACCGTCACTGTTCTTGGCATAAAGCTTATAGATATCTTCCGGATTCATACGGTACTCAGGAGAAGCCTGAATCATAACCTTATACATCTGTCCGAAACGGATGAAGTTTGACGAATAGAAACTACCGATATATGCCTGAAGTGTTTCCATCGACTTGTCGAGGTCTACACCCAACTTGGCAGCCTTAGCCAAATCCACCTTCAGAAGATACTGAGGGAAGTTAGGGTTAAATCCTGAAGTGACACCCTGTATGCGAGGGTCGGCATTCAATCTCTCCACAAGAGTATTTGCCACTTCGGCAAACTCATGGAAATCGCCCGCTGTCTTGTCCTGCAATCGAAGCTCGAAACCGCTGGCATTACCGAAACCCGGAACTGACGGCGGAAGGAAGAACTGGATGTCGGCATCCTTGATGTGCGATACGCGGTCGGCATATGTACGCATAAGTTCGTCCACAGTCTGCTCTCTTTCATCCCATGGCTTAAGGTTAATCATACCCATACCGTAGCTGGCACCTTCTGTCTCGGTCATAAGACTGTAACCGGCCAGGGTAGAGATACTTTCGATTTCCTCAAGCGGAAGAAGCGCTGCCTGAACCTGACTCAAAGCCTTTTCGCTTCGTTCAACAGTTGCCCCCGGAGGTGCATCGACGTTGATATATATCATACCCTGGTCTTCGTTAGGGATAAATCCTGTAGGAAGAACGAGGTTGATACCGTATGTAGCTGCAAGGAAAAGCAACAGAGTGAGATATGTGAATGAGCGGCGGCCCAGGTACTTCGACAATCCGAGATTATAACGGCGTTCGAAACGTCCGTATCCGCGGTTGAACGAAACGAAGAAACGGCGCATGAGAGTAGCCTTCTTCTTTCCGTGAGCAGCCGGACGGAGCAGCATGGCACAAAGTGCAGGCGACAGAGTCAAAGCATTGACACCGGAAATGACGATAGCTACAGCAAGTGTGAGCGAGAACTGACGGTAGAAGATACCAACCGTACCTTCCATGAAACCTACAGGCACGAACACTGCCGACATGACAAGAGTAATGGCAACGATAGCACCACCGATTTCCTTCATCGCGGCCACTGATGCCTTGTATGGAGATAGTTTCTCTTCGTGCATCTTCACATGGACAGCCTCCACCACGACTATGGCATTATCCACCACAATACCAATGGCAAGCACAAGGGCAAACAGAGTAAGCATGTTTATAGAGAAGCCCAAAGCCTGCATGAAGAAGAATGTTCCGACAAGTGACACCGGAACGGCAATGGCTGGGATAAGCGTTGAGCGGAAATCCTGAAGGAAGATATATACCACCACGAACACAAGGAGGAAGGCCTCGACAAGTGTCTTCAGCACTGACGCGATGGAAGCATCGAGGAAGCGCGACACGTCGTATGCAATGTTATATTCCATACCCGGAGCGAAGCTGCTTTCCTTGATTTCTGCCATACGGGTCTTGATGTTCTTGATAACCTCACTGGCGTTTGAACCCGGACGCTGCTTGATCATGATAGATGCCGAAGGACGACCGTCGGTCATGGAAATCATGTTATAGTCCTCAGAGTCGAACTCAATGGTAGCAACATCCTTGAGTCGCAGGAGCGAACCGTCAGGCATTGCTTTCAATACAATCTCTCCATACTCCTCAGGTGTACTGAACTTTCCGGTATATTGCAACACGTACTGCAACTGCTGCGGAAGTTTGTCGGAACTGATACCTGTCTTACCCGGTGCAGCCTCGATGTTCTGACGGCGGATAGCCTCAGTAACATCCTGTGGCACCATGTTATAGGCAGCCAGACGGCTCGGATTAAGCCATACACGCATAGCGTAGTCACGGCTACCCATGATTTCCACAAATCCCACACCGTCGATACGTTTCAGCTCGCGGAGAATATTGATATCGGCAAAGTTATATACGAATTTCTCTGTATGAGTACTGTCGGTACTGAAGATGTTGAGGTACATCAACATACTGTTCACCTCCTTCTCCGTAACCACACCGGCACGGATAACTTCTTCAGGCAACTCATCGAGCACTGTAGTAACACGGTTCTGCACATTCACCGCAGCCACATCAGGGTCTGTTCCTACCTTGAAATAGATAGTGGTGAGCGACATACCGTCATTGGTACATACTGTAGTCATATATGTCATGCCCGGCACACCGTTGATGGCACGTTCGAGCGGAGTTGCTACAGTCTTGGTCATAACATCGGCACTGGCACCCGTATATCGGGCAGTAACCGTAACGGAAGGCGGCACGATGTCCGGATACTGCGTGATAGGAAGCGACACAATGGCCAGTACTCCCAGACACACAAATATTACGGAGATAACCGCCGAGAGAATCGGACGACGAATAAATAACTTGAACATAGGCTGAAGAGATTATTCGACGTTTTCCAAATGAAGTTC
>CALUJF010000066.1 GCA_944320855.1 uncultured Phocaeicola sp.
ATTTTCTCACCTTCGGTTATGATATAGTCTATTCTGACAATACCTTTGCATCCTAAGATATCGTAGATGGCAGATGTAAGTTTCTTAACCCTCTCAGTAAGCTCAGGGCTAAGACGGGCAGGAGTGATTTCTGTCACTTCACCTTTGTACTTCGCATTGTAGTCGAAGAACTCGTTGTCGCTCACTACCTCAGTGATAGGGAATACCACAGACTTGTCTTTAGTCTTATAGCATCCGTTTGCCAGTTCTATACCGTCCATGAAAGCCTCTATCATAACATCGTCCGACTCGGCAAATGCAGCTTGCAGTGCAGGCTGAATCTGTTCCACGGTCTTGACTTTAGTCACTCCGAAGCTCGAACCGCTTGCATTAGGCTTGATGAAACATGGAAGTCCGATTTTCTCCACTACATCCTTATCCTCTATACCGAAGCGTTTGTTCACAAGCATTGATTCTGCCACTCTTATTCCGAAACCTTTCAGATATTGGTTAAGAGTGAACTTGCTGAATGTCATGGCTGAAACTAATACGTCGCAAGTAGAGTAGGGGATGTCCAACAGCTCGAAATATCCCTGAAGGATACCGTTTTCGCCCGGAGTACCATGGATTGTGATATACGCGAAGTCAGGTTTTATCTTCTTGTCGCCATCCATGAAGCTGAAATCATTCTTGTCCACAGTTGAGCGGCTACCATCGGCAAGCACAGCCTCCCATGCCTTCTTGCTGAGTTCTACTATATAGAGGTTATATTTTTCCTTGTCGATAAATGAATAAATGCCTTTTGCGCTGTTCATTGAAACTTCGTGTTCAGAAGAATCACCGCCGGCAATAATTGCTACTGTACGTTTCATGTTTTATTCTCTATTACTTATATAAATTCTCCATTTTTCAATCAGTTCAGTCATATCCTTTGGCAATTCGGATGTGAAGAACATTTCTTCGCCCGTTTTAGGATGGACGAAACCCAAAGTCTTGGCATGTAGAGCCTGTCTTGGGCATATATCGAAACAGTTGTTCACGAACTGCTTGTATTTGCTGAAATGAGTACCTTTCAGAATTTCATTTCCTCCGTATCTCTCATCGTTGAAAAGCACATGACCTATGTGTTTCATATGGACACGTATCTGATGCGTTCTTCCCGTTTCGAGTACACATTTCACTAAGGTTACATATCCGAGCCTTTCCAATACCTTATAATGTGTCACGGCATGCTTTCCCTGTTCAGGGTCCGACATGACAGCCATCTGCATTCTGTCTTTCGGATTACGTCCGATGTTTCCTGTTATCGTACCCTCATCCTCTTCTACGATACCCCACACCAATGCGTTGTATTCACGTTTCGTCGTTTTATTGTAGAACTGCATTCCGAGGCTTGTCTTTGCATCAGGAGTTTTTGCAATAACAAGCAGCCCCGAAGTATCCTTGTCTATACGGTGAACCAGTCCCACCTGTGGGTCGTTAGGGTCGTATGTCGGAACATCCCTCAGATGCCATGCAATAGCGTTCACCAATGTCCCGTGATAGTTTCCGCATCCCGGATGTACCACTAAACCGGCCGGCTTGTTGATAACCATCAGTTCGCTGTCCTCATAAACAATATCCAAGGGAATGTCCTCCGGGATAATATCATTGTCATACTTCGGACGGTCCATCATGACTGTCAGCACATCCAAAGGCTTTACCTTGTAACTGCTCTTGACCGGTTTCCCGTTAGCCATTACAAACCCTGCATCTGCCGCACTCTGTATTCTGTTCCTTGAAGCATTGACAATTCTTTCAAAGAGATACTTGTCAATTCTCACCGGCGATTGCCCCTTGTCTACCACCACCTTGAAATGTTCATACAGCTCTCCTGAACCACCTGCAGGTTCTATATCATCCAAAGTCTCGTCTAAATCGTCCAAATAAATATCTTCAGCCATTCTTTCAGTATTAGTTAGAACCAGGAATCATCTACTTTTACATCATTTTCAGCATCCGGTATGGAGTTTATTTCCATGTAAGTAGAATCAACAGCCAGTGAATCTCTCAGATGCGTATCGCCTACACATAAAGTGAGCAAAGCCTCATTCGGAACCTTGTCACCCGATTTCAGCTCTTTGCCTCTGTATTTGATGCCATACACCCAGTCCTGCTCTCCCGGAACAAGCTCAGGTTCGGTAAGTTTGAAACCGATACTTTTCAGCTTTGCAGCAGCCTGTCTTACGGAACTGTTGTCTATGATGTCCGGCAATGTTACCAACGGTACGGATGTTGTCGTGATAGTGAGATAAACCGTTCTTCCTTCTTTCACTCTTGAACCGGCAGCCGGAGCCTGTTCCAAGACCATTCCGGCCGGAACGCCTTTCACATAGTTGGAGTCAATCACAGCATATTTCATTGTACCCTGACTGATAATCTTTGCAGCCTCCTCAATACTTTTGTTTTTCACATCAGGAACAATGTGTGCCTCTCCATGCCTTGTATATGAATCAAGCCATGCCAGTGTTCCCCATGAAGCAGCAATAACTACTACCACCATCCCAATTATGTTTATCCAGAAGAACTTGTTTTTCTGGAACGAAAAGAAGTCTTTAAATCCTATCATAACTTGTTGAATATTTTCGACAAAGATACGATTTTTTGGTTATTTATTTCAAAATGGGAACAGATAAAAACAAAAAAAGAGGGTACATATAGATGCCCCTCATAAATGCTTTTCCTGATGAATCTTGGTTTAAATAAGTTGATTTTTTACAAGTTCCGTCAATTCCTTATGTTTGAACTCGAACCAAAGCGACTTATACTCGCTCGTTTCTATAATCTCCTTAAAATGGCTGAACGGTTTTTTCTTATCCAAAGCATTAAGAAGTCTTTGTCGTATAATTGATGTTTCAGGAAGAGAAAGTGTAAATTTTTCCATTATTTTAAATCCTTCCCACGATTCTGGTGGTACAATTTCTATGCATTTAGGCCAATTGTCTATTCTTGAGAATATTTCATCTCTCGTATCTGAATAGTCATCATAATAACCGTTTCCCATTATGGTTTCTATTTCTAATGTCTCAGGATTTAGAAAGCAAATTAAGCCACAGTCTATTAGTCCGGCAATTTCATTAATTACTATTTCCGGAATGTTGTTTGAATTGTCAGAACTCATCATGATAAGTTAATAGAAATTTATTTGTTTCGTCCAAATCAAATTTCTTAGCATCCCATGTTTCTTTATTTCCAAGTCCTAACCATTCCCGGAAATTTTTGGCTTCCTTCCCTGTCGGGGTATTTTCGAATATTTCTTTCAAGTGAGCATATCCGTATATACCTCCACAGTCTTCAGGAGGACAAGCTCCTTTACCATCTAAGCACATAGGTATATTAGTTGTGCTTTCTTCTACAGACTCTAATGTGATGGTATGTATCCAACTGTCGCCAAAATCATATTCATAGAATATCTTTGTTATTGCGCCTCTTTGGAAATAGTGCTTCAATAGTAGTTTGTTGGCATCTAATGTATCGACAAAATACATATCGTCCATATCAGAAGGCTCTGCTATTAGCACTTCGCCTCCCCATTCCTTGTCTTTGAACTGGTATAGGTGGTAATTCCCCCAACCGAATACGCATTGTATTATTTCATGTAATTCGGCGAATGTGATATCTTCGCTGACTATTATTCTTCTCCATACAGGAGGTTTGGTTATTCCTTTAATTTGAATCTTAAACTGGTAGTTCATATGTTATATTGATGTGAAAGTTATTTTCATTCTTACGATACGATATTACAAATGTAATAAAAAAATATGATGAAAGATAGAACTTGCTAAAATGTTTATTGTAGAAACATTATACTATCTTTTCTATAATAAAACTTTAGGTTTCGGATTTAATATTCCTTTGGAAGTTAATAAGTTATAGAAATGTCACTTTGCTTCGTTAGAAGTTAAAGTTAATAGTTCCGTTATAAGGAAGTTTACGGTAGAACAGTTCTTTGGTTTTAACTTCTAAGCACTTATATTGTGCGATAACTTCTTCTTACTGTTTTAATTCTGAAAGTTTTGGTAACAACCAAAATTTGAGTAATTAGTCATCCCTTATTGTCTGCATATAGGTTATATGCAGACAATAAAAGGATACATATGAAAATATATATTGTTTTCATAGTATTATTGTTATGTACTTTAACGTACGTAGATAATGTTCGCTACTTCTCTCTCTCCATAATGATCAAATTTTTTGTTATCGCTCGGATAGTTAACCACTCCATTGTATGGCATGCCTTTCGCCCATAAAGTAGTGGAACCTCCACCGTCAAGATTTATGGCATCTTTAGCTCCTATTATTTTAAGAAAATGTCTTAGTTCAAGTAAATTAATTCCTCCGGCATTATTATTGTGTCTGCCATCAATAGCAACAAATATTACTTTTTTGTCTTTAGTAATACATAAAGCAGACCTTGGATGCTTGGTCTCTACGAAAACTTTGTTGCAATTATCAAAGCTCGAATATTCTCCATCTAACATCATTAATGGTCCTGATGATAGTACGACACCCTTTTTACCTTTGTAGGAGTTTTCTATATTCGAAGACCACGGAATAATTTTTATTTTCCCATTGTTGACATGGACAGCACCAGTTATTCTGTCTTCGAATATTCTTATATTAGTTGAGTCAATAACTTCTGTATAAACCTTTAGAAAACAAGTAGAATGCTTCCTTTTAACATTGAAAAATGAACCATTTATTGCAGCTTTAGCATTGAATTTTACTGCAGATTTGCTTACAATCTCTCCGTATTCAGTAATACCTATCCCGAGATTTTTGTTTTTATCTATTTCTATTATACTTATTGATTGAGGGACTCCATATAGTTGAGGTATAATTGTCTGTTTCAGTTTTATTCCTTTGTCTATTTCTGTAGTTTCCCATTTTGCATTAATTATTGCTATTGAATCTTGTTTAGTTTGTGCATTAATAATACATGCAAGGAACAATGGTAAAATTGCTAAACATCTAAATATCAGTTGTATCTTTTTCATAAAATAATATGTCTGTTAATGTCTTGTTACATCAAATTTATTGTTCATGGCATCACGTGCCGCTTGAATTGCTATAGACTTGTTACTATCGTTTACCGGTGTAGTGTAACTTCCATACGCATCATTGCTGTTTGATATTCTGAAAGTGTTATTGTCCATGTTTATCTGATATTTTGGAGTAATCAGACTTTCAAAAAGCAGGCAAGAGGCTGCATAACGTGCCAATCCATAGTCCATATGATAGCCATCTCTTGTCCATCCGTACCAATGAGTGATTGATGTGTTGTATCTAAGGTTTTGTAATACCGTTCCTGTTGGCAGGACTGCTTCTATTTTTTTTCCATTAGTTACAAAATCATTTTCAATTTTTTGGCCTTGCTCTACAATAGCTGCATAATGTAATTCTGTGGTGTTTTCCGGAAAGTCAACTTTTACATGGCTGGAACGTTCTTTCTCTGTATATGCTTGTGACATGATATAATATATCTTGGCATTAGGACAGTCTGTTTTTATTTTGCCGATAAAATCGGTTATTCTTTCTTTTTCACCTTCATATTCAGCATAAGAGTAAGCATGTCTGTTACCAGTGTGTTCTTGAATGGTTATGATATCCCAATCTTCAAGTTTTACGATATCTTGTGGAGTTCTGAAATTTCCAGAACCATCTGTTTTAAGGTATTCAAGTCCCCAAGAACTACTGTTTGTCGCTTTTTTGAAATAAGAGTAATCCCCCGTCTTGTTTATACTAAATCCTTCTGTTTTTTCATACCAGTCCAGATGTTGTTCTATCCTGCTTCCTCCATAATATAGCATTCCAAGTTGTATATCTTTGATATTGGAACGGCCTATAATCTGAGGTAGATGATAAGCTGCATCTAGTGTAAAACTATTACCGAAGAATAGAATCTTTAATTTTGCTTCTTGTGCCTCTTCTGTTATAATATCTTCTATATTTATTTCTACTCCATCAGGGTTGTATGTACCTGTAGGTTTTCCTAAATATTCATTTTTCTCAGCTTCGCTATATGAATCATAAATAATATTTCCACCGTTGTATGCACCCAAGCGTCCGCCTGCTATACAGTTCTCAAAAGATACAGCTCTTGATGCGTTGCTGAAATAAGCAAACATAACACCTCTGTTTGATGATATTGAGATAATTTCTCCGTAATTCTTACAGTTGCTCAGTGTTAAAGCTGTTAAAGGTTGTGCTATAATACCGCCGCATTGTATGCTCGTTCCTGCTCCTGTTAAATTACCATTGTTTACACAACTACTTATTTCTGTACCTATTCCAGGTACTCCGCATATTCCTCCTATATAACCTGTTGATTTATTAGAGAAGATATTTCCATTATTTTGGCAATCGGTTATAATAGTATTATACGTCAGTCCTACAATTCCTCCACAACGTGATGGGTTTGTTTTTATATTACCATAATTGATACAGCTGGAAATAATGTTTTTATTAGATACAGTAGTTTGCGTAGTTGTTGAATGACCACAGATTCCTGCTGCTTGAAGTGCGTTACCACCATCTGCTTGATTTATATCGAAATCCAGGCTTCCATAGTTGTTGATATTCTTTATAGATGAAGCGCCATTCTCGGTACCAATAATTAAACCTACAAGTCCTATAGTTGAGTATTTTGTCATTTTATAATCAACAGAAACGGAGTTGTAGTTATTGCAATTTGATATGGATGAGGCTATGGACAAAGCGGCAAAAATACCTATATTTTGGGAATAATCTCCCGTATAATCTATTTTGATATTTCCAGAATATCCGTTTTTACCAATATTAGTATTTTTTACTTCTGCTTCTTCCAAAATACCGAATAAACCACAAACACCGTTTTCATTTTCAACGGAATATACGACATTGTAGTTTAATAATGAATGCCCTTGCCCGTCAAAAATACCTTTGAATGGACAGCCTGAAATTTCACTTGGAGTAATAGTTGTTGTAGAGTATTTAGTATAACAGGTTCCATTCCCAATAGGCTCCCACTCTGTGATTCCAGAGAAATCAATATCATTTTCCAATGTGGCATTAAGTTCATTATTACCACTGTTAATCAAGTCTCTCCATTCTAACAGACCATTAAGGGTTAGAATGTGATAAGTGTTTCCATCAATATAATAGTCTTGTGTCAATTCCTTGATGGATATTTCGCTTGTTGCTACAGTCTCATTGCTTTTTATTTCTGTCAGTGAATTGTCAATATGTTGAAAACTATATCCTTTATCATCATGGAATGTCATAATAGCCCCATTCTCAAGTTTGAGGGAAGGTACTTTAAACGAATAAGTTTGTCCGGCTTCGAAAGTTCCGTTTATAACTAAAGTGTGTTTTGATTTTTCTTCAGATATTTTTACAGAAGGTTTATTTTCCTCTATGCTTATTGACATTGTTCCCGCCAATGCTTCATTCTTTGCTCCGGATAATCGTATTTTGTTGAATTGCTGTCCGTAGAGATTGCTCGGCATTGTGAAACTAATATTACCATATGGCATTCCCAACTGTATATTACCGTTTTTATCAGCAAAACCTATTGATGCATAACTTTTGCTTTCCGAAGAATTGAGATCATGTGTGTTTACGAATGGTATGTCTATAGAGCTATTAATCATTTTATATTCTTCACTATATGGGAAAACAGCATATATTTTGTCTGATTTAATAGCCTTACCAGTAAAAGTTGCACTTGATTCGCTTATTTCTGTTATTGTGAATTTTTCATTGCAACTTTCATTTCCTGAAGAAAATACAGAGATTACATCTCCTTCTTTAAAGAACTCTTTTGCAGTAGTTCCCGTTGGTGGAACTACTGTAAAACTCATGTCTGTTTTTTCTTTAGCAGTGTTATTATCATCGTTAATTATCCTCTCCTCTGTACAAGAATATAGTAATGCTAACAATAAAAATGTTACTATGTTTATAAATTTAGATTTCATAATTCTTTATTCGGTTAGATTATTGTCTGTTTTGAAATTATTGGGGTACTTTTTGTAATACGAACATTCTTTTAAATCTTGAGGAATAGTACCTGTCAGTTCACAGTCTTTCATAACTACTGAAGTCACGTCGTTTTTATCAAATAATTTCCCATATCCTTCAGGAATACTACCTCCAAGAGGATTACTGTAAATTAAAAATTCTTTCAAATTAGGCCATTCTTCAGGAACTCCATCATTATTTAATGTCAAATTTGGAAGTCCTCCGGAAAAATTATTACAATATACTTTTATGGTGACAATTGAGTTTATATCTTTTAGAATATCCAATGTACCTTCAACTTTATTTTCAAATCCAGCAGGAGTGTTAGTTGGATGGTTTGATATATTAAAACTTGATAGTTTGGTACAATTGGTTATGGAAGTTGGAATACTACCTGTAAGTTTGGATTCTATTAACCACAGTGTTTCTAAGTTCTTTAAATTACCTATCTCTTCAGGAATACAAGTTATTTCTTCATGCTTTAATTTTATTGTTCTAAGTTCACGCAAATTGCATAGAATTGAGATATCTCCTTTTATGCCATTTTCTGTAAAGTTTATTTCTGTAACGTATCCGTTTGTAATCTTTAAGCCAGGCCAGTTAACATCGTCTGTTTTAAATTCTGCATCGAAATTCCATTTTTGGGTCCAGTTAATACCATTGGCTTTGTCAAAGAACATTCTGAGATATTCTTTGTCTCCCATACTCTTTACCTGACTTATTACCAGTTCTGATGTCTTACCGTTTTCTCCATTCAGGAATATAGAAGCCTCACGTTTGTCGTCACCGGTGAATTCTTTTACCTGAATTTTAATCGTAAATGTTTTTAATTCTCCAGGAGTAGCTGATGGAATTTTATCTACCGTTAGCCAATCACATCCTTCTGATATTGTCATTGTATAATCTACAGTTGTACTGAATTTGACTTCAATGAACTGTGCTTCTGAAAAGACGCTTATTGATTGTCTTTCCCATGAGATACCGGCACCGTCCTGTTTGATTTTCTGTTTATATTCTGTCCCTTCTATAATCCATGCGGTAATTTCTGCTTCTCTGGGTAGAACTTCGGTATTTTCATTTACTTTTATCTTGTAAGTATCGTTCCCGTCACCGTTTGCATCAATTATTTCTATCCAGTCTGCATCAGTTTTCACTCGCCAGGGGTGATTGGCATTTATTGATACTTCATATTCTTTCTCAGAAAATGAAGCCTCAAATACATCTTCTGCGAATGATAGCTTTGGATCTTCCATAATCATTCCGGAATTGTCTGTGAAGTCCTGACAGCTATTTATAAGAACACATGATATTCCGGTCAATATATATGCTATACTGTTTATTAATATATTTTTCCTCATATTTAAATTCTTTTGTTTGATATTAATTATTGGTTTCCACAATTAATAACCCATTTGTAACAGCTCTTTCTACTCCTCCATTGTCATATGGCCAATTGCGTACTTCAAACGGATTTTCAGTGTTTTCATCATTGCGCACTACGAAAGTTGATGAACCTCCCCCGTCAAGATTTATGGCTTCTTTAACTTCCAAACTTTTCATTACGCTTGCCATTTGATTGTAACTCATCCCGTTTGAGTGCCAGAAATTTCTTCCGTCAACTTCCATTATATAAACAATGTTATCTTCTGTAACTCCTATGCAGGTACGTGGCTCTAAAGTTTCATTGCTTTGGCTTAATATTTCACCATCCTTGATTAGTCTGACTCTACCACCTATAGCCTCGAATATGTTTTCCTTTATGTTATTTTTATTCTCGCTATAATCAGTATAGGAGCCTATTACGGCTTTTTTGTCTTTAGTGATTGCAAAGAACGTACAGACATTGTCATTAAGCGAGTTACTGCTTTTAATACAGTTCCCGTTTTTATATAATATACCTCTTGGAGTGTATGTTTTGGTATCGAAGAAATCACCGTTTACAGCACCGAGAACTTTAGCTTCAGGTGTATCGTGTAGCATAGCCTGTCCGGAAATAGGTTGGCCACTATAGCTGGTACTTGTGTAATTATTGGCTGTTGAAACCTTTATATTAATATTTGCTTCGTTCAGATTTACTTCAAATAATAGTATTTTAGTGGCTAAACCAGTTGATGACAACCCGTCTAGTTCAAGTACATTTACTCCATTGGCCAATGAATAAGACTTGTCTGAAAAATAATGTCCAATAAAACCGCTATCGTTTATAATTTTTTTTCCTAATTCGGTCGTTGCTCCATCTGTTGAATATGGCATAAAGTCTTCTTCAGAATTACATGAGCAGAATAAGACTGAAGTAAGAAGCATAGTACCGTATAATATACTTTTCGTTTTCATATTTTTAATATTAATATCCAGGATTGGGCTCTAAGTTAGTATTCAGTATTAATTCTTTACCAGGTATCGGCAATACAGTTTGATAGTCTTTTATGTTTAGAACGCTTTGTGCTTTATTGGTTCTAACGAGATCATAATATCTGTATCCCTCGGCCAGGAATTCTTTTCTTCTTTCATCTAATATACAGTTAAGAAATTCTTCTTCATTTTTGGGTGAAACAGGGTCAAGGCCTCTTTCTTTTCTTAATTCATTTAACCTTCCTAATCCATTTGAAAGTCCTTGTGCTTCTGCACTTATTAGATACATTTCTGCCAGTCTGCTTATTACTACAGGGTCTGTACCAGTTTGTCCGCTTGGATATTTGTTTATACATGCATCAGATCCTACATATGTTATTGAAATGTCCTTTCGTTTGTCATTATCATCATACATTAGCATGACTTCGTCGTCTGGTTCATAAACATAACTACCTTTGTTAGGATGAGCATATGTATAGAATAAAGTTGATAATGTAATGTTTGATTCTTCCATTCTGCATGAAAATGAGAATATTACTTCATTATTATCTTTACCTCTAAATATCTCATCGAAATTATCCAAAGCATATTTATCGCCTGTGATGAGGCTTTCGGCCAGTTTATAAGCCTCGTCATACTTACCAGTTTCTAACTTTACTCTTGCCATCAATGCTGTTGCAGCATCTTTAGAAAGATAGAAATAATTGTCGCTGGTATTTAAAAGTGATATGGCACTATTTAATTCTTCTTCAATAAACATCCATATATTTTCTTCGTTTTCACGTGGTAATTTTTCAAGTGTGTTTTTTTTGATGAGTGGTACTCCTCCCCATCTTGTAACAAGAAGTCTGTAAAGATATGCTCTGAAATAATGAGCTTCTCCCAATATTGTATTCTTTAACTCAGATTCTGGTTGTGCCTCTACTATACTTATAACATTATTTACATGGTATAACGCATTATAACAACCATTCCATCCTGAAGAAACTATAGAGTTAAGTGGTGAAAGAATGTTGTTTATTAAGTCAAGAGATGAACCTGTTTTACTTTTAAGGTTTCCACCAAGTAAGTCAAAAAGTATGTAAGTTTCCCTTTCTGGAGAGTTCTGTACTTCATTGTACATACCCATTCTTAGTGCGGATAAGTCTTTTTCTGTTATATTATCTGGAGCAACTCCAGAATGAGAATCAATATCAAGCATCCCGCTACATGAGGACATGATAAAACAGCTTATTATTGCGTAAAATATCTTTTTCATATTTCGTTAATTATAAACTTAAATTTATACCAAAGTTAAATGTTCTAGGTTGTGGAACCCCATATAGGTCAACACCAAAGAATTGTGGATCCATATTCTTGCTTACTTCAGGATCCCAACCTGAATATCTGGAGAACAATAGTAGGTTGTCTCCTTGTGCATAAACTCTAAGTCCCTTCAGGCCTATTCTTCTTATAAGGTTCTGAGGAAATGTATAGCTTAAAGTCATGGAACGTAATCTTATGTATGAGCCGTCTTCAAGATATCGTGTTGAGTTCTTACTGTTGTGTGAATGCAGTGAATATATTGCTCTTGGATATTCATTTGTACTTCCAGGGCCCGTCCATCTGTTTTCGGCTGCATCTTTTGTTATAGCTCTGTCGTTTCCAGCACGGGTGGCATTAACTTTCCATTCAGCATAGACATCGTTCCCATACATGTAAGTGAAGAACACATCTAACTGGAAATTTTTGTACTTAAATGAGTTATTCCATCCTCCAAAGAAATCAGGATTAGATGAACCTGTTAATTGTCTGTCTGAGTCATTTATTATCCCGTTGTTATCAGCGTCATAGTATTTTACATCTCCGGCTCTTACTCCCAAATCGTATTGTTGCTGTGGAACTTCACCGTCATATTGGTATATTCCATCCATCCTGAATAGGTAAAATGCCCCTAATTCTTCTCCTACTTTTAATGCTCTGTTTCCGCCTATAGGTATAATGTCATCTCCTATAAGTTTTGTCAGTTCATTTTTGTTGTGTGAAATATTGAATGACGATGACCATTCTACTTTTCCTATGTTGAAATGTCCATTGATTGAGAATTCTACTCCGTAGTTTCTCATCGAACCGATATTGCTCATAAGGCTTGTAAATCCTGTTGTGGCATGAAGTGGCATTGAATATAATAGGTTACTGGTATTCTTAAGATATACATCTGCTATCATATTCAACTTTCCGTTCCAAAATCCCAGATCAAAGCCAAAGTCGTATTGGTCGGCAGTTTCCCATGTAAGTTTATCATTTCCAAGGCTGTTTATTGCTATACCGCTACTGTATTCGTAATTTCTACCTCCAAGCATTAAAGATTGCCAGTCATAATTACCTATACCATCCTGGTTACCAGTTTTACCATAGCTTAATCTGAACTTCAGGTCTGTTTCATCGAATTTCCAGAAATCTTCTTTCGATACGTTCCATCCAAGTGATATTGAAGGAAAATATCCATATCTGTTCTTTGGTGAGAAACGTGATGAACCATCCGTACGCATGGTTATATTCATTATATATTTTTCCAAGTACGACAAATTGATTCGTCCGAAGTATGATTCCATGGCATATTCTGAAATACTGCTTGAAGCGTCGGCTATCTCAGATGCAGTGTTTATAACATCAAATGATGGAGATGGGAAACCACGTCCGTCTATCATAGCGGTATTGCTGGTAACTTTCTGGAAAGAATGTCCTAACATTAAACTTGTTTCCAAATCTCCGAATTTATCATTGTAATTGAATACGTTTTCTAATAACATATTATTTATAAGTCTGTTATATTCAACTACTCTTCCTCCTCCGGCTCCATAAGGATGATTTTCGTTATAGTAAACGTAGTCTTTTGTATAACCTATATCAGTACTGAAAGAATTATTAAGGCTGAATTTTTTGTATTTGATGTTTGCGTTAAATGTTCCAAGATACCTGTAGTTGTCGATTGTAGCTTTTTGTTCATTCAGAATTTGCATAGGATTATGACGTGTAAGCTCATCTGTACCACCTAAATAATAATCTCCATTTGGTTTATATGGTCTATCGAATGGACGCTGTTCCACTGCTCTTGCCACAATGGTAGAACCGGCATTTGCTCCAGGAACTCTGTTGTTACGCAAATAGTTACCGCTGATATTTGCTCCAATATTCAGCCATGATGTCATTTCATGACTTATTTTTGCCTTAAGGTTTATTTTTGATATACTGTTTGTCTTTATTATAAGTAACTATTCAAAATTAATTTTATACATATGAGTAATTCACAAATAAGTTCGTACCTACAGATGCCAGTGC
>CALUJF010000067.1 GCA_944320855.1 uncultured Phocaeicola sp.
AAATGATACCTTTACCTAAAGAGGAGGCAACACCACCTGTTACGAAAATGTACTTTGTTTCTGCCACAATAATGTATATTTAAAAATTTGTTTCAATAAGAACTATTTCTACAAGTGTGCAAAATTATAAAAAAAAGCCGAAAGTCAAGTAGTAAAGAGACAAAACATTGAAAATACAGTATTAAGTTTCCTATTGTATTACATATTTCTATAGAATTTAATATTAACAGAATGAAATATATTGTATTTTTGCATTTAGTTTATAACACAAAAAATAATGAAAACATTAACGGCTCTATTTTTATTGGCGTCTTTATTTATCAACAGTCTGTTTGCGAGTCTTAAAGGTAATTATGATTACGAGCTTGATTCTTTGGCTTTGAAATCTAATATTGAAATACCGGTGGATTCAATTATAGATATAGATTCTTTGTTGAGTGATACTACTTTATTTAAGGAAGTGTCGGTCGATACATTGGTTCACACAGATTCATTGATTAATGCCGATACATTAAACATTGGCAAGGCTTTGTCCGATACTGTGGTGGTCAAGAAGGACACGGTATCAAAACCTTCAGTACCGAAGAAACCGGTTGTGGTGATACCTCAGTCCGTAATAGAATTGAATAAGATTTATTCTGATTACAGAAAATATTCTGAGTGGGCACAGGACAGATGGGATGATATTTATTTGTCTCTTTCCGATATTCAAATGAAATCAGATTATTATAAGTTTGTAGTTCCTCTGACATACTATTCAAAAGCTTTTGAAGAAGCATGTACAGTAGAAAAATGGTATCCGAAGGATATCCTGATTGAGGATTCGCTGAGAAAGGCTGCTGCCCTTGAGATGGGTATGCCGCATATGCCTGTTTCATCTGAACTTGACAGGCGTATAAACAGACAGCTGTTGGATTTTTATGTGAATTATCCGGAGCTTGTGCTGAAAAACGAAACAAGTCTTGACAGCCTTGATTTCCTTTCGTACGAGGATATGACTTCTGCCTATAAGGAAGATGATATAATAAGCCTGATTGATAATAATGCCGGATTTACCCAAATGGCAGGTTCGGAGTTGCTGGTCCTAAAACCTAATTTCTGGACATATGGAGGAAGCGGATATCTTCAGTTCTCACAAAACTATATCTCTGAGAACTGGTATAAGGGTGGTGAGAGTACAAAATCACTTCTCTCCGGTTTTACATGGCAGATTAAGTACGATGACAAGCAGAAAACCCAGTTTGAAGGAAAGTTGGAATGGAAGTTAGGATTTATTACGGCACCGTCTGATACGGTTCACTCGTATAAGGCCAATAATGACTTGTTTCGTCTTACATCGAAGTTAGGTTATAAGGCTATACAAAACTGGTACTACACGCTTTCTGCTGAATTCCAGACTCAGTTCTTCTCCAATTATGCTACAAATTCAGACGATTTGGTTTCTGCATTATTGTCGCCTGCCACTCTGAACGTCGGTCTCGGTATGGATTATAAGTTCGTGAAAGACGGGAAGGTTAATCTGTCTGTCCTACTTAATCCTTTAAACTACACTTTATACAGTATCAGGGACGATAGGCTGGATCCGACCAAGTTTAATATCAAGGAAGGACATAAACGGGAAAACGAAATCGGTTCGCGTATTAATGCTACTTTGACGTGGAAGATAATTCCGTCATTGCTCTGGGAATCGAAATTCTCTTACACTACAAATTATGAGAAAGTATTCAGCGAATGGGAAAATACTTTTACTTTTGTGGTAAATAAATACTTGTCTACCAAACTGTTTATGCACGGAAGGTATGACGATGGAGTTTCCAAAGACCCGGATGAAAGCTATTTCCAGTTCCAGGAGTTGTTCAGTTTCGGATTAAATTATACATGGTAATTTTTTTGATTGAAGAATATGTTTGAGATACCGACTTTTGTAGAAGTTTTAGATTTTGTCGGAACGTTTGCCTTTGCTATCAGTGGCATTCGTCTGGCATCTGCCAAGAGTTTTGACTGGTTTGGTGCATATGTTGTAGGTCTTGCCACAGCCATAGGAGGCGGAACATTGCGTGATTTGCTTCTTGATGTCACTCCGGCATGGATGACCGACCCTATATACCTTATATGTACTGCGATGGCGATGTTTTTCGTTATTCTGTTCCGCCAGTATCTGATTAAGCTGAACAATACTTTTTTCCTGTTCGACAGTGTCGGTCTGGCACTGTTTACTGTTGTAGGTGCTACAAAAAGCCTTGAACTTGGATATTCATTCTGGGTGGCTATAATTATGGGTAGCATAACCGGGGCTGCCGGTGGAGTGATTCGTGATGTGTTTATAAACGAGATTCCACTTATTTTCAGAAAAGAGATTTACGCTATGGCATGTGTGGTGGGAGGAATAGTACTTTGGCTGTGTTATCTCATCGGACTTGAAAACTATATATCACAGATAGCTTGTGGAGCGTCAGTCTTTATAGTACGCATTATAGCAGTGAAATACAAAGTTACATTGCCAATACTGAAAGGTGAGCCGGAAAATGACAAATAAGATATTAGTCCTTTTAGTGGTGGCGTTGATTAATACCGCTACGGTATTTTCATCGAAGGCAGACTCCTTGCGTATAGACAGTCTGCTTAATGCTTCATTGGAGAAAAGTTATAAAACGAATTGCGAACGGTTGCTGTTCTTTGCCAAATCTTTTACAGGAACTCCATACAAAGGTGGAACGTTGGATACAGGTAAAAATGAAACTCTGATTGTGCGCACTGATTCGTTGGACTGTACAACATATGTTGAAACCGTATTGGCGTTATATCTGTCATCGTTCAAGGATAATCCGGGATATGATGACTTTTCGGAAGCATTAAGATATATAAGGTATAGAGGAGGAGTGACAGACGGTTATGCCTCACGTCTGCATTATTTCTCAGACTGGGCTTCTGATAATGAAAAGAAAGGTATATTGCTGGAGGTGACAAAGGAATGTGAACACGACGTAAGACTCTGTTCGTTGAATTATATGACAACGCATTCTAATCTGTATAGACAACTGAAAGATAACGATTCTTTAGTATCGGAGATTGGCAAGGTGGAGAAATCATGGATTGATTATAAGATGCCTTATATCCCCAAAAGTGTTCTTAATTCGTCTAAGCCTGATTTGCCTGTTGAAGATGGAGATATTATAGCTCTGACCACAAATATTCCAGGGCTTGATGTCCTTCATTTGGGATTCGCGTTATGGATAGACGGACGTTTGCACCTGCTTCATGCATCCTCTCTTCACGGGAAGGTTGTTATCGATACATCAACAATATTCGATTATCTGAAGAACAGAAGCAAGCATACCGGAATAAGAGTTCTAAGGGTAAAATAAATAAAAGAAAGAATTGTTAGGAGGGATATCCGTGTACAATTCTTTCTTTTATTCTTTTATTGAAGCGTTCCGTTTTCAGCTTGTCTAATCATTTCAGTACTTGCGTACATGTATATTTCCACACGTCTGTTTTCCTGACGTCCGGCTTCAGTACTATTGCTTGCCACAGGATTTTCTTCTCCGAATCCTTCAACGCTCTGTATCTGATTTCCTGAAACGCCACATGCCATAAGATAACCGGATACGCTTGCAGCACGCTGTTTTGAAAGTTCTATGTTTTTCTGTACACTTTCAGCTGCTGTAGAGTTTTTCCAACCGGTATTGTCTGTGTATCCGTATATCGATACATCCATGCCTGGGTTCTGTTTGAGAACGTTGTTTGCAAAATCTGTCAGTGAGTTCTTTGCAGAAGTACTTAGTGTAGAACTGCTTGTGCTAAACAAAATACCTGAAGCAAAAGTAACCTTAACAGCCTGCAGGCCGTTATTGTCTGTTATCTGTTCTACTTGTGCATTTTCTATTTTGGCAGCTTCTTCGGCCGCTTTGTCCATTTTCTTTCCTATAAGTACTCCGGCTCCTGTACCAACGGCTGCTCCTACTGCTGCTCCAATGGCAGCACCTTTGCCTTTTCCTGCAAGACCTCCAATCAGTGCTCCAAGAGCGGCACCGCCACCGCCACCTATCATACCACCTTTTGCTGTATTGGTCATACCGCAGCTACCCATCATCATTCCTGCACACAGGATTAATGCAACGTGTTTGTAAGTTTTCATTTTAATTAAGTGTTTAGTTATATTGTTATTTAAGGTCCGGCATAATTTTGTCGTGCCGGACCGTAATTATAATTAGTATGCGAAGATAGGATAGTCCTTCATCTTGTCGTTTACTCTTGCTCTTACAGATGCTATAACTTCTTCGTTATCAACATTAGAAAGAACAGTTTCAATCATTTCTGCTATTTCGTACATCAAGTCTTCTTTAGCACCGCGTGTAGTGATGGCCGGAGTACCAAGACGTATACCTGATGTCTGGAACGCAGAACGCGTGTCGAACGGTACCATGTTCTTGTTTACGGTGATATCTGCTGCAACTAATGCTTTTTCAGCCACTTTACCTGTCAGTTCAGGATATTTGGTTCTCAGGTCTACAAGCATTGAGTGATTGTCTGTACCGCCTGATACGATTGTAAATCCTCTGTCCATAAGAGCCTGAGCCAATGCAGCGGCATTTTTCTTAACCTGCATCTGATATTCTTTATATTCAGGCTGCAGACATTCGCCGAATGCAACAGCTTTAGCTGCAATGACATGTTCAAGCGGACCGCCCTGAATACCCGGGAACACCGCTGAGTCGAGCAACTGTGACATCATCTTGATTTCTCCCTTTGGAGTTGTTTTTCCCCATGGGTTAGGGAAGTCCTTGCCCATCATGATTACACCACCACGAGGACCACGCAAAGTCTTGTGGGTAGTAGAAGTAACGATGTGAGCATATTTAACAGGGTTGTCGAGCAATCCGGCTGCAATAAGTCCGGCCGGGTGAGCCATGTCAATCATAAGCAGAGCGCCTACTTTGTCGGCAATATCTCTCATTCTCTTGTAGTCCCATTCTCTTGAATATGCAGAACCACCACCAACGATAAGTTTTGGTCTTTCTCTAAGAGCGATTTCTTCCATCTGGTCGTAATCTACTCTTCCTGTTTCCTTGTTCAGGTTATATTCGCAAGGAGTATATAATATACCTGAAGTATTTACGGCTGAACCGTGTGACAGATGTCCTCCGTGTGCCAGATTAAGTCCCATGAATTTGTCGCCAGGATTTAAAACAGCTAAGAATACTGCTGCATTAGCCTGTGCTCCTGAGTGTGGCTGTACGTTGGCCCATTCTGCTCCGAAAATCTGTTTCAGTCTGTCTATGGCGATTTGTTCGCTCTGGTCTACTACTTCGCAACCTCCGTAATATCTTTTGCCGGGATAACCTTCTGCATATTTGTTTGTGAGGCAAGAGCCCATAGCTTCCATAACCTGCTCGCTTACAAAGTTTTCAGATGCAATCAACTCAATACCTTTAAGCTGACGCTGATGTTCTTTTTCTATAATTCCGAAAATCAAATCATCTCTTTTCATAGTTGTAATAAAATAAATTATATGTTAATAATTGAATGAATATTAATTAGAATATGACACCTACTGAAAAACTTAAAATGTTCTTGCTTCTTTTCAGAAACAGCTCTTTTTCATTGTAGGGTTCTATGGTCTGTTGCTTATCGTATGTGACAGACTTTGTTATATTGTTACATCCTATTTCGTATCTGAAATCGAAAAATATATTTGATATATTTACTCCTATACCTAATATGGCACTATAGTTTATAGGTCTGATATGTTCATTAATATTTTTCTGATAGAATCCCGAATATTCGCTTGAACTCAGTTTTTTTATTGTCCATGCTATTTTGGGGCCAAGGAAGAACGACATTCCGTATGGATAAGAGTCTATGAATTTATAACCATACAGGATAGGAACTTCCAGTGATGAAATCTTGGTTTTTATCAGTGCATTGCTTTCCAGTATAGTAGCGTTTTCTCTCAGGTTGCTCATACTGATACTTCCGTGTGAAACAGCATACGATATTTCAGGCTGAAGGAAGTGTTTGTTTTTTACCTGTATTCTTGTGAATAGAGTGGCTATATATCCCACTTTGTAGTTATTCTGAATATCCGTTATTTCTTGTTCCCCATAGCAAAGCTTGTTGGTAAACATCATTGTAGAATTAAATCCCCCCTTGATTCCGATGCTTACCTTTTGTCTTTTCTGCTTGTTATCTTGCAGCATAATATCTTGTGCATACAGGTTTGAACTGCATGCAAGCATTATCACTGAAAGTATTGACAAGCATAATCTTTTCATCTATAGACTATTTCTTTTTTTCAACTGACCATCCGAATTTTCCTATTTTCTTTCCGGTTTCATAATATCCGCCATGCGCGTAAACCAGTAGGTTTGATTTGGCAAGTTCGAATTTCCCGGTTTCCGAATCGAGGTATTTTTCATCAGCCTTTACATTTACCACATCGGCTATGAACATATCATGCGAGCCTAATGATATAATCTCTTTCACTCTGCATTCTATACACAGTGGCGACTCTTCTATTATAGGCGCATTTACAACCGATGCTTTGCCCGGTGTGAGTTTCATTTCGCTGAATTTATTGAAATTCTTTCCTGACCTTACTCCGCACCAGTCGGTGGCATAAGCCATATCCTTGGTAGTAAGATTTATCACGAACTCCATGTTCTTTTTCAGAATGGGGTAGGAGTGTCGTTCCGGCCTTACCGATATGTAACACATAGGTGGGTTGGTACATATAGTACCCACCCACGCTACTGTTATAATATTATATTCTTCTTCACAGCTACCGCAGCTCACCATTACGGCCGGCAGCGGATAGACCATGGTGCCTGGTTTCCAGTCCTGCTTCATTATCAGATAAGTTTAATATTATCCTTCTGCTGTTCTTTTTCGCAGTAGTGGCATTTCAGCAGGCCTTTTTCCTTGTCTGTCACGTGAAACCACGTCTGCATAGGTTCGTTGTTTGTGATGCATTTTGGGTTATTGCATTTCACTATACCTTTCAGGTCGTCCGGCATAATTGCTTCTTTCTTTTCGACTACAGCATAGTTTCTGATAACGTTCAGTTTAATGTTTGATGCAACCACAGAGATACGGTTTATTTCCTCATCAGTGAAGAACTTGTCAGCTATCTTAATGATACCTTTTTTGCCAAGTTTCTTGCTCTCGAGGTTATAACCTATTGTGACATTGCTGTCCATATCCTTAATGTTCAGCAGTGAAACTACTGTGAAAAGTTTGTCGGACGGTATATGGTCTATTACAGTGCCGTTTTCAAGAGCGGCCACCTGCAGTTCTTTTTTTTCGTTCATGCTTTATAAGTTTATAAGTTTTTAAGTTTATAAGTTTTTAAGTTTTTGAGTTTAACCTCGTTAGCTTCGGTTATAAATTACCTGGTTCTCTTCTGTTTGATAGTCGAATTAACAACAAACTTACGAACTCAAAAACTAAAGAACTAAATACTTGTTATTTTTCAGTATCGGCTTTTACCTCGTCAAGTGTAATTCCCAATACGTCGCAAAGAATAGCCTGACGTGCGTATAGACCGTTTTGTGCCTGCTGGAAGTAGTATGCCTTAGGATTGTCGTCCACATCGTAGGCTATCTCGTTCACTCTTGGCAGCGGATGCAGAATACGCAGGTTAGGGCGTGTCTTGTCCAGCATCTTGTTGTTCAGAATATATACATCTTTTACTCTCTCATATTCCATCAAGTCGGTGAAACGTTCTCTCTGCACACGTGTCATATAAAGAATGTCTGCATCGGCAATCACGTCTTCGTTGAATTCACTGTGCTCTACATATTTGATATTATGTTCCTTGCAGTAGATTTTGTATTCTTCCGGCATTTTCAGTTCGTCCGGTGCAATGAAATGGAATGTAGGATTGAAATGGCGCATAGCCATCAGAAGAGAGTGTACTGTACGACCGTATTTCAAGTCGCCCACCATATAGATGTTCAGGTTTTCCAGAGTACCCTGAGTCTTGTATATGGAATATAGGTCCAGCATAGTTTGCGAAGGGTGCTGGTTCGCACCGTCGCCTGCATTTACGATAGACACTTTTGTCACTTCGCTGGCATATCTTGCGGCACCTTCCAGATAGTGTCTCATTACGATAATGTCAGCATAGTTACTTACCATCATGATAGTGTCCTTCAGTGTTTCACCTTTCGAAGAGCTTGTCACTTTAGGGTCTGTAAAACCTATTACTTTTGCACCCAGGCGGTTTGCAGCTGTTTCAAAACTAAGGCGAGTACGAGTTGACGGCTCAAAGAAGAGTGTTGCCACAATTCTTCCTGCCAGAAGGCTACGGTTCGGCTTCTTCTCAAATTCTCTTGCCATCTCCAAAAGATAAAGTATTTTCTCCTTGGAATGTTCGGCAATAGTAACTAAACTTCTATTTTCCATATTAGCAGTTTTATGTTTGTTTTTTAATACCGAAGTCCAAAGGTACATAAAATATTTCAAAGTTCCGCCCAATTTGGGATATTTATGAGAAGTTTCTTGATATAGATTGTTATTACATAGATTTTTTATAATGTTGCTTCACGACAAACAGTTCCGCTACAATTAAAGGAATTGTAACGGAACTGTAGATTCTGAATGGCTATGTTCTTACACCTTATTATATATTGTCATTTCATATTCTCGCGAATAAACTTCTCAATCCTGTCGTAAGGAATCACTCCGGCTGCATTGTCGTACAAATCCACATGGCTTGCACCAGGAACTATGAGCAGTTCTTTATTGTCGCCCTTGAGTTTCTTGAAAGCATCTTCTGAGAAATAACGTGAATGGGCTTTCTCGCCGTGTACCAACAGTACGGCACTTCTTATCTCGCTGCTGTATGTCAGGAGCGGAGTGTTGATGAATGAAAGAGAGGAAGTCACGTTCCATCCGTTATTTGAGTTCAGCGAACGCGGATGATAGCCGCGCGGAGTCTTATAGTAAGCATAATAGTCTTTTACGAATTGCGGTGCATCTTCCGGCAGAGGGTCAATCACTCCACCTGCAAGGGCATATGTTCCGTTCTTTGCGTCGATGGTGCGCTGTTCGTTAAGTTTTCGGCGAAGCTCATAGCGTGCATCCTCGTCCATTGAATCGAAATATCCGTTTGCACTGACACGGCTCATGTCGTACATGGTCACAGCCACGGTAGCCTTGATACGTGTGTCTATGGCTGCTGCATTCAGGGCAAATCCGCCCCAACCGCATATGCCGATTATTCCAATCCTGGAAGAATCCACATCCGGACGTGTAACCAGATAGTCTACTGCTGCGCTGAAATCTTCGGTGTTTATATCCGGCGATGCAACATATCGAGGTTCTCCACTACTCTCGCCGGTGAAAGACGGGTCGAAAGCTATTGTCAGAAATCCCCGTTCGGCCATAGTCTGGGCGTATAGTCCGGACGACTGTTCTTTCACTGCACCGAAAGGACCGCTAACAGCCAATGCCGGAAGCGGAGCATCGGCATTTTTCGGACGGTAGAGGTCGGCCACAAGTGTGATGCCGAAACGATTCTTGAACGAAACACGTTCTGTCACTACTTTATCGCTCGGAGCGAAAGTCTTTTTGTCTTGCGCATTTAGATTTGTCATAACACTCATTATTAGAATTTGAATAATTAAAATCAGGTTTCTTTTCATATTGGTCGGTTTTTTTGAAATATATGGGAAAATGATTGTGTTTATATTCCGAAACGACGGTTCGCAGAAAGCGTTACACGTACGTGTTACGCCCGCGTCACGTTCGTGTTACGCGCGTTACACGTTCGTGTTCCACCCGTTACACGTACGTGTTACGGTTTGTCATTAAGGGAATCTGATAATCAGAAACGAAGAATCCGGAGAAATCCTACAGCTTCTTTATGAAACGGGCAGGCACACCGCCTACTATAGTGCCGGGTTCTACATCCTTAGTAACTACAGCTCCGGCAGCTATCACAGCATTGTCGCCTATAGTCACCCCTTGCAGAATAGTGGAATTGGAGCCTACCCATACATTCTTGCCGAGAACTATCGGCGCAGGATAGGTAATGCCTCGCTCCTCAGGCTGCAATCCGTGGTTGAGAGTTGCAAACACTACGTTATGACCTATCTGGCATCCGTCACCGAGAGTCACCCCTCCGTGGTCCTGAAAATGGCAGCATGCATTTATGAAAACATCTTCTCCCACATGGATATTCTTTCCGAAGTCAGAATAGAATGGAGGAAACACACGCAGGGTTTCGGGCACCGTATATCCGAAGAGTTCGGACAGCAGTCCTCTCACTTCGTCCGGTGTGTGATACGATGAATTCAACCGGAATGTCACACGGCGAGCCTCTTCGCTCATCTCTCCCATAAGGGCACGGATTTCATCCGTATCGAGTGCCTTGCCGGTCTTTACATAAGATAAAAAGTCGTTTAAAAGCATATCTGTAACACATAATTGTTCATGTTACAAAAGTACTGTATACATTATATATATACTGTATACGGATTACTGCTCTTTGTACCAATTTTACAGAAATGGAAATGCTGTCTATCTTTAAAATTGCGCAAAACAGAATGCAAAGGTTATGAGTTTTTTTATTACTTTTGGACACGAAACGGAATAACATTAACAAAATAATAACATAATCGAACATGAAAACAGAACAAGAAAAGCCGACGGGGCTGCCTGAGAATGCGTTCCGTCCGCTTAAACCGGGCGAGAAATATGAGCCGCTCATGTCGCCTTCGAAGAATTATCCGGAAATAAACCTGTGGTCAGTGACATGGGGTATAGTAATGGCTGTGATTTTCTCGGCCGCAGCTGCCTATCTTGGACTTAAGGTAGGCCAGGTATTCGAAGCAGCTATTCCTATTGCCATCATAGCAGTGGGTGTGTCAAGCGCCACAAAGCGTAAAAACGCATTAGGCGAGAACGTAATGATACAGTCTATCGGAGCATGCTCCGGAGTGATTGTCGCAGGTGCCATATTCACTCTTCCGGCACTCTATATTCTTCAGGAGAAATATCCGGAGATGACAGTGAACTTCATGCAGATGTTCATCAGCTCTCTGCTTGGAGGTGTATTGGGTATTCTTTTCCTCATTCCATTCCGTAAATATTTCGTAAAGGACAAGCATGGCGAATATCCTTTCCCTGAGGCAACAGCCAGCACACAAGTTCTGGTTTTGGGCGAGAAAGGCGGCGACCAGGCAAAACCGCTTCTTATGGCAGGACTTATCGGAGGTCTGTACGACTTCATAGTAGGTACCTTCGGATGGTGGAACGAGAATTTCACAAGCCGTATATGCAGTGCCGGTGAAATGGTGGCTGAGAAATTCAAACTGGTTTTCAAGATAAATACCGGAGCGGCAGTACTTGGATTGGGATATATCGTCGGTCTGAAATATGCTGCCATCATATGTGCCGGTTCTCTTGTAGTATGGTTCGTTATAGTACCGGGATTCGCCCTTGTGTTCGGCGACCAGGTTCTCAATACATGGAACCCGAACATCACTATGGCCGTCAATGATATGTCGCCGGAGATGATATTTAGCGAATATGCCAAGAGTATAGGTATCGGCGGTATCGCTATGGCCGGTATCATAGGTATAGTCCGTTCATGGGGTATAATAAAAGGTGCCGTAAGTCTTGCAGCAAAGGAAATGGGCGGCAAGAAAGCTGAAGCCAACGTGGAACGTACCCAGAAAGATATTTCGATGAAGATTATCGCATTCGGTTCTATCTTCACTTTGCTGCTTGTTCTGCTATTCTTCTACTTCGACGTTATGCAGGGCAATGTGCTTCACACCGTTGTTGCACTTCTGCTTGTGGCAGGTATAGCATTCCTCTTCACTACAGTGGCTGCAAACGCGATAGCCATAGTAGGTACAAACCCTGTATCGGGCATGACGCTTATGACTCTTATTCTTGCATCTGTAATCATGGTAGCAGTAGGTCTGAACGGAGCTACAGGTATGGTTGCAGCACTGGTTATGGGTGGTGTGGTATGTACAGCCCTGTCAATGGCCGGCGGTTTTATCACCGACCTCAAGATAGGTTACTGGCTGGGAAGCACTCCTAAGAAACAGGAAACATGGAAATTCCTCGGAACACTGGTTTCGGCTGCTACTGTGGGCGGTGTCATCATGGTGCTTAATGATTCATACGGATTTACAAGCGGACAGCTTGCTGCACCTCAGGCTAATGCAATGGCCGCAGTAATCGACCCTCTGATGAACGGTGTAGGTGCTCCATGGGCTTTGTACGGTGCCGGAGCGGTGTTGGCAATCGTACTTACATACTTCAAGGTTCCTGCATTGGCATTCGCTCTGGGTATGTTCATTCCGTTGGAACTCAACCTTCCTCTCTTGGTGGGTGGCGCTATAAACTGGTATGTTACATCAAGAAGCAAGGATGAATCTGTGAACCAGGAACGTGGCGAGAAAGGTACATTGCTTGCATCAGGTTTCATTGCCGGAGGTGCTCTGATGGGTGTAGTAAGCGCAGTGATGAGATATTGCGACATCAACCTTGTCAATGAGTCATGGTTGGCTAATCCTATGAGCCAGGTTGTAGCACTCGTTGCATACGCACTCCTTATTATATATTTAGTTAGGGCCAGCATGTCAATCAAAAAATAAACTGTTATGAAAAAGAATTTACTGATTATGAGTTTCATTATGCTGTCATCTATATTATGCGCACAGAAACCTGTCGAAATAAAGCTTTGGCCTAATGGTGCGCCTAACGAAAATGGTATTAAAGAACAAAAAGAAAACGGTCCAGTCTATGTGGAAGAACCTACTCTTTATGTTTATCCTGCCGAGAATCCCAACGGAATGGCAATCATAGCATGTCCGGGAGGCGGATACTATAATCTTGCTACTGCCCATGAAGGACACGACATGGCTGCATGGTTCAACAGCCTGGGAATAACATATTCTGTTCTTATCTACCGCATGCCTAACGGCAAAAACGAAGTTCCCCTGAGCGACGCACATCAGGCTATAAGAATAATGCGTGAAAAGTCTGAGGAATGGAAATTCACAAAGCTCGGAATCATGGGTTCTTCGGCCGGAGGACATCTTGCCAGCACTGCAGCAACTCACTTCGATGAGACTACAAGACCTGATTTCCAGATACTTTTCTATCCGGTCATCACAATGGACAAGAGATATACCCACATGGGCTCAAGAAACAATCTCTTAGGAAGCAATCCTGACGAAAAGCTTGTAGAACTATACTGCAATGAGAAGCAGGTTACTCCACAGACTCCTCCAGCATTCATCATGCACAGCAGCGACGACAAGGCTGTACCGGTAGAGAACAGTATCAACTACTACATGTCACTCGTGAAAAACGGGGTTCCTGCATCGCTTCACACATATCCTATCGGCGGACACGGATGGGGATATCGCGACAGTTTCATCTACAAAAGACAATGGACAGGCGAGCTGGAGAAATGGTTGAGGGAAATAAACAAATAAATATACAGAAAAATAGCCCAACTATTTGTAAAACAAAAGAAAAGCAGTATCTTTGCAGCCGCTATTACGAGATAATAGCATAATTCAAATCATTA
>CALUJF010000068.1 GCA_944320855.1 uncultured Phocaeicola sp.
GATGCTCTGAACCAGCTGAGCTAAACGCCCGAAAAGGTCTCTTTGTCAATTGCGATGCAAAGGTATTACTTTTTTTTGAACTGACAATACATTTCATGTTTTTTTTCTTGAAAAAGCCACTTTTCTTCATTTTTCTTTTCATCGTACTACTAAACAGACTTATATCTCCGCCTTTTCCCATAATAAGAAACGCGCCGAAGGAGAAACCGTTACACGTACGTGTTACGCGCGTGACACGAACTTGTTCCGCCCGTTACACGTACGTGTTACGCTTTCTGCATCGAAGAATCTCCGGAGATTTGCTTAAGCATTCTATAAAAGATTTACCCATCTGTCACTATATCACATGGATGGTTCGTTCCGATAATAAGACAAGAGATAGGGTATATTCACTTCGGAAGGTAAAAACCACACTTCAGAACTTCCATAATGCGGTTTGGTAAAACAGGCATTTACAGCCTGACTCTACATACATATATTTGCAGATGTAAAGACGGATTTCATTAAGGACACGGAACTACCAAACAAATAAACATATGAAGATTATGAAGAAATTATTGCCACTCACCCTTATCTTATGCAGTCTGTCATCCTGCAAAGAGACGGCCAATAAAGAGGAACAACCTACAACTGTAAGAACGGCTACAGCCATTGAGACTCCAAAGGAAACCACACGAAGCTATACTTTCATTTCACGACCTTACAGAGTTACGGAGCTTTCGTCCCGTGTGGGAGGACCGGTAAAAACATTCGATGTGCAGAACGGACAGTTCTTCAGAAAAGGAGAACTGATAGCCTCGATTGACGACCGCGACTATATTATACGTCAGAAAAGAACAGCCACAACACTGGCACAGGCTGAATCGGAATACAGAAGGATTTCAGCACTTTATGAACGCGACAACATCTCGGCAGCAAGCTTCGAAAAGGCACAGGCGGACTATGAGAAGGCCAAGACCGATTATGACGATGCCACAAACGCTCTGAACGACACAAAGATATACGCTCCATTCGACGGATATGTACAGCAGACTCATATAGAGAAATATTCCGACGTAAAACTTTCAGTACCGGTAGTGACATTCATCGACCTTTCGAAAGTAAAAGCCGAAGCATATATCACGGAAAGCATGGCAAGCTCTTTCCATAAGAAAGAACAGATGGATATAACCGCCGGTTTCTCGACTCTCCCACAAAAGGTCTTTAAGCCAGACGAAACATTCGTGACACAAAGCACTGCCGACAACAACATTTCATACCTTCTCACTTTAATAATAGATAATAAAGACAACATCCTGATGGGCGGGATGACGGGTTCCATTCATATATCTTACCCTTACTCATTATCTTCATCATCTTCTGTTAACGGGACCGTAGTCATCCCCCAGGCGGCTGTTTGCCATAACAACTCAGCCGGTGCTTATGTCTGGAAAATAGAAAACGGCAATACGGCAAAACTAACTCAGGTAAAAACAGGCAGACTGACAAAAGGCGATAACATAGAAATCACATCAGGACTTGCCGCAGGCGACAATATAGCAATATCCAAGCTCTATCAGCTTTCGGACAACCTACAGGTAACAATCATAGAATAAGACATATACATTCATGAAAGCATTCGTAAAATTTTTCCTTAATAATAAGGCTTTGACATGGCTGTTGCTCATACTTATAATAGCCGGAGGCGTGGTAGCCTACTCCGGGATGGGGAAACTTGAAGACGCGCCTTTCACCATCAAACAGGCCGTAGTGACTACCACCTACCCCGGTGCCTCTCCACTGGAGGTACAGCAGCAAGTGACAGACGTACTGGAAGAATCCATACAGTCGCTCGGAGAACTTTATTATCTGAAAAGCGACAACCGCGCCGGACTGTCAAAAATAACAGTATATGTAAAGAAGGAAATCCGCGCAAAGGACATGCAGCAGCTGTGGGACAAACTCCGCAGAAAGGTGAACGACGTTCAGAACAAATTGCCACAGGGTGCAGGACCTTCTAAGGTAAATGATGACTTCGGAGATGTCTTGGGCGTTTTCTATTCTCTGAGCAGCGAGACACGCAGCTACAGAGAATTGGAGGACTGTGCAAAAGATATAAAGAACGAACTTCTCAACGTAAAGGATGTGGCAAGAATAGAACTGTTCGGAGTACAGACCAGAACTATCGACATTTATATCAAGCCTAATCTGATGACCTCGTGCGGTGTCACAATAAACGATATTGCCACAGCATTCGACCGCCAGAACCGTATTGTCGATGCCGGAGCAATGGAAACAGACAAGAACAGGATAAGGGTACAGTCAACAGGCAGTTTCAACAGCACGGAAGAGATAGAGAACCTGACCGTCAGCAATTCAAAAGGCGAGTATTTCCGTCTGGGCGAAATAGCAGAAATAACCGAAAGCTACTCCCACCCTGCCACAAACATTATGAAGACAGGCAATGTTCCGGCCGTTGGTATAGCCATTTCCACTGTATCTGACGGCAATGTGGTAGAGATGGCGAAACTGATATCAGAACGTATGGAAGAACTGAGAAGTTCACTTCCCGAAGGTTTCAAGATAGATATCCTCTACGACCAGGGACACGAATCGGATGTGGCTAATGACGGTTTCGTAATGAACCTCATAGTATCGGTCATAACCGTAGTGGCGGTATTGCTGTTCTTCATCGGACTGAAAAACGGTTTCCTGATAGGTAGCGGACTTATATTCTCCATTCTCGGTACACTTATATATATGCAGGCTACAGGAATAGCCCTGTAGCGTATGTCACTGGCAGCTATCATCATTGCCATGGGTATGCTGGTGGACAATGCCATAGTGGTTTATGATGCGACACTTGTAAACATGCAGCGCGGTATGCGTAAGCGCATCGCGATAATAAATGCAGCAACTTCCACAGCCATGCCGTTGCTTGGAGCAACACTTATAGCCATACTTACATTCCTGCCTGTCTATCTGTCGCCACATATCACAGGCGAGATTCTCGAATCGCTCTTCATCGTTATTGCCGTTTCACTTCTTCTTAGCTGGATATTGGCAATAACACAGAACGTATTCTTCGTTCAGGAGTTTGTGCGCCGTCCGCGTCCGGAAGAATTGAAACAGGAACTTTTCAGCGGCAGGATATACGACTTTTTCCGCAAGTCGCTAAGATTCATGATAAGGAAGAAATACACCGTAACGGTATGTATGGTGGTTCTCCTCATCATTTCGGCATGGGCTTTCAGATTCATACCACAACAGTTCATGCCACTGCTGAACAAGCAATATTTCACCATAGAAATGTGGATGCCTGAAAGTACTAAAATAGAAGAAACAGAAAGGAAAGCAGATTTTCTGACTGAACTGTTGATGAGTAAGGAAGGTGTAAAAACCGTATCATCATATACAGGTCAGACTCCTCCGCGATACTATCTGGCTAATACAGCCTACGGTCCGCAGTCAAACTATGCACAATGCTTAGTTGAAGCTGAATCGCCGGAGAAATCGAAAGAGCTACAGGCATTGTTATACAAGGAACTTCCAGAACTCATACCGGAAGCCACAGTGAAGGTGAACAGCTTTGAAATCAACTCCATACCACAAGCATTGATAGAAGCAAGATTCTGTGGAGATGACCCGGCTGTACTCGACTCGCTTACCAACATAGCATTAGAAATAATGAAGAAGAACCCTAAAGTACTCAATGCAAGAAACGAATAGGGAAACATGGCTATGGTTATCGAAGCGGGATACGACCCTGTTAAGGCAGGTATGCTGAACATAGGACGTGCAGACATGATGAATGCCGTAAAATCTGTATATGACGGCACCACAATTGGAGTATATAGGGACGGGGAAAACAAGGTTCCAGTGCGCCTCATCACGGAAAAGCCTAAGTCCTGGGACACTGAATATATAAAGGACCTGCAGATATGGAACGGAAAGAACTCTGCCCCACTCGCTCAGGTGGCCGACGGAATAACTACCGGATGGGAATATCCTTTAGTAAGGACTTACAACCGTAAGTTGTCTATGGCAGCACAATGCGATGTGAAACGAGGCTATACAATGAAGGAAGTGCATAATGAGATTCGCGAGGAAATAGAGAACATAGAGTTGCCCGAAGGATATACTTTCTTCTGGGACTCACAGTACAAAGACCAGAAAGAGGCAATGGAAGCATTGACCAAATATTTCCCGCTTGCCATTATAATGCTTATCGTAATACTCGTAATGCTCTTCGGTAATTTCAGACAACCACTGATAATATTCCTGATTCTGCCATTATCTATAATAGGTATGGTAGTTGGATTGCTACTCACCGGTTTCCAGTTCGGTTTCTTCTGCATCGCCGGCTGGCTGGGATTGCTCGGTATGATAATAAAGAATGTAATCGTACTGCTTGACGAAGTAAACATTCAGCGCAGGAATGGTCTTGAGCCACATACGGCAGTTATTGAAGCTACAGTATCGAGAGTACGCCCTGTACTTATGGCAGCACTTACTACAGTATTCGGAAGCATCCCTCTGCTGTTCGATATAGTGTTCGGAGGTATGGCAGCCACAATCGTTTTCGGACTGACATTCGCTACAATGCTGACACTCTTTGTAACTCCGGCACTATATGCCATATTCTATAAGATTAAGGTAACAAGATAACGAGTTGACAAGTTGACAAGGTTTCCTTACGAACGGAACCAACTGTCAGCGAAGCTAAAACCTCGTTAACTCGTCAACTGAAACCTGATAAACTTAAAAATCAACTAACATGAAAATTTCGCTAATATATATAGCTGCAACACTTATAGCCGGAAGTATCCACGCTCAGACTTCAGGACTGTTGCAGCAATACCGCTCTAAGGTGGAAGAATACAATCAGGATATCCGTTCTGCCGTACTTTCTTCACAAATCAGCAATGAAAAGCAGAAATCGGCAAAGGCTGATTTCCTGCCGTCGCTAAGTGGTAACGCCAATTTCAACTATGTAGGCAACCCATCGGAACTGTCGGTAGAGATACCTTCTCTCACCGAACCGCTATACTTCCAGGGACGTGACATGAAATACGGAGCATCACTCACACTGGCACAACCGGTGTATATGGGTGGCGCGATAAAAGCAGGATATGACAAGGCTAAGAAAGAAAACGAAATGTCGCAATACGAAATAAAACGTATCACCAACAACATCATATACAATGCCGACGTATATTACTGGAACAAAGTGGCACGTCAGGAAATGACACTCGTTGCAAAGGACTTCAAGGAATCCATCGAACTTCTGGTGGATGTGGTTAAGGACCGCGTGAACGAAGGATATACAGACCGTAACGACCTGCTCATGGCTGAAGTGAAACTGAATGATGCAGAGTATCGCCTCGTACAGTCACTCAATGATGCCGAAGTGGCAAGAATGTCGATGAACTCATTCTCAGGAATACCTTTCGACGAAGAAGTACCTACAGACTCTATAGTAATTCCTCTGAAGGAAGAGCCGTCATATTCCGGCATAATAGATATGGCCATGACTTCACGTCCGGAAATGCTGATAGCAAGCGGAAACATAGATTTGCAGAAATCATCGGCCAGACTTGCCAACTCCCAGTACATGCCTAAACTGTCCGTAAGTATAGACGGAAGCTACTCATCGCCGGGCTATAACTTCAAGGCAGACCTGAACCCGAACTATGCCATATACGCTAAACTGAGTGTACCTATATTTGAATGGGGCAAACGCAGAAACACACGCAAGGCAGGAAAGTATGCCATCGACATGGCTACAGAAAACCAAAGGAAAGTGACCGACAATGTACGTCTGGAAATGGAAACAGCCTTCTATAACTATTCACAGGCTGTAAGAAAAGTTTCTCTTACAGAAAGCTCGCTGAACAAGGCGGAAGAGAGTAAGGAACTGGCATTCGAAAAATACCGCGAAGGAAACATTTCAATAGTGGAAGTTATCAACGCAGAAATCTATCATCTTAAGGCGAAAGTGAATTTCATTCAGTCAAAGCTGAATGCACAGATAGCCAGAAGCGGACTTGAAAGGGCAAGAGGAGAAAGGTTTTAAGACTTAAAAACTAAAGCTTAAGAAGCAACAAACTTAAAAACTAAAAACTTAAGAACTTAAAGACTAATTCACTACCTTTATACCGTTGACAAAACATGAGACAATGAAACGTTACTTATCGGATATTATACTATACCTCTGTTTGGGATGTTTTTCATATTTCGTTCTGATAAACTATGCCGACATACCATCCCGTTTTCATGACGAACTGATTACGTTCAAGGCCTTCTCCGCTGTGGCCTTCATCTTCTGCGGAATAGGTCTGAGCATACGGTTTGTGTATGAAAAGATGATGTCATTCTATCAGTACTTTCTGAAAGATAAAAGGGCATTATCCATAGCAATGATAATATGCGGTATTGTACTCCTGACTGTAAACTATCTTATGCTTGTCACATCCAAATACATGGTAGGAGTCACAAATCCTTTTAACCTGCAACAAAACGGTATAACAATTATTCTTGGAGTATGGTTCATCGAGATTATAATAGTGGGCCAGTTCATGCAGAACAAGTTTTATGCAGACCTCGTAAGACTTTACAGGCATGCCGAAGAACTTGAAAAGGCAAACACACAAACCAAATATCAGGCATTACAGAGCCAGCTGAACCCTCATTTCCTGTTCAATAATCTGAATACCCTGATATCCGAAATAGAATACTCGCCTGCCAATGCGGTAGAATTCACAAGAAACCTTGCCGATACATACAGATATATTCTCGTAAGCCAGAACAAGAATACAGTAAAACTGAGCGAGGAACTTGAATTTATAGACAAATACATACAACTGCACAAAGTCAGACTTGGCGACTGTATAGAAATAACCAACAGCCTTGATAAATCAATTTCAGAAACGTCTGTACCCCCGCTGACCATGCAGCTGCTTATAGAAAATGTGATAAAGCATAATGTAATAAGCATCAGCAAACCAATGAATATCAGTATCTGCTGCGAAAGGAACGGTAAGTCCTCTTTTATATGCATATCAAATCCTGTCAGGAAAAAACAGAATGCAGCCTCATCAGGAAAAGGTCTTGCAAACCTTTTGCAACGCTATCGGATGATTTGTGGAAAGGATATCATTATAGAAGATGAAAACAATATATTTACAGTAAAACTACCTTTGATATATGAGTAAGATTAGAGCCGTAATTATAGAAGACGAAATCCCTGCCGCACGTCTGCTGAACAAGATGGTTGGCGAGCTGCGTCCAAACTGGGAAATCACCGTATTGCCTGGAATGATAGAAGATGCAGTGGAATGGTTTGCCGTCAATCCGCATCCGGACATTATCTTCCTCGACATACAGCTTAACGACGGCATATCATTCCTGTTCATAGAACAAGCCAAGCCCAAAAGCATGATTATTTTCACCACGGCATACGATGAATATGCTGTACGGGCATTCAGTGTGAACAGCATTGACTATCTATTGAAACCTATACACAAGGAAAGGCTGAACGATGCCATAGAAAAGTTCGAGCGTTTTTATATGGCAGACAATGGGGTTAAATATCACTACGAAGGTATAGAACAACTGCTGAAAACCTTCACCGATAAGCAGGAGAAGCAATACCGCACAAGATTTCTCATATCATCGCCCAAACGTTTCTACACTATAATGGTGTCTGATATTGCTTATTTCTATTCGGAGGACAAAACAACTTTCGCAATAACCAACGACAGGAAAAGGCATCTCATAGACTATCCGCTCACGAAGTTGGAAGAGCAGCTTGACCCGAAACAGTTCATGCGCGTAAACAGGCAGTTCATCCTGTCTGCCGGATGTATAAGGAACGTACAGAACTATTTCAACGGAAAGATGACAGTAAGCGTATCATCCAAGTTTGAAGGTTCGATACATATAAGCCGCGAGAAAGTTCCTGTAATAAAAATGTGGTTGGCTGAGGAAATATAAAAAACCTTGTTTACATTAAAAAACAAAGATTTTTTAGTATGTTTGCATAAGTAATTATAACATAAAAAAGAATGACAGAGGAACAAAAAAAAGCGATAATAGAAAGTGGAAAAAATTATTTCCGTACATCTATTATACCTAATCATATTAAAAATCTTAAGAGGCTACGACTTAAAGACTTTGATATAAACCCATTTCTTATTAATTACCTTTCAGCCTTTTTATGTGGAGACACAACACCTAAATCAATGGCCAAAGCTTTGGTTTACCCACGTATTTTAGGAACCAGCCTAAACACAAGTTTCGGTCAGAACATACAAATCTTTATATCCCAACTTGCTCAAGTTGCAGGTTGTGCATCTGGTATCGATGGAATTGATATAGAATTTATCGATGAACTTGACGGCAGAAAAAAGTATTGCCAATGTAAAGCTGGGCCACAAACCATAAACAAAGATGATGTTGACACCATTTTAGGACATTTCAAACGTCTTATAGGAAAGGCTCGATTAGACAGGATACCAATACAAATGGATGACATGATTGTCGGGGTATTATATGGTGAAAGGGTTTCAGCAAACTATAAGACTATTGCAACTACTTATCCAGTGTATTGTGGAGCAGAATTTTGGGAACATATTACAGGAGATAAAACATTCTATTACCAATTAGCCAAAGCATTTGGTGAAGTAGTTGAAGAAGACGGCATTGACGGAAGTGCACTTATTTTACAAAAAATAGAGGAAATAGCCGAAGAAATAACTAAAAAGGGCAGTTTATAAATATGCAATTCATTTCAGAAAATAATCTTGCAGCTTTAATAGGGACATCAAACGCAACTGTTCAAAAATGGGCAGAGAATGGAACTTATCCATCTCATACTGAAAATGGTATAAAAGGCTTCTATCTTGAAGAACTAACCACAATACCAGAAGTAAAAGAAATATTAGACAGTAACTGGAATAAGGAATTCCAAACAACCCCAATCCGTGAATATACTTCTGTAGAACTTTTTGCAGGTGGTGGCGGACTTGCACTTGGACTTTCAAAAGCAGGGTTCAAACATGTTTTACTAAATGAGTTCGATAAATCAGCATGCAATACACTTCGTATTAACCGCCCTAAATGGAATATAATAGAAGGAGACGTACGCCATATCAATTTTACGCCTCTTCGCAATAAAGTAGATTTCTTATCAGGAGGATTTCCATGCCAGGCATTCTCTTATGCCGGTAAACAAGGAGGATTCAATGACACACGTGGCACACTTTTTTTTGAACTTGCAAGAGCTGTAAATGAAATTCGTCCTAAGGTATTTATGTGTGAAAATGTCAAAGGACTGGTTTCACATGACGACGGTAGGACATTCAATACAATAAAAAATACTATTGTAGAACTTGGATATACATTAGTAGAACCACGTGTTCTAAAAGCTATCATGTATCAGGTTCCGCAAAAGAGAGAAAGACTGATACTTATTGCTATCAGAAACGACATTGCATCAAAAGTCAATTTTCGTTGGCCATCTCCTTACACACAAGTTCTCACTTTAAGAGATGCTCTCTATAAAAGTGTTATATACGATACAGATGTTCCTAAATCTGAAGGTGTAAGCTATCCAATTAAGAAACAAAAGATTCTTGAATTAGTTCCACAGGGTGGAGATTGGCGTAATCTTCCAGAAGAAATTGCAAAGGAATATTTAGGCGGAAGTTGGTTATTGGGAGGAGGAAAGACAGGAATGGCACGCCGTCTGTCACTGGATGAACCATCTCTTACATTAACCTGCTCACCATGCCAAAAGCAAACAGAGCGCTGTCATCCTCTTGAAACACGTCCATTGTCAGTTAGAGAATATGCCAGAATACAAACATTCCCGGACGATTGGCTTTTTGCTGGTACGATGAGTGATAAATACAAACAAATAGGTAATGCTGTACCTGTAAACCTTGCTTGTGCCATAGGAAGATCCCTGATCAGGCTATTTAATGATATCCAAACTATTATGCCAACAGATACCTGTGACTGCTCAGAAGCGGTATCACAAGTGTTGAAAAATCTTCAAGAGAATGAAACTGAAAGACTATATGAAAAGAAGATTGATACAATAAAGAAAAAAGATACAAAGATCAAACAACTTAATTTTTTTGATTTGTTCACTGAATATCCAAATGGTATTATATCAAATACATTAAAAGAAATGGAACCTGATGGATATTGCGAATCAAATAGAATCAATATAGACAAGAATGTGTTAATATGTCTTGTTAAGAAAGATAATACAAAAAAGTTTATCAACAAAAACGCAACAATTTATTATACTGGGAAAAAATTCCCTTCTACAATAGACTTAGATAAGTTATATTATTTTATTCCTTATCTAAGTGGAATGGGTATACGTGATTTATACAAAATTAAGATTGCACGTGTAGGAACAAGGAAAGAAGGAGAAAAAGACAACAATCCTTCAGAATACAGGCTTGTTTTCGAAATTGAGTATGTTAAGACACTATTCCCTGAATATAGACAGATACCACTTGAAATTTGGCATACATATACAGACATGATATTAAAAAAATTAATTTCATCATTCTGAGCAAAAACGAATAAAGGTCTTAAAATAAAATCGGGATATGTACCCCACTGATTTTAAACATCGTTTAAATGGTATTTAAATACTATTTAGAACCTGTTTAAGTGTATTATAATGTGAGTTGAAAATAGTTTTTTATAACAATAAACTAAAAGTTATGATTTGGAATATCTTTATATTGGTTGCAGGTCTGGCATTGATATTGGTTGGAGCCAATGCACTGACAGACGGAGCCGCATCGGTGGCTAAACGGTTTAAAATATCCGACCTCGTAATCGGTCTTACTATCGTGGCATTCGGTACATCAGCACCTGAGTTGGTAATAAGCCTCCTGTCTTCAATACAGGGAAGTGCGGAAATGGCGATAGGTAATGTGGTGGGTAGCAATATCTTCAACATACTTATGATTATAGGCTGCACGGCTATGGTACTCCCGATACAGGTGGGACAAGGCACAATGAGCAAGGAGATACCTCTGGTTATTCTTTCCTCACTTGTACTAGCCTTTATGGCTAATGATATCTGGCTTGACGGTGGAAGCAGCAATGTGATAGGTCGTGCCGATGGACTTGTACTGTTGGCTTTCTTCCTTATATTCATGCGCTACACTTTCTCTATAGCCCGCAATCAAGATGGAGAATCTGAGGAACAGAAGATAGTGGAAATGCCGGTATGGCGTTCTTCGGTCTATATCCTTGGCGGATTGGCAGGACTTATTTTCGGAGGACAATGGTTTGTGGAAGGTGCCAGCGGTATAGCCTCATCACTTGGAGTAAGCGACTCAATTATAGGTCTGACACTCGTAGCCGGAGGTACATCACTGCCTGAGCTTGCCACTTCGGTGACAGCCGCGCTGAAGAAAAATCCTGGAATAGCCATAGGAAACGTAATAGGAAGCAACCTGTTCAATCTGTTCTTCGTACTGGGATGCAGTGCCTCGGTATCGCCACTGCCTATGGGAAATATCAACAACATTGACATTCTGGTACTTGTACTGTCATCTGCACTATTCTGGCTGGTTGGCTGGTTCTTCAAGAAACGTACTATTACAAGAATCGAGGGTGCCTTGCTTGTAGTTTGCTATATAGCTTACACAACATATCTTATCATACAGCAACAGGCATAAACAGACATATATAAAGAAAACGTCCGGAGAGATAAACACAATTATCATCCGGACGTTTTTCTTTATATATTAGTTCAAAAAATTATTCAGCAAAACGCTTAGCCTGTTCAGCAATCAGTTCTACGTCATCAAAATAATTGATTTTCATTGCCTTGCGAACCTCATCCATGGTCTGTGCAGCTGTTTCGCGTGCCACTTCGCAACCTTTCTTCAACATTTCGTAAACAGCAGGGATATCTTTCTCGAACTCGCTGCGGCGTTCACGGATAGGTCCGAGTTCTTCCTGCATGATGGCTGCAAGGAACTTCTTAACCTTCATGTCACCAAGACCGCCACGTGTGTAGTGGGCTTTCAGTTCGTCAAGGTTCGGATAGTCAGGCAAGTAACGTCCGAAGTGTTCAGGACGGCAGAATGCATCAAGATATGTAAACACACAGTTGCCTTCCAATTTTCCAGGGTCGCTAACCTTGATGTGTGTAGGGTCGGTGTACATGCTCTTTACCTTCTTTTCCACTTCATCAGCAGAGTCAGACAAATAGATACAGTTTCCAAGCGACTTACTCATCTTAGCCTTTCCGTCTGTTCCCGGAAGACGAAGACATGCGGCATTGTCAGGAAG
>CALUJF010000069.1 GCA_944320855.1 uncultured Phocaeicola sp.
ATGGCAAAATCCTGAGCAACTTTTTGTTGCTCAGGTACTTATAAATAAAGTTAAACTAAAATGCTGCGGAATTTAGGATAAATTAGCCGCACATTTACTAATCTACTGACAAAATGATTCATCTGAAAGACATAAACAAGACTTATCACAACGGTGCTCCTCTTCATGTACTGAAGGGCATAAACCTCGATATAGAAAAAGGGGAATTTGTATCCATTATGGGGGCATCCGGTTCAGGAAAGTCCACATTACTTAATATATTGGGAATACTTGACAACTATGATACAGGGGAATATACACTGAACGGTGTACTGATAAAGGACCTCAGTGAAACCAAAGCTGCCGAATACAGAAACAGAATGATTGGTTTTATATTCCAGTCGTTCAATCTGATATCGTTCAAGAATGCGATGGAAAATGTTGCGCTTCCATTATATTATCAGGGAGTGGGCAGAAAGAAAAGAAACGAGCTCGCAATGGAGTATCTTGATAAATTGGGACTGAAGGAATGGGCACACCATATGCCAAACGAACTCTCAGGAGGACAGAAACAGAGGGTCGCAATAGCAAGGGCACTTATCTCCAAACCGGAAATAATACTGGCCGACGAACCTACAGGGGCGCTTGACAGCAAGACTTCTGTTGAGGTAATGAACATTCTGAAAGAGCTTCACGAGAAAGAAGGACTTACGATAATAATAGTGACTCACGAGAGCGGAGTGGCAAACCAGACTAACAAGATAATCCATATCAAGGATGGTATAATAGAAAAGATAGAAGACAACATAGACCACAACGCATCACCTTTCGGCAAGAACGGATTCATGAAATAACACATAGGGAAATGACAGATCTTATTCAGGAAATATACGGAACGATAATGCGTAACAAGCTGCGCACCGCCTTGACGGGATTTGCAGTAGCCTGGGGAATATTCATGCTTATTGTCCTTTTAGGAGCCGGAAACGGACTGATACACGCATTCGAAAACCAGTCGGCAGACATGAAGATGAACTCCATGAAGATTTATCCGGGAGTGACATCGAAAGCCTACAACGGACTAAACGAGGGAAGAAACATATCTCTGAATGAAAGTGACATGAAAATCACCTCCAAACGTTTCAGAAACAATATTACCACTGTAGGAGCAACCACAAGCCATAGCGGAATACTTACTTACGGGAAAGAAAATGTAAGCATAACCATCAACGGAGTATTCCCAAATCATATGGAAATGGAACCTATGAAACTTGTAAAAGGAAGGTTCATCAACAAGCGCGATATGGAGGAAATGAGGAAAGTGATAGTCCTTCATCAGAAAACGGCAGACATTCTGTTTCCAAAGTCGGAAGGAATAGGCAAATATCTTACTTCGCAGGGGGTTATGTATCAGGTAGTAGGAATATATTCCGACCAGAACAGTTTCTCGCCAAGCGCGTTGGTTCCGTTCAGCACTCTACAGCTTATTTACAGCAAAGGCGACAGTATAGAAAACATTATATTTGCCACCGAAGGGCTTACCGACCAGATGAGCAACGATGAGTTCGAGAAACAGTACCGTGCAGCAATAGGCAAAAACAATAACTTTGCTCCGGACGATGACAGCGCGATATGGATATGGAACAGATTCACACAGTATCTGCAGCAACAGTCGGCCACCAATATCCTCAACATTTCAATATGGGTAATAGGTATATTCACCCTGCTGAGCGGAATAGTGGGTGTAAGCAATATCATGCTTATAACTGTGAGGGAAAGAACCCATGAATTCGGTATAAGAAAGGCTCTCGGAGCCAAGCCAGCCTCGATACTATGGCTTATCATCTCGGAAAGTGTTGTCATAACCACATTTTTCGGATATATAGGAATGGTGGCCGGAATAGCAGCTACGGAATATATGAATGTAGTAGCCGGAAAGCAGGTAGTAGACGCCGGTGTCTTCTCGATGACAGTCTTCGAGAATCCTACCGTAGATATAAAAATAGCCATACAGGCCACACTGACACTTATAATAGCCGGAACACTTGCCGGACTGTTCCCTGCAAGAAAGGCTGTGATGATACGACCTATTGAAGCACTTAGAGCAGACTGATTATGAGAAGATTTGATTTGGATACATGCGAGGAAATATTCCTCACCATAACAAGAAACAAGACTCGAAGCCTGCTTACGGCTTTCGGGGTTTTCTGGGGTATATTCATGCTTGTAGCTCTTATGGGCGGAACAAAAGGTGTACAGGACCTTATGGCTAAACAGTTCGTAGGATTTGCCACAAACTCCGGCTTTATGGGCACAAACCAGACAAGCAAGGCATACAAAGGTTTCCAGCAGGGACGTTTCTGGGAACTTACGAATACTGATGTGGAAAGAGTACGCCGAAGTGTACCGGAAATAGAAGTTGTGACTCCAAACATTACAAAATGGGGAATAGACATGGTCTACAACGAGAACAAGACTTCCGGCACTCTGAAAGGTCTTTATCCAATATACGCAAAGATAGAGGAACCGCAAATCACGATGGGACGTTATATCAACGATATGGATATTGTGAACAAAAGAAAGGTGTGTGTTCTTGGAAGCAGAATATTCGAAAGTCTTTTCCCCGACAAGAACAATCCATGTGGGAAATACATTGAGGTGAATGGCATTTACTATCAGGTGATAGGTGTAAACATGGCTGCCGGAAACATGTCGGTACAGGGACAGGCGGAAACATCTATCATTATTCCTTTCTCCACTATGCAGAACAACTACAATTATGGCGACAAGATACAGATGCTAAGCTTTACGGTTAAGAAAGGATATTCTGTAAGCGAGATTCAGGAAAAAGTGGAATCTGTCATCAAACGTGCACATAATGTACATCCGGACGACAAGCAGGCTGTAATAAGCGTAAACGCTGAAGCCATGTTCGGCATGATGGACAATCTGTTCTCAGGTATAGAGGTTCTCGGATGGATGGTCGGACTCGGTACTCTACTGGCAGGAGCTATCGGAGTGAGCAATATCATGATGGTGACAGTAAAGGAAAGGACTACCGAGATAGGCATCAGAAGAGCCATAGGGGCACGCCCCAACGACATACTGAGCCAGATTCTTACTGAGAGTATGGTACTTACGATAATAGCCGGAATGAGTGGAATATCCTTCGCGGTATTCCTGCTAAACATAGTAGAACAGGCTCTCTCCTCTCCTACATCTGCCGCACACTTCCAGATAAGTTTCTGGGGAGCTATAGGGGCTTGCATATTGCTGCTGGTATTAGGTCTGTTGGCCGGACTGGCACCTGCCTTCCGAGCCATGGCAATAAAGCCTATTGAGGCTATCAGGGATGAGTGATTGATAATTAAGAATGAAAAATTAAAAATTAAACAGCCAAAGGTCAATAAACTTAAAAACTCAAAAACCAAATTATATGAAGAAATTTATCAGAATAGGTATAATGGTAGTCATAGCACTGCTGTTCCTTGGAACTTTCGTATTTCTCTATCAGAAATCACAGCCAAAAAACGTTGAATACAATCTGTCTAAAGTAGTCAAGTCCGACATAGTTCAGACTACTGTAGCAACAGGAAAGATAGAGCCTCGAGATGAAGTACAAATCAAGCCACAGATTTCGGGTATCATATCAGAAGTCTACAAGGAGGCCGGCGAGAACGTGAAAAAAGGAGAAGTAATAGCCAAAGTTAAGGTTATCCCTGAATTGGGACAGCTCAACTCCGCTGAAAGCCGTGTACGTCTGGCAGAAATGAACGGTCGTCAGGCTGAGATTGATTTGGAAAGAATGGAAAAGCTGTATGAGAAGAAACTCGTAAGCACTGAAGAGTATGAGAAGACACTGCTCACTACAAAGCAGGCCCGCGAAGAGATACAGGCTGCAAAGGATAACCTGGAAATCATAAAGGAAGGTATCACAAAGAACAGTGCCTCGTTCAGCAGCACACTGATCCGTTCCACTATCGACGGGCTTATCCTCGATGTACCTATCAAGGTGGGTAACTCTGTTATCATGAGTAATACCTTCAATGACGGTACTACCATAGCAACCGTAGCCGATATGAGCGACCTTATATTCCGCGGAAATGTAGATGAAACTGAAGTGGGGAAAATAGCAGTCGGCATACCTGTAAAAATCACATTAGGAGCATTGCAGGACATGGTTTTCAGCGCAACCTTGGAATACATTTCGCCGAAGAGTGTGGAAAACAACGGTGCAAACCAGTTTGAGATTAAGGCTGCCATAACTGTTCCTGACAGTGTTACAATCCGTTCTGGCTACAGCGCCAATGCAGAAATGGAACTACAAAGAGCCAACAATGTTCTAAGCATACCGGAAAGCGCACTCGAATTCAAAGGCGACTCTACTTTCGTGCACCTGCTTTCAGACAGTGTATCGGGACAGAAATTCGAGCGTAAGACTGTAACTACCGGAGTAAGCGACGGAATAAACGTAGAAGTAAAGTCAGGACTTAAGGAAAATGACCTTGTCCGCGGACTTAAAAAAGAATAATGTGAAACAGTTTAACAAGGAACTGATATGAAGAACAGAATAATGACAGCTTCTGCACTGATGGTTCTGCTTTCCGCCAATGTCTGTGCCCAGGAGAAATGGGACTTGGAGAAATGTATCACCCACGCAATAGAAAACAATCTCAGCATAAAGCAGCAGGAGGCATCGAAGGAGCAAAGTGCAGTAGAGCTTAACACTGCAAAATGGAGCAGACTACCCGACCTGAACGGTAGCGCATCGCACTCTTTCAATTTCGGACGAAGCATTCAGGCCGACAATACATACAAGAGCCTGAACACACAGAATACGGCATTCAATCTGAATACAAGCATTCCGCTTTTCACCGGATTGAAAATCACACACAATATAGCACTTGCCAAACTGAATCTTCAGGCTGCTACCGAGGATTTGAACAAGGCCAAGGAGGATATAAGCATACAGGTAGCCTCAGCCTATCTTCAGGTTCTTTTCAACGAGGAACTTGCACAGGTGGCCCATCTGCAAGTGGAACTGAGCAAGGAAATGCTCGCACAAAAGGAGGCATATTTCAAGACAGGCAAAGCGTCTGAAGCTGAATGGCTTGAAGCGAAGTCAAGAGTGGCACAGGACCAGCTTTCGGCCGTGCAGGCTGACAACAATTACAAACTGGCTTTACTCGATTTGAGCCAGCTGCTTGAACTGCCTTCTCCTGACAATTTCTCTATTGTATCTCCACAGGCCGACATGGAGGAATATATGGGCAGCATTACTTCGCCTACAGATATCTACAACCAGGCTGTAATGTTCAAACCTTCCATCAAAGCAGCCCAATACAGATTGGAAGGTGCAGCAAAATCTGTCAAGATAGCGAAAAGCGCATATTATCCACAACTCAGTTTCGGAGCCGGTCTGAGTACAAACTACTATAATGTGGCAGGTATGAAAAATCCTGTATTCGGTTCGCAGTTAAGAGACAACTTCAGCCAATACTTCGGATTTCAGTTGAACATTCCTATATTCAACCGCTTCAGCACAAGAAACCAGGTGAGAAGCGCACGCATACAGCAGAACACACTGAACTGGCAGCTTGAAGACAGCAAGAAAGCTCTTTATAAGGAAATACAGCAGGCATACTATAATGCCATAGGAGCTGAAAGCAGATATGAAAGCAGCCTTACTGCCGACCAGGCTGCGGAAGCATCTTTCAATCTAATGAAAGAGAAATACGCGGAAGGTAAAGCAAACGCAACGGAATACAACGAAAGCCGTACAAGCTGGATGAAAGCCATATCAGAAAGGCTTCAGGCAAAATATGACTATATATTCAGAACCAAGATTCTTGACTTCTACAGGGGTGTACCTTTGACTCTGAAATAAAAGATATATTCACAAAACGAACAAAAACGACAATATCTGACAGTTTAAAAATTATGCAGTATTGTCGTTTTTATTGTCCTTAAGAACATTAGGAACATTAGTATATAATATAAAATTAGACAACTAATTCATGCATAAATTTAAGGATTAGTTGGCTTTTTTATATCCACATAAAAGATTTCACAACAAAAAAAGAAAGAGGAAATCAAAATCGAATTGCCTTTTGACTTCCTCTTTCTTGTGATTCCGCTGCGATTCGAACGCAGGACCCACGCCTTAGAAGGGCGTTGCTCTATCCAGCTGAGCTACGGAACCATCCTTAATTGCGGTGCAAAGTTAGATGTTATTTTTTAATTATACAAGCATTTCATATTTCTTTTTTCAGATTATTCCAGATTATATAAAAATCAATGTGATTTTACCCATATTTTATTACACAGACTTAGGAATCCTCAATATAATACCCAATATTGCAAATATGCATAATACCATAGGATAATACAAGTATCCGATTATATTAAGAGGAGAAACAGAAGCCAACTCTGCCGCTATCAACATTTGGGCACCATAAGGTATTATTCCCTGAATGACACATGAGAAAATATCAAGTATACTTGCACTTCTCCTTTTATCTATTCTGTATTCATCCGCTATTTCGGCTGCCAAAGGTCCTACAGTTATTATAGCAATAGTGTTATTGGCGGTACAAACATTGGCCAGACTTACCAACGCTGCTATACTGAGCTCAGCTCCTCGCTTTCCGCTAACTTTTTTGGTCAGTTTATGGAGTATATAATCAACACCTCCATTAAAACGAATCAACTCCAACATACCCCCTGCCATGAGAGTGATTATGATAAGCTCACCCATTCCTGTAATCCCCTCTCCCATAGCACCAAACCATCCAAAGAAATCGAATGCTCCATATGCCATACCTATCACCCCTGTAGAAATAAGCCCGAGCAAAAGAACAAGCATAACATTGACACCTGCTACGGCTGTTACAAGCACTATAATATATGGTATTACTTTACCACATTCTATATTTGATTCAGGCGAGAGTATCTCGACATTACTTCCATAAAAGATATAATAAACAAACACAATTACTGCAGCAGGAAGAGCTATAAGCATATTCATCTTGAACTTATCCCTCATATGACACCCCTGGGTTCTTGTTGCAGCAATAGTAGTATCGGAAATAAACGAGAGATTATCACCGAAAAAAGCACCTCCTATGACAAGAGCCGTCATAAAAGGTATGCCAACATCCGTTTTAGAGGCTATACCGACAGCTACCGGCACAAGGGCAACTATCGTTCCTACAGAAGTACCTATAGACAGAGAGATGAAACAAGAAGCAAGAAACACACCTGCCAGCAACAGACCGCCAGGAAGCAAATGCAATGTAAGATTTACCGTAGCATCTATCGCCCCCATTGCTTTAGCCGATTGTGCAAATGCTCCCGCCAGAACAAAAATCCATATCATCATCATGATATTCTTGTTGGCTGCCCCACTCGAATACTGTATTATCCTGTCATTCAGGCTAAGTCCCTTTGTAGTAGCCACAGCATAAACGGATGCCACAAGAAATGCCACAGTTATAGGCACCTTATAGAAATCGTTCACTATTATGGAAGTAACCAGATACAAGCACAGGAATACAAGCAAAGGCATCAATGCCATACCATTCGGTTTGTTCACAATAGGCGTAAGTTTATTCAGATTCATTATCTATTTAAATATTATTGGTCCTTAAATGCGCATCAAGGTAGAAATCTATATTTTCCTTCGAGATAAGAGTTATCGGCATATAGTTATAAGCCTTTATTTCCTTCTTAAGAATGAGATGCTCAAACAAACATTCTATACAACTCTGCCCCTGCTCTGTAGGCTGCTGCGCTATAATGAAATCAACAGTACCCTCCTTCAGACATTTCACATTTCTCCTCAATAGGTCATATCCCATCATTTTAAACCCTTTACGATTAATCTTTTGCATATATTCACCTATAATATACGCCTTCGAATTGAATGTTATTCCACAATTCACCTCCGGATGAGCCAAAAAGAAATCCTCCATAATCTTATCGTTATTTTCAGGATTCTTCACATAAAAATTCAGTTCATAAAGTTTAATGTCCGGACAGTTGTTTTGTATATATTCACGAAAGCCCTCCTCACGGTTTCTCTGCTGATTAGAACCTAACCTTCCATCGTAAATCAAACGGAAGATAACTACAGGCTCGTTGTGTTCTGCCATAAGGCTGAGAATTCTTGCCGCAAAATATCCGCTGCTGTGTGAACTCTGACCATAGAAACTCAACGGATTAAGCGACCTGATATTTGAATCAATAAAGACAAACGGAATATTCTTCTCTTTTAACTGCAATACCGTCGACATTGTTTCATCCTCAGAGCTTGGAGCCATAATCACTCCATCAGGCATTGTTGCAATCATTTTTTTACCTTCTTTCGCAAAAGAGCCTGATTCATATTGGTCATAATACGAAATATTAAGTCTGATATTGAAATCCTTATACATACCGACAGCATGTCTCATACCTGCCTCTATATCCATCCAATAATCTTCCTGAGTGTGCAATGGGAGAAGACATGAAAAATTATACTTCTTATTCGAAGCAAGCGCACTGGCATACATATTAGGCTGATAATTCATCTGTTTCAAGATTTCCTCAACTTTTTTCTTGCTTGATTCAGACACTCCCGACCTGCCATGAATTACCCTGTCCACTGTACCTACTGACACCCCTGCCTTCAATGCTATGTCTTTAATACGAATTCTTTCAGACTTGTTTTCTCTCATATTACACCTTATTATATATACTCTGTGGAACGATTATAACAGAAATAAAAAATTTTCGATACAAAACTACAACTTTTTTTGGTATTATGAAAATATGTTGTACCTTTGTGTGCGCACACGGATGATTTCTTAATCAATATCAACTGCGTATAAAAGATTATTGGTAATAAAAAGATTATTGGTAATAAAAGGAATTTAATAAACCTATTTCAATAAAAATATTTATTATGGCAAAAATTGTTACACTTGGAGAAATTATGTTGAGATTATCCACTCCGGGTAATACTCGCTTTGTTCAGTCTGATTCTTTCGATGTAGTTTATGGTGGTGGTGAAGCTAACGTAGCTGTAAGCTGTGCCAACTATGGTCACGATGCATATTTCGTAACCAAACTTCCTAAACACGAAATCGGGCAGTCTGCTGTAAACGCACTTCGCAAATATGGTGTTAAGACTGACTTCATCGCTCGAGGTGGCGACCGTGTAGGTATCTACTATCTTGAAACCGGTGCTTCTATGCGTCCAAGTAAAGTTATTTATGACCGTGCGCATTCGGCTATTGCTGAAGCCGATCCATGTGATTTCGACTTCGATGCTATCATGGAAGGTGCTGACTGGTTCCACTGGTCCGGTATTACTCCTGCTATCTCTGACAAGGCTGCCGAACTTACAAAACTTGCTTGCGAGGCTGCTAAACGTCACGGTGTAACAGTTTCCGTAGACCTTAACTTCCGTAAGAAACTTTGGACTAAAGAAAAAGCCCAGTCTATCATGCGTCCTTTGATGCAGTATGTTGATGTATGTATCGGTAACGAAGAAGATGCTGAACTTTGCCTTGGTTTCAAACCGGACGCTGACGTAGAAGGCGGTAAAACTGATGCTGAAGGCTACAAAGGTATCTTCACTGCAATGGCTAAGGAATTCGGATTCAAATATGTAATCTCTACTCTTCGTGAATCATTCTCTGCAACTCATAACGGTTGGAAAGCTATGATTTACAACGGTGAAGAATTCTATACTTCAAAACGTTACGACATCGACCCTATCATAGACCGTGTAGGTGGTGGTGACTCATTCTCAGGTGGTATTATCCACGGATTGCTTACTAAGCCTAACCAGGGTGCAGCTCTTGAATTCGCAGTTGCTGCTTCAGCATTGAAGCACACTATCAACGGCGACTTCAACCTTGTTTCAGCTGAAGAAGTTGAAGCTCTTGCAGGTGGTGATGCAAGCGGTCGTGTACAGCGTTAATATTCAATTCAACTTTAAAAAGTATATTCAAAATGGCAAAATTCGATAAAATTGCGGTATTGGACAAGATTGGTTCAACCGGTATGGTTCCTGTATTCTATCACAAAGATGTAGAAGTAGCAAAGAAAGTAGTAAAGGCTTGCTACGACGGTGGTGTTCGTGCATTCGAATTTACTAACCGTGGTGACTTTGCTCACGAGGTATTCGCTGAAGTAGTGAAATTCGCTGCTAAGGAATGTCCTGAAATGGCAATGGGTGTAGGTTCAGTAGTTGATCCTGCTACTGCTGCCCTTTACATTCAGCTTGGTGCTTGCTTCGTTGTAGGTCCATTGTTCAATCCTGAAATAGCAAAGGTATGTAACCGTCGTCTTGTAGCTTATACTCCGGGATGCGGTTCAGTATCTGAAGTAGGTTTCGCTCAGGAACTTGGTTGCGACTTGTGCAAGGTATTCCCAGGTGATGTTTACGGTCCTAACTTTGTTAAGGGTATGATGGCCCCAATGCCATGGTCTAAGATTATGGTTACAGGTGGGGTGGAACCATCTAAAGAAAACCTTACTGCATGGATCAAGGCTGGTGTATTCTGCGTAGGTATGGGTTCTAAGTTATTCCCAAAAGACAAAGTTGCAGCAGAAGACTGGGCTTATGTAACAGACAAATGTGCTGAAGCTCTCGGCTATATAGCAGAGGCAAGAAATAAGTAATAAAAGGTTATAAAAGGTGTATTTTGAAGCATCGGTGTACCTGTCTTATCTGACAGGTGTGCCGGTGCTTCTTTATTTTTGTCTGTTACACATTATATTTCGATATGCTTAAACAGTATTTAAATGGCATTTAAAAGCTATTTAAAAGCCATTTAATGACAAATAAAGTTTACAATGAACATGTGGTGAACACCATATGAACGCTTAATGAACAAGCTGCGAACATCTTAATAATTAGTTATTACAGACCTAAAAAAATCAGGGAAAAGACAGTTCATTCATCGTTCACTAAGAGTTCATTCACCGTTCACTAATATTTTATCAAATGGCAATATTTGGACTTTAAAATTATGCATAAAAAAAGAGTCCTACAAAGAGGACTCTTAGAAGAGCGGAAGACGGGGCTCAAACCCGCGACCCTCAGCTTGGAAGGCTAATGCTCTATCAACTGAGCTACTTCCGCAACTTTAATTTTTGGTGGGCAAAGATGGATTCGAACCACCGAAGGCGTAAGCCAGCAGATTTACAGTCTGCCCCATTTGGCCACTCTGGTATTTGCCCGTTCCGCGTTCTCGAAGAGTGGTAAGTACCTCTCTTTCTCAATTGCGGTGCAAAGGTAAGCACTATTTTTTTAATGTGCAAGCAAAATCTATCATTTTTATTGCAGTGACGGCACATTCGTCTCCTTTATTGCCCAAACGGCCTCCTGCACGGTCTTCTGCCTGCTGCATGTTGTTGGTGGTGATGAGGCCGTAGATGACGGGGACGTCGCCCGTGGCATTCAGTTGGGCGATGCCTTGCGTGGCACCCATGCACACGTAGTCGAAGTGGGGGGTGTCGCCACGCACCACGCATCCCAGGGCGATGACGGCATCGACGTCGGTCTGCTTAATCATTTGGGCGGCGCCGAAGGTCAGCTCGAAGCTGCCGGGCACGGTGCGGACGAGGATGTTTTCTTCACGCGCACCGTGTTTTTTCAGCGTGTCGAGCGCACCACGCAGCAGGGCGCCGGTGATGTTGTAGTTCCATTCGGATACGACGATGCCGAACTTCATGTCCGATGCGTCGGGGACGGACTGGAAGTCGTATTCTGACAGGTTGTGGTATGCTGTTGCCATCGTCGCGCTTATTTCTTCAGCAGTTTGGCCTGTTCGATGTACTTGTCGATGTTCATGGCCGTGTAGGAGGCGAAGTATTTGTCCT
>CALUJF010000070.1 GCA_944320855.1 uncultured Phocaeicola sp.
AGTACATAGTTATCGTCTGCCGACAGTCCCGTCAGGCTGATGGTGACAGCTCCCTTGTCGGGATGCGGCGTGTCATAAAGCGTGTCCTTCACGCAGGAAGAGAGCAGCACGGCGGCTGCCATTCCCATCATATTTATATATTGTCTTACTTTCATATCGTCTTCCTCCCTCTGTTAGAAAAGTTTCCACACCAATGTCACACCGGCGTTGATGGGGCCCCACCAGTCCTTTGTCTCACTGCCTTTGCGCACTCGTACACCGTCGATGACTTCATATTTCTCATAGTCGGCATTCAGGTAGCCCAGACCGAGGTTGAAATCAAGATTCAGTGCCTTGTTCAGCCGCAGCTGATAGCCGCCGGTGATGCCGCCACCCATCAGGTCGCCCTGCTTGCCTGTTTCGGAGAGCTTGTAGTTGAACTGTCCGGCCTTGAACATAGCACCCAGATACCAGGCTTTCTTCTCGCCCATGTAGTAACGCACTTCCGGAGCCACTTCCCACAGAGCATAGCGGCGGTCTTTGTCGCTCCAGCTCCATGAAGTCCACGAGCCGTTTACGGCAATGCCCCATGATGGGCTGATACGCCATTCAAGCCCTAAATCGGGTGTCAGGGTAGCCCAGCGCAGCAGGTTGGCACGCAGGGAGAGATGACAATCATTTGTGATTTTGGTTTCCGACGGCGTGTCGGCAAGTGTGTTTTGTTGAGCGGCTTTCTCTGCCTCTGCCTTTTCAGCGGCAAGTCGGGCTTCTTCCGCCTTGCGCTGCTCTTCGGCAAGCCGTTCCTGTTCGGCACGCTTCTCGGCTTCCAGACGTTCGGCTTCTGCCTTGCGTCGTGCTTCCGTATCAGCATCCGTCGCAGCTGTTTCCTTGGCACGTACCGTCATGCGCACGGTGACGAAATCACCCTCAGTCGCATGGTTGCGGGTAATGAAATTCTCCTCTTTTATTTCCGCACGTATAATCAGTTCGGATTTCACACGGTTGGCACGGATCTTTGCCGTGGCAAGGTTCTCGGTTTCACTGCCCAGCGAATTGCAGTAGCCGTCAACCAATAGCGGCAGCTTGTCGTCAAGAATTGTTGCTTTGTTTTTTTCGATACACTCCAACAGGCGGGCAAGTTCCGTGTCATTCCCATTCCAAGGCACGTAGAACATGTCCTTCTGCGGGACGAAGCGGAAGGTGTAGGTCGTGTCTGCTTTCTGCTGCGCAAAGACAGGAAAAGTTACTGCCGTCAGCCACAGGAACAGGGTAAGAAAAGTGATTTTTCTGCTCATATAAACTTGAATTTATTATCTTTGTCTTCCCCAAAGGTAATAAATGCCATTCAGCGCCCAAAATATTACAAAAACTTTTTCTGTTAAAATACAGTGTTTTATGGAAATTGTCGTTTGAGCACTTTTCAAATTGTCGTTTGAGCACTTTTTTGTCGAATTAGCACTTTTTGAAAATGGGCTTCTGTGACCTTTTTCAATGGCTTTTTACCACACAAATTATTCCTGATTTGCTTTTTTCCACTTGGCAGGCGTACACCCTTCCTTCTCGGTAAATGATTTGATAAAGTTACTGCGGGAAAGGAAACCGGAAGACTCAGCCAGCTTCTGTATATTGATTTCCGGATGCTCTTTCAGTATGTTTTTCGCATACTCCAACCGGAGACCGGTTATCCATTCGCGGAATGTCATTTTATACGTAGTCTTGATATAAGCGGAAAGATAGGTACGGTTTGTATGAAGTATTTCGGACAATTCTTTTATGGTAAGTCCCTGCTGGACATAGCCGTCCGTCTTTATCCAGTTGTCAACTTTCTCTATAATTTCTGTATAGGACACTGAAACTTCTTCCTCTGAAACTATTTCAGGTTCTGTTTCCGTATCTGTCAGAAGTTCTTCTTCAGACTGTATATCCTGCTCAAAAGCATTTTCTACCTGTTCATAGAACAACAGGTAGTTCTGATAGCTGTAGAAAAGATAGCTGTAGAACGGGATTGACGACAAAATCCAGATAAAAACATATTTGTCCGGCAGAAATGTCAGCAATCCGCATCCGACACCAAAGATAAGTGCCCAATAGGAAAGATGGACAGCCATGATATATATGCCCCTATATCATCTGCATGCGTGTCATCGAAAATTCTGACGGCTCTGCGGTATGCGACAATGACTCTGCGAGCCAGCACAAGCCCGTAAATCACCAGCCATGCTGCCAAAGCCAGCAATGCGACTTTCTGCACGGCACCACCCGGCAGCAGAAATAATACGACTCCGGAAAGTGAAGAGAAAATCATCCAGAGAATGATGTGTGTACGTGACCTTTTGCGCGTTATGTAGAAACGGTCGAGCAGTGTTATCATTGCCGAGCTGAACAGATAGTAGCACAAAAAGTAGGTGGACAAGTTCATCAGAATAGCAGAATCAGCACTCTTGAACCTTATTCCGAAAAAGAAATGTACAGAATAATTGGCGGCAAGCAACAGCAGTGCGATACCCATTATCCGCCGGGAGCGGAGATAATTCTTGAAGATTTTCTTCTCCGGTGTCTTGGCGAACAAAAAATAAAAGCCGAAGAAAACCATCAGGGGCAATGCTACGCAAAGTGAATAGCTGTATAAAGAATGGTCCATATTTTCCTCCTATTATAACGAAAATGTAAACAAATTTAAGCATAAATTTTCATTTACAATTGATTTTATAAAAAAATAATATCGACTCATGATATATAAAACTTACAAAGCTTGTCTTTTCAGTTTCGTCTGCAAGAAGTTAGCGTAACACGTACGTGTAACGCGCGGAACACGAACGTGTAACTGGCGGAACACGTACGTGTAACGGGTGGAACACGTACGTGTTACGCCAACTATTTCAAGGCATAAAAAAAACGATGACCGCCCATAAGGAAGCAGTCATCGCATAATATAGATATCTAAAAGAGTATTATTCCTTTATTCTTATCAGTATGTTAGCTAAAATAGCAGTAAGTCCACCGGTAGTAATACCTGACGAGAAGATGTTCTTCACAGTTTCAGGCAACTGAGAAAGTATCTCCGGAACAAGTTCAACACTTAGACCGAAAGAGAAACTCAACGCCATAACCAACGTAGCCTTTCTGTCAATCTTCTGAGAAGCGATAATACGTATTCCGGCAGCTGCGACAGTACCGAACATCAGCAGAGTGGCACCTCCAAGTACAGGTTCAGGCATAAGCGAGAACACAAGACCTACAGCTGGGAACAGCCCTAACAGGATAAGGAATCCTGCAATGAAATATCCCACATAGCGGCTGGCAACTCCGGTAAGCTGAATCATACCGTTGTTCTGCGCGAAAATTGAGTTAGGGAAAGAGTTGAAGATACCTGCAAGCATAGAGTTGAAACCATCGGCAAGGATACCTCCCGAAGCACGCTTTACGAACTTCTCTCCTTCTACTGGCTCGCCTGAGATAAGCGAATTGGCAGTCACATCGCCATATGCCTCAATGGCAGTGATAAGGTAGACAAGTCCCAGACCTATGATGGCAGAGATATCGAACGAGATTCCGTATTTGAAAGGTACAGGAATGTTGAAACCGCCGTAGCTCTGTACTGACGAGAAATCCACCATACCCAAAGCCCATGCAACTACATATCCCACGAGAAGACCTATAACGATGGAACTCATACGGAGATAGCGGTTTGAGCTGCGGTTGAATATTATGATAAGCACAAGTACAAGGGCTGCAAGTCCTACATGCTGGAACGCTCCGAAAGTACCGTCGTTCTGCGCCGTTACGCCACCTCCGCAGGCAGATATACCTACCTTGATAAGGCTCATACCGATAAGGGTCACCACGATACCTGACACAAGCGGAGTGATAATCTTACGTGTGTATTTCAGTACGCGGCTGATAAGCATCTCCACAGTAGAGGCTGCTATAGTAGCTCCGAAGATAGAGGATAAACCTCCTGTCAGTCCGGCAGAGATGATAGGACCGATAAAAGAGAAACTTGTTCCCTGAATACAGAGGAGTCCGCAACCGATAGGTCCTACTCTCCTGCACTGTATGAAAGTAGAAATGCCTGATGCGAAAAGTGCCATGGAAACAAGGAAACCTGTTGTCTCGAGGTCAAGTCCCAACGCTCCGGCTATGATAAGCGGAGGAGTGATGATTGCCACGAAAATGGCCAGCAGATGCTGCAGGGCCGCAAAAATGGTATCCTTCAAAGGTGGGTGGTCGTTAAGTCCGTAAATCAGCCCCTCGCCTGGGGCTACATTCTGTTCATTTTCCATTTGTTTGTTTTTAATGTTAGTTTATTATTTAGTGACGAGTTGACAAGTTGACGAGTCGACAAGGTTTCCCACCATCCGGATGGAGAGCCTTTCTATTAACTTGTAACTGTAGCCTTGTTAACTTGTAACTGAAGCCTTGTCAACTTTCTCAAATTATTCTTTAAGAACAATCTTGCAATCGTCAAGACTTTCAATAATCGCAAGCGATTCCACATGTACACCCATACTTCTGAGCTGTTCGCCTCCATGCTGGAATGACTTTTCGATAAGGAATCCCATTCCCACCAACTCGGCACCGGCCTTGTTTACGAGGTCGATAATACCTTTGGCGGCATTACCATTGGCAAGAAAATCGTCGATGAAAAGCACTTTGTCGCCCGGACACAGATAATCGCCGCTTACGCAGACATCATAGTTTCTGTCTTTGGTGAATGAATAAACCGTAGTGGTAAGCATATTCTCCATGGTGCTTGGTTTCTTCTTCTTGGCAAAAACCACAGGGAGTTCGAGCAAATAGCCCACCATAATGGCAGGAGCGATACCACTGGCTTCGATGGTCAGCACTTTGTTAATTTTTGTACTGGCAAAACGCCTTACAAATTCCACCGCCATGGATTTCATCAGAATAGGGTCCATCTGATGATTGATAAAGTTGTCAACTTTAAGGATACCACCTTCAAAACATTTTCCGTCGCGCAATATCCGTTCCTTCAGTGCTTTCATACTTGCAACTAATAATTAAAAGAGTTTCTAAATGATTTTGAAAGTGCAAAATTACAAGAAAATTCTTTATGTGTTACAAAATAATGACAATATATTATGCAGAAGTACCAACTAATACTATATCATCGAGGGTTATTACGTTCCAATCGCTTACTTCATTGCCCGTCATAATCAATTTGCCATCGACAAGCCTGAGAGTTATCTTATGAAAACTTCCTCCTGAAAAAGCTGTTCCCAGGCTTGCCTTGGCCTCATATTCCTGCCCGCTACGGATATAGCGTATGGTGAAACTCAGAGAGCTGTCCAACGAAACAGGGTTTATCAGGACTGCTATGTCATGCGAAGGCAAATCCTCTATGGTAAGGACATCACCGCCCGGGCTGCCGGAAGCAATCATTCCTCCGGAAGCGGAATCAAACGAATAGGTATGGGGAGTTACTATTCCTTTGCCGGTAAATGTACATCCGGTTATGGTAAGCGGATTCGACAAATCATCTCCCACAACGCTAAGATAAAGAAGCGAATAGACATGTTTCAGGGAATTGTCACCGGAGAACGATACTGTTCCGTTGTTATCAGCATAGGACGCCACTACCCTGCCGACAAGAAAATCCTTTTCGCCGATATCATCCAGACTGCCGGACTGTCCGGACAAATCAGGCATAGGCACTGCATCAGGTGTCACTCCGGAAACTTCATCACATGGATAATAGGCAAGAAACTCAAAATCATCCGTACGGTTTTCCCACTTAACAGACTCTGAAGAAACCCAGCGCGAGTCCTGATATGACCACATCACAGGAGTATTCCCCGGCAGGACGAACATACCCAACTTATCACCGACGGAGAATGTGACAGTTCCATCTGTTTCTGTAACGGTTTTAGTCTGGGATTTACCTCCAACTTCTGCAAAAAGCTTTACAGCCATATCATCTTCGGGCGATTCTGACAGCTTGTCGCACGAAACGCAGAAAAGTAAAAACAGTACGGGTAGAATATATCTTTCAATCATAAAATAATCTGTTTGTAATATTCAAACTCCAAAACATGCGCAATGTACCACTCAGTATAAGAAAAAAAACACTATAATTTGATATTCTGAATATTATTGCATACATTTGTCATAATGAAAAAAAACTAAACATATCATATGAAAAAATTCAATCTTTTATTTGCTCTTTTATTACTTTCGTGCAACTGGAGCTTTGCGCAACAGGCCAAATATGTATTTTATTTCATTGGCGACGGAATGGGTGTAAATCAGGTTCAGGGAACTGAGCTTTTCCAGGGTGAACTCAAAGGAGAAATAGGAATCTCTCCGCTATGCTTTACACAATTCCCGGTATCTACAGTGGCTACTACATTTTCTGCCACCAACGGTGTGACGGACTCGGCAGCCGCCGGAACCGCTTTGGCTACAGGAAACAAGACCAAAAACGGTGCCATAGGAGTGTTGAAAGACTTGGAAACACCGGTAAACAGTGTTGCCGTATGGGCAAAAAACAGTGGCAGAAGAGTCGGTATCGCAACAAGCGTCAGTGTAGACCATGCCACTCCTGCTGCTTTCTATGCTCACGAAGCCGGACGAAGCAGTTATTATAATATAGGTGCCGACCTGTACAGAGCCGGATTTGATTTCTACGCAGGTTCGGACTTCATGGAACCGGAAAACAAAAAAGACAAAAACGCTAAAAACCTCTACAAGATGGCCGGCGAATATGGTTACTGCATAGCCAGAGGTTATAATGAATATACAAAGAAAAGCAACAAAGCTGACAAAATAATTCTTTTCCAGAGCAAGGAAGCATCGGAGAAAGACAGAAGCGCTATTCCATATGCTATTGACAGAACGGAAAAGGATTTGTCGCTCGAGAATATCACACGTTCTGCCATCGACTTTCTGTCAAAGGATTTGAGCAAGGGGTTCTTCCTGATGGTGGAGGGCGGAAAAATAGACTGGGCTTGCCACAGCAATGATGCGGCAACAGCTTTCCGCGAGGTACAGGATTTCGACAATGCAATCAAAATAGCTTATGAATTCTACAAGCAGCATCCGGACGAAACTCTTATAGTTGTGACCGCCGACCATGAAACAGGCGGTATAGTATTGGGTACAGGACAATACAAGCTCAACCTGAAAGCTCTCGAAAGCCAGGAAATGAGCGAAAGCGGATTCACAAAGGTACTGAATGCCATGCGCAAGAAGTACAGGAACAATGTTCCATGGGAGGCTGTAAAAGAATCATTGGTAGAGAATTTCGGCTTCTGGGATGAAATAAAGCTGACCGGGAAACAGGAGGAACGTCTTTTAAGTGTCTATGAAAAGACTCTGAAAGGCCAGAAGGCAAAAATGGAGAAAAGCGAATATGCAGAGGACGAAGCTCTTGCAGCGGAAGCCAAACGTATAATAAGCGAAACCGCTCTTATAGGATGGACCAGCGGCGGACATTCGGCCGGATATGTACCTGTGTTTGCCATCGGTGCAGGAGCCGGAAACTTCAGCGGCAGACTGGATAACACTCAGATTCCGGCACTGATAGCGAAAGCTGCCGGATATAACATAGAAAAATAATAAAATGCACATTTCGTTTTGAATAACGACTTTACAAAATGTTCATCAGCCGTTCGCCAACCGTTCAGTAAACATTCACTGAACAGCCGGTGAACGGCTGATAAACTATAATCACGGATTATTCAAACGTGAAATAATGGCTTAGTCTGCTTATATCCTCGTCGGAAAATTCCTTGAACATCGATATCTGTGACATCCCTCCGATGCGTCCGCGTTTGCGTCTGAAATCGATAATCGCCTTTGCCTTATGGAAATCCATATACGGATGGGAACGCAACTCTTCCATACTTGCTTTATTGACATTTATCTTACGGAAAACATCTGATTTCACCTGAAACCATACGAGTAAAGTAGAGTCTACATATTTTACCTCAAGAAGTTGTCCGACATCATAAAAACCTCCCAAACGGTTTCTGTAACTTACTATATTTTTGGAAATGACTCTTCCTATACCGGGTATCTTCTTCAGGATTGAAGTGTCCGCACTGTTAGCATCTATGACTATTCCGGCAGAATATTTCTCCTGCCTGGGAAACCTCAATGAGTCTTTCTTTGGCTTCCTTGCTTCATACACAACAGTGTCCGGGGATTTCTTTTTCTCAAATGCTGTCCACTCCTTCTTTCTGTAAGTCCTGTTTTTATAATTCCGTTCGCGTTCCTGCCTTTCCTTTTCAATCCTACAATAAAGGGAGTCGGCTATGAGCAATGGTTCTGCGGCAATTTCAACCTTGTCCTTGTTAGCCTTCTCTCCTACCAGCAGAAACAGAAGCAGAACAAGGATAATCAGCAACAGAACAATAACCCTGCGCTGACTGCGTGTATAGAAGAACCAGTCTTTCCACATATCGAGAATTATCAGTTAGAATAATCCCAATTCATTGAGGAAGATAAGCATTATGCCCAAAGGTGCTATAAACTTCAGAATAAAGATATACAGAGGATAATATGTCGGCTTCAGCGCACCGTAGTTGGTAGCTTCTCCCTTGACAATAGCCTTATTGAGAACCCAGCCTACAAAAATGGCAGACAACATACCGGAAACGGGAAGCATGATTTTTGCAGTCAGATAATCGAGGGCATCGAAGAAATTCATGCCTGCTATCTTGAATCCGCTCCATTCGCCCAATGCCAACGATGAAACCACACCTATTGTCCAGCAGCCTATAGAAACGATAGTAGCTGCCCTTCCTCGCGTAAGACCGAACTTTTCGTGAAAAAATGCTGTAGAAACTTCATGAAGCGAAATGGTTGATGTCAGTGCTGCCAGTGCAAGAAGCAGATAGAAAGCCATGGCACATACTATAGCAAGAAATGGTACTGCGGAAAAGGCCTGCTGGAAGACATTCGGCAAAGTTATGAATATCAGCGAAGGACCTGAACCAGGATTTATACCTACGGAGAAAGCTGCCGGGAAGATGATAATTCCTGCCAGAATAGCTACAAAGGTATCTATTATACCTACGCTCATAGCAGTGTGGCCAAGTCGTGTATCCTTGCCGAAATATGAAGCATAGGTGGACAGACATCCCATACCAAGGCTCATGGAGAAGAAAGCCTGCCCCATGGCACCGAGGAAGACTTCAGGAGTCACCTTGCTGAAATCAGGCTTGAAAAGGAATTCCAGTCCCTTCTCCGCTCCGGGAAGGGTAACGGAACATATTGCCAAAAGAACCACAAGAATGAAAAGAACAGGCATCATAACCTTGGAAGAACGCTCGATACCGTTCTTCACTCCCTTCACGATAACGATATGCGTAAGAAGCATGAAGACCGTAAGCCATATTATAGGACGCAAGGGGTCGGAAGAAAACTCATTGAACATGGCTATAAATCCTTCGGCATTTTTACCATCGAATCCTCCTATGGCTGCCTGGAGCAGATACTCCAATGTCCATCCTGCCACAACAGAATAATATCCCAGTATAAGAAAACCGGTAAGTACACCAAGGTAGCCTACCCACTTCCATTTCGTTCCCGGTGCCAATACACTGAACGAACCTCCTGTACTTGCCTTTGCGCTACGGCCTATGGTAAACTCTGCCACCATAATAGGCAGACCGAATATAAATATACATCCCAAATATATAAGAATGAAAGCTGCACCACCGTGATTGCCCGCCTCGTATGGGAATCGCCATATATTACCCAATCCCACTGCCGAACCTGCCGCCGCCAATATCGCTCCCAATTTACTTCCAAAACTAACTCTGTCGTGATGATGTTGCATAAAAAAACATATTAAATGATAAATAGAACTGTTTTACGGCACAAATGTACGAAAAATATCATATTTTTGGCGAGAAAATTAATATTTATAACATGATTACATATTTAAAGCGTTATCCGCTGTCTATTTTGGTAATAGCAGCAATATTGTATCTGTCGTTTTTCAAACCACCGCAGACATCCATCAGCGAGATAAAGAATATAGACAAAGTGGTTCATATATGCATGTACGGAGGTCTGACCGTAATACTGTGGTCGGAGCATCTCAGACAGCATTTTCCCTTAATCAGGAAGCATCTGATAATCGGTGGAGTGATATGTCCTATTATAATGAGCGGACTTATAGAGATAGGTCAGGCCACACTCACGGAAACAAGGGGTGGCGACTGGATGGATTTTCTGGCAAATATCACCGGAGTAGTATTGGGAAGCATCTTCAGCTATTATGTATTGCGCCCATACATATGGAAGAAACGTAAAAACAGATAATTACGGATATAAAGAAAGTGCTCATCAGGCAATGTCAATACACAACATGATGAGCACTTGAAATATAAGAAGAAATCTTTAGTCTTCCTTAACTTCCCAACCTAATGCACTTGCACCGAGCACGGCAGCATCGGCATCCTTAAGCTGTGAAAGCAACAGCTTAGTCTTGCCGGCATAAATCTTAAGAACATTCTCATCCATAGCTTTCTGGATAGGCTTCATGATAAGGTCGCCTGACTTGGCAAGACCACCGAAGAGGATGATGGCTTCCGGACTTGAGAATGCAATAAAGTCTGCCAAAGCTCTACCGAGAATATTTCCTGTATATTCGAAAATATCCTGAGCGAGTTTATCGCCCTTGATTGCAGCATCATAAACATCCTTTGAAACAATTTCTTCAGCAGGAATTTCTCTAAGCAAACTTGGTTCAGAGCGTGCCACAAGGAATTCGCGTGCAGTACGTGCAACACCTGTAGCAGAGCAATAAGTCTCAAGACAACCCTTGCGTCCGCATCCGCAGATACGACCGTCGCGCTCAGCAATCACGTGACCAAGCTCACCCGCAAAACCATCGTGGCCATATACCAACTGGCCGTTTACAACGATACCGCTACCTACACCTGTACCAAGTGTAATCATAATGAAATCTCTCAATCCGCGAGCAGCACCGTAAGTCATTTCACCGATTGCAGCCGCATTGGCATCGTTTGTAAGTGCTGTAGGGATTCCCAACTTGTCTTCAAACATGGCAGCCAAAGGAATAACTCCCTTCCATGGAAGATTAGGAGCAAACTCGATTGTTCCTTTATAATAGTTACCGTTAGGCGCACCTACACCAACTCCTTTAAACTTCTCAGCACCGCCAAACTGCTGCAAAAGAGGGATAAGCTTTTTGCAAACAGCATCTACATATGCTTCTATTTCATCGTATTCCTGAGTTTTGATTGAATCGGAAGCCAAAACGTTCCCACGAGAATCAACTATACCGAACACGGTATTAGTACCGCCGATGTCCATACCAACCACATAGGGTTTTTCCATATTTACAGTCATGACATTTATTGTTTAGGGTTAATTATTGAGACAAAAATATACAATTGGCAATAATCACACAAATTTTTCAAATAAATATTAATCCGAATATATAAGTTTTTCATAAACCTAAAATCCGCAACTATCATCCAATACACGATTAAGGGTAGATTTATGAGTCGTTAGTAGCAGCTTTCAG
>CALUJF010000071.1 GCA_944320855.1 uncultured Phocaeicola sp.
GATGGAACGTTTTTGCTTGATTTTCCAAACAACGAGGTCAAGCGCGGATTCCTTACTATAGTAGCTTCTTCTTATTTTGGCGATAGGGTTGAAACAGCATCATGGATACGGAAAGCATCTTCACAACTTAAAAAAGGCGAACTCGACGACTTCCGCACAGGTATGACTTCCTTCCTTGCAAGCATCCCATATACTATGCGACGCAAGGAGAACGAGCATGAGAAGGAAAGGTATTTCCACTATACTTTTTATCTGATATTGCGCCTTATGAGTGTCTATACAGTCTATACAGAGAAAGTCCAGAGCCATGGCCGTGTGGACTGCATAGTTGAGACTCCGGATTATGTCTATATCTTCGAGTTCAAGCTCGACGGTACAGCGGATGAGGCTTTGCGTCAGATAGAGGAGAAGGGGTATGCCCGTGAGTATGAGTCCGACAGTCGTAAATTGTATAAGATAGGTGCCGCATTCTCGTCCGAAACGGGGACTGTAGAGGAATGGAAGGTAGAATAAATTGCCTATTTTGCTCAATCATTGAGCAGATTTTCATGAAAAATGCTCAATGATTGAGCAAATATAGAGGATGTTGAAAAGGAATTTATTGTGAAGGATGATATTGAATCCGGTTATGGCATAATTAAAACTCCGAAAACTTAGTTTCTGTACATTAATCTACAAAATTTACCATATATTTTGTATTATATGATTTAAAGATGTATTTTTGCACACAGATACAGATGGTGTGCAATAGATTGAAGATAGTATGACAGTATTAAAGACCAGAGCCAAGTTAGTGGATGTAGCCCGACAGCTTTTTGCCAAGAAAGGAGTTGAGGATACTACTATGAATGATATAGCTGTTGCTTCCAAAAAGGGTCGTAGGACGCTTTATACTTATTTCAAGAGTAAGGAAGAAATATATATGGCTGTGGTTGAGGCGGAAATAGAAATGCTGTACGAAACACTTCACAAGGTGGCTCAGAAGAATATTTCACCCGACAAAAAGATACTGGAACTGATATTCACACATCTGGAAACCACGAAGACTATCGTTTACAGAAACGGAACGTTGAGAGCCGATTTCTTTCGCGATATATGGAAGGTAGAAGCGGAAAGAAAGGATTTTGATATGAAAGAGGTTGCTCTTTTCAGAAAAATTCTTCAGGAAGGAAAAGATTCCGGAGTGTTCGACATTGATGATGTGGATGTAACGGCTTCAATCCTGCATTTCTGTATTAAAGGCATAGAGGTTCCTTTTATCAGGGGACAGATAGCCGAAGAACTTGATGATGAGACATCGTGGCGTTATGTTAAGAAAATTGTCTACGGAGCGCTTGGCTGCAAGGTAGAAGAATGATAAATGACAGTAATATTTTAAACTAAAATAATTATGGGATTATTAACTGGAAAAACTGCTATCATTACTGGTGCTGCTCGTGGTATCGGTAAGGCTATAGCATTGAAGTTTGCTGCTGAAGGAGCAAACATTGCGTTTACTGACCTGGTAATCGATGAGAATGGTTTGAACACAGAAAAAGAAATTGCTGCTTTGGGAGTAAAGGTTAAAGGATATGCTTCGAATGCTGCAAACTTTGAAGATACTGCAAAGGTGGTAGAACAGATTAAGGAAGAATTTGGTTCTATAGATATCCTTGTAAACAATGCCGGTATTACTAAGGACGGACTGATGATGCGTATGAGCGAAGCTCAGTGGGATGCTGTTATCGCTGTAAACTTGAAATCTGCATTCAACTTTATCCATGCTTGTACTCCAATCATGATGCGTCAGAAGAGTGGTAACATCATCAACATGGCTTCTGTAGTAGGTGTACACGGAAATGCCGGTCAGTGCAACTACTCTGCTTCTAAGGCAGGTATGATTGGTCTGGCTAAGTCTATCGCTCAGGAACTTGGTTCTCGCGGTATCCGTGCCAATGCAATCGCTCCTGGTTTCATCATTACTGAAATGACTGCTCAGCTCTCTGACGAGGTTAAGGCTGAATGGAACAAACGTATTCCTTTGCGTCGTGGCGGTACTACTGAAGATGTTGCAAATACTGCTTTGTATCTTGCTTCTGACTTGTCTGCATACGTTTCAGGACAGGTTATTCAGGTAGACGGTGGTATGAATATGTAATTTTCATATACGATATAGTTCGGGCACAGACTTCGTTGTATAATGAAATCTGTGCCTGATTTTTTATAAATACATTTCTATGACTGTAGTTTACGAAGACAATCATATAATAATAGTCAATAAGACTGCCTCGGAAATTGTCCAGGGTGACAAGACAGGCGATACACCGCTTTCTGAAACTGTGAAACAGTATCTGAAAGAGAAGTATAACAAGCCGGGAAATGTCTTTATCGGTGTTACTCACAGATTGGACAGACCTGTAAGTGGGCTGGTGGTGTTTGCCAAAACCAGTAAGGCTTTGAGTCGCTTGAACGATATGTTCAGAAACGGAGAGGTGGAGAAAACTTATTGGGCTGTTGTGAAAAATACTCCGCCGGCAGAAGAAGGTACTCTTGTGCATTATATGGTTAAGAATGAAAAGCAGAATAAGTCGTATGCCTATGATAAGGAGGTGAAAGGCTCAAAAAAGGCTGTTTTGGATTACAGGCTGATAGGCCATTCGCAGAATTATTTTCTTCTGGAGGTAAATCTTCACACTGGTCGTCATCATCAGATACGCTGTCAGTTGTCGAAGATGGGATGTCCTATTAAGGGTGATTTGAAATACGGATTTCCGCGCTCGAATCCGGATGGAAGTATTTGTCTGCATTCGCGCAGGGTGAAGTTTGTTCATCCGGTATCAAAAGAGATTATAGATGTAACAGCTGAATTGCCGTCCGGAAACTTGTGGAATGGATTCGGAATATGAAAAAAATAAAAGAGCATGCTTCACAGCGTGCTCTTTTCGTTTTTAACACATAGGCATCTTCATTATCATAAGATTGTAGTCTTTATATGTTTGTGAGATACAATCTCAGAAAATTTAATTCTATGGGGTTGGGTTTTGTGTGTGTTTAGCTTAGTTTTATCTAATTGTAAATCTTATTCGTTATTTATATTTGCAAAGGCTGTGCCATAAATAATGGATAGTGCTTATTTCGTTATGGTTCAGATGGTTATAAAAAATATTCCACAGTCAGGCTTGTTTCTGACTGTGGAATATTGTGTGGAGAGTGTGGAAAATTTCCACACTTTATTGTGGAATGTCGTAATGTTTCAACTTGTTGTAAAGCGTCTTTCTGTCTATACCGAGCAGTGTTGCAGCTTTCGATTTGTTGTTTCCGGTCTGTTTCAGTGCGTTTATTATAAGCTGTTTTTCTGTTTCTTCCTTGTTTAGTGAAGAACCTATAATGACCTGATTCTGATTGTCAGACTGCTTTTCGTTCAGTTCCTCGCCAAGTTCCAGTGGGGTGATGAATTCTCCTCTTGCCAGAAGAGTAGCTCTTTTTACTATGTTCTTTAGTTGTCTGAGGTTGCCGGGCCACTGGTATTCCTGAAGTATTTTACTTGCTTTGGCATCGAAACCTATCAAGTCTTTGTCAAGTTCCTTGTTGGCCTGGTCTAAAAAGAAATTGGCAAACAGAAGAATATCTTCCGTTCTTTCTTTCAGTGAAGGCATCCGTAGGGTAAATTCGTTTATCCTGTGATACAAATCTTCTCTGAATGTTCCTTTTGCTATACCTTCCTTTAGATTTTCGTTTGTAGCACATATCAGTCGTACGTCTACTTGTATCTCTTTTGTGGAACCGATTTTTCTAATTTTTCTTTCCTGAAGGGCACGGAGCAACTGTACCTGCACTTCATAGCTCAGGTTTCCTATCTCATCAAGGAACAGTGTACCACCGTTTGCTTCTTCAAAAGCTCCTGTCTTATCTGTAAGCGCACCGGTAAATGAGCCTTTCACGTGTCCGAAAAATTCCGAAGCTGCAAGGTCTTTGGGGATAGAACCGCAGTCGATGGCTATGAATGGCTCGTCGCATCGTTTGCTCAGTTGATGTATTCTGTGGGCCACATATTCTTTTCCTGTTCCGCTTGCACCGTTTATCAGGACTGACATCTGTGTAGGCGCTACTAAATTGACATAACTGTATAGTTGTCCGGCTGCTTCACTTTCTCCTTCTAAGAAGTTGTTGCTGTATTTTTCTTCGGATGTTTTCTTGACCGGAGCCTGCTTTTGCGCTTTTCCGGCAGGGGATGATGATTCCAGAGCCTCATTTATCTTTTTTAGCAGCTCGTCCGGCTGTACCGGTTTCTTGATATAATCTGTTGCTCCAAGCTTCATGGCAGCCACTGCATTCTGAATCTCTCCGTAGCTTGTCATCATGATGAATGGAGTGTATATTTCAAGCTCTCGCATCCATGTGAGAAGCTGCAAGCCATCCTGGTCGGGAAGTCTCAGGTCTGACAATATCAGACTGAAATCCTTTGATGATATAAGTTTACGGGCCTTGTAACATGTGCCGGCTGTTTCCACATCAAAGCCTTTCTTGCCCAGCCATGTCTTTAGCATGGTAGAAAAAGTGAGGTCGTCTTCAACTATTAAAATTGACGGAATCATATATTGCAAATGTTTTATTTTTACAAAGTTAATCTATAAATTTCATCCGAATGGCTTTATAATTCCTATTTTTATAAATATTATCTAAATAATATATCTTGTGGTGTCTTTTTTGTTTTTGTTATAAGTTACTTTTTCTTTATGTTATGATTTATTCCAAGTCTACTTTTGTGAAGAATTAAAATTCTGTCTATCTTTGTTTCCGTATTTATACGGTTTCTATAAAATTAAAGACTATAAAAGATGAAAAGATTATTTTTCCTTATCTGCATATTAGGCTTTGTGGCTACAGTATTGAATGCACAGCCTCAGATATCATTCGACTCCAAATCACAGGATTTAGGGTATATACTATGGAGAAATCCGGTCACTGTAAAATATGTATTCACCAATACCGGTGACAAGCCTTTGGTTATTTCGAATGTTACTGTTTCATGCGGATGTATGAAAGCTGACTGGAGCAAAAAGCCGATAGGGGTAGGCGAAAATGGTGAGGTTACTGCTGTGTTTGATGCTGAAGCTATCGGAAAATTCTATAAAGAGGTAGGAGTGTATTGCAATGCCTCAAATGTACCGCTGTATCTTGATTTCTCAGGAGAAGTTACCGCCGACCCTAAGGATTATGCCTATACACATAAGTTCGGTTTCGGTGCGGTAAGGACGGATAAGGATGAGATTGTGTTTGATGATGTCAACAAAGGTGACAAACCTCAGTTTGAAATTCTTGTGGCAAATACTTCAAACAAGGCGTATAACCCAGTTCTGATGCATCTGCCTCCATATTTGTCGGCAAAATCTGAACCGGAAGTGTTAGGCTCGCAGAAAAACGGTAAGATAACCGTTACTTTGGATACAGACAAACTTCCCAAGCTTGGTATCACACGTACCACAGTGTATCTGTCCAGGTTTATGGGAGATAAGGTGAACAGCGAAAATGAGATTTCTGTATCGGTAGTCCTCTTGCCGGATCTTTCATCCAATACAGATCAGCAGAAACTGAATCCTCCGGTGGCAGATATAAGTGCAGTTACACTTGATTATCCGGGACTGAAACCTAAACAAAAGAAGACGCAGACTGTTATAATTACAAATACCGGTAAATCAAATCTTGAGATACTCGACTTACAGGTATTTTCTATGGCTCTTAACGTAAAGCTTAACAGACATATCATTAAGCCGGGCGAGTCGGCAAAAATGAAAGTTACTGTATTGGCAAACAATCTGTCGCGTTCGAAAGGTAAGCCGAGGGTGCTTCTGATAACAAATGACCCAAAGAAGCCGAAAATTACGGTAAATATAAATGCTGACGTTATAAACAAATAAAATATACCATTATGGAACATCCTGAAAACAATGAAGAATATAAGGGACTGACTGTCAATCAGGGGGTGGAACAGCCTTCGATTGTTAATCCTTATATAAATCTCAGAAACAGACCGAAGAAACGTCAGTTCTCTGTAGGCGAGTATGTAGAAGGTATAGTAAAAGGTGATATAACTATGCTTAGCCGTGCTGTAACTCTGGTGGAAAGCGTCAAGCCGGAGCATCAGGCATTGGCCCAGGAGGTTATAGAAAAATGTCTGCCTTATTCCGGAAACTCGGTCAGAGTGGGTATCAGCGGTGTACCGGGAGCCGGTAAGAGTACTTCTATTGATGTTTTCGGACTCCATGTTCTTGAAGAAAAGGGAGGCAAGCTTGCAGTATTGGCTATTGACCCGAGCAGCGAGCGTTCCAAAGGTAGTATTTTGGGCGATAAGACCAGAATGGAGAAACTGTCCGTTCATCCAAAGTCTTTCATACGCCCCAGCCCTTCGGCAGGTTCGCTTGGTGGAGTGGCACGCAAAACCCGTGAAACCATCATCCTGTGCGAGGCAGCAGGATTCGATAAGATATTTGTAGAAACCGTAGGAGTAGGGCAGAGTGAAACAGCCGTACATTCCATGGTGGATTTCTTCCTCCTGATACAGCTTGCAGGAACAGGCGACGAACTGCAGGGCATCAAGAGAGGTATAATGGAAATGGCCGATGGAATCATCATCAATAAGGCTGACGGTAATAACGTGGAGAAAGCCAAGCTTGCAGCTGCGCATTTCCGCAATGCACTTCATCTTTTCCCGGCTCCTGAATCAGGATGGACTCCACAGGTTCTTACATATTCCGGATTCTACAATATCGGTGTAAAGGAGATATGGGACATGGTATATGCCTATGTGGACTTTGTGAAGAAAAACGGATATTTCGATTACAGAAGAAACGAACAGGCCAAATACTGGATGTATGAAACTATAAACGAACATCTTCGCGACAGTTTCTATCAAGACCCGTTGATAGCCGATATGCTTGAGATAAAGGAAAAAGAGGTCCTGAACGGTCAGGCCACATCGTTTACGGCAGCAAAGAAATTGCTTGATGTTTATTTTAACCAATTAAAGAAGTAAAAAGTTTTTTATATAAGATATGCAGGATTTTGTTCATCTACATGTTCACACCCAATATTCTATTCTTGACGGACAGGCTTCAATTCCCAAGTTGGTCGATAAGGCTATTGCCAACGGAATGAGAGGTATAGCCGTTACAGACCATGGTGCCATGTTCGGTATCAAGGAGTTTTTCAATTATGTAAACAAGAAAAACGGAGGAACAAATGGTGAGATAAAGGATTTGAAGAAGAAGATAGCCGCTCTCGAGAAGGGAGAAACTGAATCGGAAAATCCTGAAGAGGAGCTGGCTGAATGCAGAAAGCAGTTGCAGGCAGCACAGGACAGACTCTTCAAGCCTATCATAGGATGTGAGATGTATGTTGCTCGTCGCGGACTTGACAAGAAAGACGGCAAGCAGGACCAGAGCGGTTATCACCTTGTAGTCCTTGCAAAGAATCTTAAGGGATATCACAATCTTATCAAACTTGTGTCCAAGGCATGGACAGAAGGTTTCTATATGCGCCCGCGTACGGACCGTGCAGAATTGGAAAAGTATCATGAAGGACTTATAGTATGTTCTGCATGTCTTGGTGGAGAGGTTCCGAAGAAGATTACAGCCGGACAGCTTGAAGAAGCCGAAGAGGCTATTCGCTGGTATAAGAATCTGTTCGGTGATGACTATTATCTTGAACTTCAGCGCCACAAGGCAACAGTGCAGAGGGCAAACCATGAAGCATATCCTTTGCAGCAGGTTGTCAATGCAAAACTGTTAGAGTACTCAAAGAAATATAATGTAAAGTTGGTTTGTACTAACGACGTGCATTTTGTGGACGAGGAAAATGCCGAAGCGCACGACCGACTTATCTGCTTAAGTACCGGAAAGGACCTTGACGACCCTAACCGTATGCTTTACACCAAACAGGAGTGGATGAAGACACGCGAGGAGATGAACGAACTATTTGCCGATGTGCCAGAAGCATTGTCTAATACAGTAGATATCTGCAACAGTGTAGAATTCTATTCTATAGACAATCCGCCTATCATGCCTACATTTGCCATTCCTGAGGACTTTGGAACAGAAGAAGAATACCGTAAGAAATTTACAGAGAAAGACCTGTTTGATGAATTTACGCAGGATGAGAACGGCAATGTGGTAATGGATGAGGCTTCTGCCAATGCCAAAATCAAGAGACTTGGAGGTTACGATAAGTTGTATCGTATAAAGTTGGAAGCAGACTATCTGGCAAAGTTAGCATACGATGGAGCTAAACGTCGTTATGGAGAAGTCCTCAATGAAGAAGTAAGCGAACGAATAAAGTTTGAGCTGCACATCATGAAAACCATGGGTTTTCCTGGTTACTTCCTTATCGTGCAGGACTTTATCTCTGCTGCAAGAAATAAGCTTGATGTATCTGTCGGTCCCGGTCGTGGTTCCGCAGCAGGTTCGGCTGTGGCATACTGTTTGGGAATCACACAGATAGACCCGATTAAATATGACCTTCTGTTTGAGCGTTTCCTTAACCCGGACCGTATCTCCCTTCCCGATATCGATGTGGACTTCGATGATGACGGACGCGGACGTGTCCTCAACTGGGTGACAGAGAAATATGGACAGGAAAAGGTGGCTCATATCATTACATACGGTACTATGGCCACCAAACTGGCTATTAAGGACGTGGCGCGAGTACAGAAACTACCTCTTTCTGAATCGGACAGACTCTGCAAACTCGTACCGGACAAGATACCTGATAAGAAACTGAATCTTCCAAATGCGATAGCTTACGTTCCTGAACTTCAGGCTGCAGAGGTTTCTACAGACCCTATCCTTAGAGATACAATCAAGTATGCCAAAATGCTTGAGGGCAACGTGCGTAATACCGGTGTACATGCCTGTGGTACAATCATTTGTCGTGACGATATCACAGACTGGGTTCCGGTAAGTACGGCTGACGATAAGGAAACGGGCGAGAAGATGCTTGTTACTCAGTATGAAGGTTCGGTGATTGAAGATACCGGTCTTATCAAGATGGACTTCCTCGGACTGAAGACACTGTCTATCATAAAGGAAGCCATAGAAAATATAAAGCACAGCAAGGGCATAATATTGAATATCGATGAGATACCGATAGATGACCCTGCCACTTATAAGTTGTATGGCGACGGACGAACAATCGGAACATTCCAGTTTGAATCTGCCGGAATGCAGAAATATCTTCGCGAATTGGAACCCTCAACATTCGAGGACCTTATCGCCATGAATGCCCTCTATCGTCCGGGACCTATGGACTATATTCCGGACTTTATCGACCGTAAGCATGGACGTAAGCCTATCGAGTATGATATACCTATCATGGAGAAGTACCTTAAGGATACTTATGGTATTACGGTGTATCAGGAGCAGGTCATGTTGCTGTCGCGTCTGCTTGCCGACTTTACCCGAGGTGAGTCTGATGCTCTCCGTAAGGCGATGGGTAAGAAACTCCGCGACAAGTTGGACCACATGAAACCTAAGTTCATCGAAGGTGGAAAGAAGAACGGTCACGACCCTCAGGTGCTCGAGAAGATTTGGGCAGACTGGGAAAAGTTTGCCTCGTATGCGTTCAACAAGTCGCATGCCACCTGTTATTCATGGGTAGCATATCAGACTGCATACTTGAAGGCCAACTATCCGTCGGAGTACATGGCTGCCACAATGAGCCGAAACATTGCCAACATCACCGAAATCACCAAACTGATGGACGAATGTAAGGCTACAGGTATCAATGTATTGGGTCCTGACGTAAACGAAAGTGAGCTGAAATTCTCTGTAAACAGTCGTGGCGACATTCGTTTCGGTATGGGTGCCATAAAAGGCGTTGGAGAATCGGCTGTACAGAGTATCCTTGAAGAACGCAGAAAAAACGGTGAATTCAAGAATATATTCGACTTTGTCCAGCGTGTGAACCTGTCTTCATGCAATAGAAAGAATATTGAAAATCTTGCCCTTGCAGGAGGGTTTGACAGCTTCCCGGGAATAAAGCGTGAAGATTTCTTCGTGAAGAATGCAAAGGAAGAAACATTCGTAGAAATTCTTGTAAGATACGGAAACAAATATCAGGTAGACAAGGCTGCTGCCACTAACTCACTGTTCGGTGGAGAAATGGCAGTAGAGATTGCTACACCCGAAATAGTCCCGGCAGCATCATGGAGCGACCTTGAACGTCTTAACCGCGAACGCGAGTTGGTGGGAATATACCTTTCTGCACATCCGTTGGATGAATACGCCGTTGTTTTGGAGAATGTATGTAATGTTCATATGGCAGATTTGGCCGATTTGACACCATTGCAGAACAGAGATTTGATACTCGGCGGGATAGTGACCGGAGTGCGCGAGGGATACACCAAAACCGGTAAACCATACGGAGTTGCAAAGGTTGAAGACTATTCCGGAGTAGCTGAATTTGCATTTTTTGGCAATGAATGGGTAGAAAAGAAGAACTTTTTCAGCGAAGGAATGTTTTTATATATGCATGGCAAATGTCAGCCAAAACAATGGAAACAGGACGAGTGGGAAGTTAAAATCAATACGATAGAGCTTTTGCCTGATGTCAAGGAGAAAGTAATTGAGAGAATAACCGTCAAGGCTCCGCTTTCATCTATAGACGATGAATTTATCACGGAGTTCGGTTCCATAGTGAAACAGAATCCTGGAAATGCGGAACTGTTGTTCTACATTATGGACGATGACGGGCAGATGTATGTGAATCTTTCTTCACGTTCTATCAAGGTTTCCGTACAAAAAGATTTGATTAATTATTTAAAATCGCAATCACAGTTGGACTATAAAATAAATTAATCTATATTTGTTGCGAATAACGACAAACTAAAGAATATATAAACTTAAAAAGATAGAAAAAATGGCACTTAACATTACAGATCAGAATTTTGAAGAGATAATGGCAGAGGGTAAACCTGTAGTATTGGACTTTTGGGCAACATGGTGTGGTCCATGCAAGCAGATTGCTCCATATATCGAAGAACTAGCTGACG
>CALUJF010000072.1 GCA_944320855.1 uncultured Phocaeicola sp.
GTCCTTTGTTGGTTATAGCAGAAGATGTTGACAGCGAAGCATTGACTACACTTGTAGTTAACCGTCTGCGCGGACAGCTGAAGATATGTGCTGTTAAGGCTCCGGGCTTCGGCGACCGTCGTAAAGCTATGCTTGAAGATATCGCAGTATTGACAGGCGGTATCGTGATAAGCGAAGAGAAGGGCTTGAAACTTGAACAGGCTACTCTCGAAATGCTTGGTACTTGCGATAAGATTACTGTTTCTAAGGAAAATACTACTATAGTAAACGGTGCCGGCCAGAAAGAACTTATTCAGGAACGTATCAACCAGATTAAGGCTGAGATGAAGAATTCTACTTCTGACTATGACAAAGAAAAACTTCAAGAACGTCTTGCCAAGTTGTCAGGCGGTGTAGCAGTTCTTTATGTAGGTGCTGCCAGCGAAGTGGAAATGAAGGAAAAGAAAGACCGTGTTGATGATGCTTTGTGTGCAACTCGTGCCGCTATCGAAGAAGGTATCGTACCTGGAGGTGGTGTGACCTACATCCGTGCAATCGACGCTTTGGAAGGCATGAAGGGTGACAATGCTGACGAAACAACTGGTATCGAAATCATCAAGCGTGCCATCGAGGAACCTCTTCGTCAGATTGTAGCTAACGCCGGTAAGGAAGGTGCTGTAGTGGTACAGAAAGTACGTGAAGGTAAAGGTGACTTCGGTTACAATGCACGTACAGACGTTTACGAACATTTGCATGCTGCCGGTGTTGTTGACCCTGCAAAAGTAACTCGTGTTGCTCTTGAGAATGCAGCTTCAATAGCAGGTATGTTCTTGACTACTGAATGTGTAATAGTAGAAAAGAAGGAAGACAAACCTGAAATGCCAATGGGTGCTCCGGGAATGGGCGGCATGGGTGGCATGATGTAATCTTCCCCTTTTAATCACATAAAATATTGATATCAGACTCCTGTCGGGTAATGCTCGGCAGGAGTTTTATTTTATAAAATAATAAACGCACGAACTCCATCAGCTATAATGTCATTCGTGCGTTTATTGTATGATTTGACAGTAATAAATTCTTAAAAATACAAGTCTATCGACAAATAGATGTATTCTTTATCCTGCTCTTTATTCTTTTCAAAATAAATCTTGTTTTCCCTTGCCAGCCAGCCGATGGCTAAGTTCAGGTCCCTGTCAGACAGTCCGGAAGCATCCTTGAGTTGTTCATACTCCCATCTCTCGCCGTTGTTCAGGAGCCTCCATATTTTTCCGGCATTTTCTCCTATTACATGTTTGTCCATATTATCCGATAAAAAAGTTAAGTTCAACGTAGAGTATGTTTCTTTTTCCTACCTGAGTTTCTTCGATGTTCAGTTTGCCTTCTCTTGCCAGCCAGCCTATTGCTGCGTTCAGTTCTCTGTCTGACAGTCCGGATGTTTTCTTAATCTCGCTGTAAGACCATTTGCGGTGTTCGCCATTAAGCACTTGCCATAACACACCTGCGTTTTTCCCTATACTTTGTACGTCCATATCTTTTAAAATTTAGGTTAGAAATACAGTTTTCGTATATAGTCAAATAAGTATAAACTTTTGGTTTTTCCAAATATACGGTTTTTTTTTATATGTTGTAACTTGAAAGCCATGTTTTTTATCATGATGTAATGAAATGTTGTAGTTTTGATAACCAAGTTACTAAAATGTTTAGATTCTGATGTCTTTTAATGTACAAAACTCTTATTCTGAATATAAATATTCCTATCTTTACACGCGAATTGATTTCTGTAGGTGTAGTCCTTCGCAACCTTACGGAAATATGCCTTGTAATGCGGAGGTTAAATTGGTTTATTGCCTTCAGAACGGTTTGCCGCTTGATATGGATGTGTACGACCTTGCAGAATGGTGCTGTCTGGCTGAACTTGGTGAATTGTCTATGGATAATAACTGTGCTCCAGTGGAATTCCCGGACTTTACACGTGGCGACTGGAACAAGGTGAAAGGATACAGACATGCTTTCGCTACTCCGGAGGATGAGGCCGAAGCAGCAAGGAAGGCTGAGGCTTATACGCAGAAACTAAAGCTTCAGGGTGCTGAGGACTGGAAATAAATAGAAATGACAATATACTGAAAAGCCTTTTGAAAACTCTTTGCAAACAGTTTTCAAAAGGCTTTCAGGTTTATAATGTATGATTTATTTCTTCTTTTTCTTCTTTCCCATTCCGGCATCATCAAATCCCGGATTTGAAGAGTTGTTGTCGTGGATGAAGAACTGCTTCCAGTCGTCCTTGTGCTTTGGTCCGCGTGCCGATGTATATCCGCGTTCCTCGCGGCTTGGCTTATCCTTCTTTGAAGCCTTCTTTTCTTTTGCAGGAGTTTCCTTTGCAGCTTTTTCTTTAGAAGAACCTGAATTGCGTTTCTTGCCACTCTTGTCGCTCTTTCCGGTATTCTCGCCGGCTATTTCAACTATGATACGCTTGCCTTTTACGGTAGCCTTGTTCAATGCTCTTAGAACGATGTCTGTCTGATGTTCTGCCACTTCAAAGAACGAGAAGTTCTGCATCAGGTCTATGCGGCCTATCTGTATATGCTCCTTCTTCGTGTTGCGGTTAATCAGTTCTATAACCTGGTTGGCATAGAAACCGTCGGTCTTACCCATGTTGAGGAAGAATCTCGTATAGCCCTTTTCAGCCTTGCGGGCAGTCTTTTCCTTGTCGCTGCCACGGTCCTTGCGAGGTTTGTCGGACTTGTCTTTCTCGGTTGCTTTTGGCTGTTCTATTTCAGGTGCGTTACGGTAATATTCAAGGAATCGGTTGAACTCCATTGATACCACACGCTTGATAAGGTCTTCCTTGCTCAGCCATTCAAATTTGCGGTAGATGCCCGGAAGGAAAGCTTCGATATCTTCCTCGTTCACCTTAACCTTTTCTATATCGTCTATAACCTTGATGAGCTGCTGCTCGCAAATCTCTTTTCCGGCAGGGAGTGTTCCGATTGTGAACTTCTTGTTTATGATACGTTCTATCTCACGCATCTTTCCCTTCTCACGCATATTGATGATGGCAATAGAGATACCTGTCTTTCCTGCACGGCCTGTACGTCCGCTCCGGTGAGTATAGCTCTCTGTATCGTCAGGCAGGGCATAGTTGATAACGTGAGTAAGGTCGTTCACGTCAAGTCCGCGTGCTGCCACGTCGGTAGCGACAAGAAGCTGCAGATGGCGCTGGCGGAACTTCTGCATCACGAGGTCACGCTGAGCCTGGCTCAGTTCGCCGTGAAGAGAGTCGGCGCTATATCCGTCCTGTATCAGCTTGTCGGCTATCTCCTGAGTCTCGATTCGTGTACGGCAGAAGATGATACCGTAAATCTGAGGATAATAGTCCACGACACGTTTCAGTGCGAGATACTTGTCTTTTGCGTGTACGATGTATGCTATATGGTTTACGTTCTTGCTGCCCTCGTTCTTTGTTCCTATGGTTATTTCTTTCGCATTATGCAGATAAGTCTTCGCAATGCGCGAGATTTCAGGGCTCATTGTGGCAGAGAACATCAGAGTATTGCGGTCCTCAGGTATCTTTTCGAGTATGGCATTGATACTCTCTGTGAATCCCATGTTGAGCATCTCGTCAGCCTCGTCCATCACCACATCTCTGATAGTTTCAAGGCGTGCCACCTTGCGTTCCATAAGGTCGATGAGTCGTCCCGGAGTAGCCACTATGATATGTACACCTTTCTTCAGGCTTCTGATTTGGCTTTCTATGGATGAACCTCCATATACAGGTAATATCTTAAGGTCTGAAATATATTTTGAATAGTCAGTAAGGTCACCTGCTATCTGCAGGCATAGTTCGCGTGTAGGGCATAGCACAAGTGCTTGCGGTACACATTCTTTGATGTTTATTTTCTGTATCAGCGGCAGACCAAATGCGGCTGTTTTTCCGGTTCCGGTTTGTGCCAGAGCCACTACGTCATTTCCGTTTCCTAATAAATACGGTATAACTTCTTCCTGTACGGGCATAGGATACTCATATCCCATTTCTTCGATTGCCCTGCGTATTTCTTCGGAAACGCCTAATTCTTCGAATGTCTTCATTTTTTGTTTTTAAAATTATTCTATTTTTGATATTATCGTCTTGTCTTTCTCTAATTGTTCTATCAGCTCCTCCATCGAGGCGAACTTAATCTCCGGCCTTATTCTGCTGACGAACTCTATCCTCAACGGATGATGATATATGTCACCGCTGAAGTCTATGATATGTACCTCGATACTGATATTGCTGCCATTGTTCAGGGTAGGGCGGTTGCCTATGTTCAGCATCCCTTTGTAAACAGTATTGCCAATGGGTACACGCACGGCGTAAACTCCGTTCTCAGGTATAAGTTTTTCCGGACACGAAGGAATGATGTTTGCAGTGGGGAAACCTATTTTGCGTCCTACCTTATGTCCGTCGGTCACTGTGCCGTCGATATAATAGTTATATCCGAGGAAACTGTTTGCTGTGACCACATCGCCTGATTTAAGCAGCTTTCTTATGGCAGACGAACTGATGAAAGTGTCTGTAATCCCGCACTTCAGAGGCTCGGCCTTTATCACGGACATGCCAAGTTCCTGTCCGTAGCGGCAATAATCCTCGAAAGTTTCAGTGCGGTTGTGTCCGAAACGGTGGTCGTAGCCAATAACCAATGCACGGACATTGTATCTCTTAAGCAGAAGTTCCATAAACTCGCGTGCCGTAAGTTGCGACAGCTGTCTTGTGAACGGAAGCATTATGCAGTAATCTGCATCAAGAGAACTGATTAGTGAAGTCTTTTGTGCCGGACACGATAACAACTCCGGCATATAGTCTGCCTGCATTACCTGGCGCGGATGTACAGGAAAGGTGATAAGGGCACTTCCCAGACCTCTCTCATCGGCTATGTCGCGAACCTGTTTTACCAGATAGCGGTGTCCTGTGTGTACTCCGTCGAAGCATCCTATTGTTGCCGCGCATGGCTTTATGTCGGTTTTATCGTATTCTTCTATAAACTCCATTTTTATTATTTGAAAATCAGCGAGAGGTCTTCTCCCGGAATGTAATGTACGGCATTTATACCTACCGATTGTGCTGCATCACAGTTCAGTTTTGAATCGTCGATGAACATTGTTTCTTCAGCCTTGATACCTGCATCCGACAATGCTTTCAGATAAATGGCTGTGTCAGGCTTTGCAAGGTGCATCTCATGCGAGAGGAATACCTTCTTGAAGAAATCATTTATACCCAAACCTTTATAGCTGAACACTTCCGGTGCTACATTGTCCCAGTGAATTGCATTTGTGTTGCTTAGTATATACAGATTGTATTTATCCTTCAATTTGCAAAGCAGCTCAAGCTTTTCTTCCGGGATTCTTTCTATCATGGTGTTCCATATGCGGTCGATTTCCGCATCTGAGATATCCTTGCCTGCTCTGCGGCGCAACTCATTGCGTGCATCGTCATCAGATATATTGCCAAGTTCATATTCAAGGAAGAAGCCGGTCTTGTGTGTGCCGGTTATTTCCTTATCCTCGAAACAGATTCCGGCAGCCTTGCATTCGGCGAGAAATCTGTCTAAGGTGACGTCGATAAGAACGCCACCCCAGTCAAATATTATATTCTTGATTTTTGAGTCCATATTCTAAGACCTTGTTAACTTGTCAACTGAAACCTTTTCAGCTATCTTTTAGAGCTCATTCTCTTGATACCTCTCCAAATTTCGCCAATCCAAAGCACAATGGAAGTTCCACCTATTATATAAAGCCAATCCATCAGCGGAAGAGCCTCTGTGCGGAATACCTTACCGCCGAAAGTTACGATGATAAACTGACCTACGAGGATTATCAGTGCCACACTGAGCATACCAAGTGCATGACCTGCATCCTTGAAGATGGAATGATTTGTTCCGAATACGCTGGCATTGAACAGATTCCAGAACTGAAGCATCACGAACACAGTGAAGAAAATAGTCAGGTTATGAACATCCATACCTGCGGCAGAATTATTCATATAAGCCATAAGCCCCATCAGTACGATGAGGAAGCAGATGCCTGTACCGAAGATATTCTTCTGCATAGCCTTGCTGATGATGAAGTCTGTACGCTTGCGTGGCTTTTCGTTCATCACGTCCATACTTGGAGATATTGAGGCTAAGGCCATGGCTGCGAAAGTATCCATAATCAGGTTCACCCAAAGCATCTGTGTAACGGTGAGCGGAAGGGCAGAGCCGAAGAATGCTCCGAGCAGGACACTAAGCAATGCCACCACATTGATGGTAAGCTGGAACACGATGAAACGCTGTATGTTCTTATAGAGCGAACGTCCCCACATCACGGCTGTAGCTATACTGTGGAATGAATCGTCGAGCAGAGTGATGTCGCTGGCTTCTTTAGCCACAGAAGTACCTGTACCCATTGACAGACCAACCTGGGCATGGTTGAGGGCAGGAGCATCGTTTGTACCGTCGCCTGTAACTGCCACTACCGCACCTTTTTGCTGCAGCAACTGTACAAGACGCTGTTTGTCCATAGGGCGCGCACGGCTCATAACCTTGATGTCAAGCACTCTTTCAAGAGCCTCTTCGTCGCTCAGTGCGGCAAAGTCTGTACCTGTGATACGGTTGCGTTCAGTATCGTTTTCAGTCCACAAACCAATCTGGCGGGCAATTTCTGTAGCTGTTCCCGGAGTATCGCCGGTTACAATCTTCACACCGATACCTGCCGACTGGCATTTCTTGACTGCATCAGGCACGTCAGGACGTATTGGGTCGCTGATTGCGAATATTCCGAGGAATGTCATACCGCCTTCAGCCACAAGCTCTGCACAGTCTTCCGATTTTCCTTCAGGGATGATTCTGTATGCAAGTCCAAGGGTACGCATAGCCTTGTTCTGATATGCAAGAAGCTGTTCGTTGTATGCCTTTATTTTGTCGTCGCTCAATGAACATTTCGACATTACTATTTCAGGTGCACCTTTTATATATAGAACACGTTTGTTCATTACAGGTGAATCAACGAGTGTAGCCATATATTTTCTCTCTGTAGAGAAAGTAAGCTGGTTTACTGTATGGGCATTTTCGCGCAGTGAGATATAGTTGGCACCCTTTCCGTTGAGCCACAAGAGCAGGGCGACTTCTGTAGGATTACCCACACCAGACGGCTTTTCTCCTTCGGCCTTCTCTTCAAGGAAAGCGGTAGAGTTTACGGCAATGCTTTCTGCCACAAGCTCAGGATTTGATTCGTCCACCTGTGCTTCATGCACCTGCATCAGGTTCTGAGTAAGAGTACCGGTTTTGTCTGTACAAATCACAGTGATGGCACCCATAGTTTCGCATGCATGCATCTTGCGCACAAGGTTGTTGGTCTTCAGCATTCGGCGCATGTTCAGCGCAAGACTCAGTGTCACACTCATAGGAAGTCCTTCAGGCACAGCCACAACAATCAGCGTTACAGCCATCATGAAGTATTTCAATACAATCTGAGCTACCTCAAGCCACTGTTCCCATGTCTCAACTGTATTGGCAGTGAAATATGCATAAAGGTCTTTACCTGTGAAAATCACGAAAGTAAGTATGGCGATAGTGAAACCTACCTTACCAATCAGGTTGGCTAGCTTCTCCAACTGTATGTTTAGCGGAGTCTTTTCGTCGCTCTGTTCTGTTGACTGACGAGCAACCTTACCGATTTCTGTAGCGTCACCCACACGGTCAACTTTCATTGTTCCGTGTCCGTCCGTAACTGTAGTACCGCGCATTACGGCATTCGACGGATATGTAGCCTCATCATCAAAATGTTCAGGGTCGGTAGTCTTGTTTACCATAAGCTCACCGGTAAGGCTCGCCTCGTTCACCTGCAGTGAAACAGCCTCCACCAGTGTACCGTCGGCCGGAATCTCATCACCAGTGTTCAGAATCACTATATCTCCGACTACGATTTCCTTTCTCGGAATCTCTTTTACCTTTCCGTTTCGTATAACGGTGACAGGAGTTTCCTCGCCTACAGCATTCAGAAGGTCGAACTTCTTGTTGGCGTCATATTCAAAATAGAATCCGATACCCGTAGCCAGGAAAATAGCGAAGAAGATACCTATAGTTTCGAAAAAATTCTCGCTATCAAAAATTGATATGATAAGTGAAAAAACGGCAGCCACCAGAAGAACTCTGATGACAGGGTCCTGGAATTTCTCGAGATAAAGTTTCCAGATTGACGGACGCTTTGGAGGAGTAAGCAAGTTTTCCCCATATTTCTGACGGCTGGCAATAACCTCCTGGTCAGTAAGTCCGTTCAGATGATTTTCATTCATTTTCTGTGACATGTCTTTAATTTTTAATCGATTAATCGGTGCAAAAATACAACAATATCTCCGAAGTTACGGTGTCATGCGGTGTAAAACTTCTTAATCCATAGTATGTGTCCGTGGATTTCTACAAAATAAACTCTTGAGATGGTGAATAAAAATATATTTTGTGCTGAATAAATCTCTAAATACAGTCTTTGTTTTTATAAATATAACTTGTATATATAAATATATAAGTTGTATATATATAAATATAGATTGTATTTATAGAATATGAACGGTTGTTTTTGGTTTTTCTCTTTTGCATTTTGCTTTTATCCATTATGCAAAATGCATTCTTCCCTTACCGTTATATTTCATTGTTTGACATATAAAGTGGATGTATGGAATAAAAAGTTTCATTTTTTTTCTTGAAATGTTTGCAGAATAAAAAATAAACGTTACCTTTGCATCGCAATCGAAAATAAAACGATTCATCGGACTTGTAGCTCAGTTGGTTAGAGCAACAGACTCATAATCTGGAGGTCCCAGGTTCAAGCCCTGGCTGGTCCACAAAGAAAAAGCAGTTACGGATTCGTAGCTGCTTTTTTTCTTTTCATGCGAAAACAAAAGGTTTGAGTTTCATCTTTTTGAAGATTGAGTTTCTACGGCGCAGTAGAAATTTAGTGGGGATTAATTTTTATTATCCCTATAAATTGCGACCTTTGTCTTATGGAAACGAATCAATTGGAAGTGCTTGCACGCATCGTGCTACCTTCAGCAATACTGGATTATTTTAGGATAACGGGTTTAGAACAAACTTTAAATGAGATTCATATTCATCTTGATGAGTTAATGAATCCGAACTTGTCAGGTGATGTTAATTTTGTGTCCAAAGGTTTTATGGAACCTGTAAATGTCACTGATTTCCCAATCCGTGACCATAAGGTTGTATTGATTATCCGTCGTCGCAGGTGGACAGATGTACGCACAGGCAAAAGTTTCAGTATTCCAATCAATCTTGATGTGGTATGCAAGGGCACCCGTTACTCTAAGGAGTTCGGGGCTTTTTTAAAAGAAACGTATGGAGACATCCCCTGTGACCTGCCGTACGCTTGAAACGTTCTACCACATAAACGCACATACATTTGAGAAGCAGTACAAGGAAACGTTAAGCGACTTCCGTAACTGGGAACAGCTTGACCATGCCGAGGAATGGCTGTTATTTCCGGAAAACATAGGTCCGCACCTTGCTATTGATGAGTCATCCCTGTCTAACGGTGAGCTTTACACGTTTATCACCAACCGTGACCGCCACACCGGTGAAGGAAGCCTGGTAGCAGTTGTCTCCGGCACGAAATCGGAAGACGTAATAAAAGTACTGGAACTGATAGACGAGGAAGAACGTATGAAAGTAGAGGAAGTGACTTTGGATCTTTCCGATTCGATGCGCAAAATCGTTTCTACCGCATTCCCGAAAGCCAGTAGAGTGATAGACCGTTTTCACATACAAAAACTGGCTTGTGATGCCGTACAGGAGATTCGTGTGGCACACCGTTGGGATGCCTTACAGCAGAGCAATGAAGAAATGGAAGAATGTAAACATTCAGGAAAACCCTATGAACCGTTCCGTTTTCCCAATGGAGATACCCGCCCTGAACTGCTTATCAGAAGTCGTTATCTTCTGTTCAAATCCGCAGACAAATGGACGGAAAAACAAAAGAAAAGGGCTGAAATCCTTTTTGATGAGTATCCGGACATTCAAATGGCTTATGGATTATCACATTCGCTGAGAATGATATTCTCTAAGAATACATTAAAGGATGCCGCACGGTTAAGCATGGCCAGATGGTATAACAAGGTGGACAACTCCAGACTGAAGCAGTTCAATGTTATTGCCACTACTTTCTATGAGCATTATGATGAAATACTGAACTTCTACAACAACCGTTCCTCTAACGCTGCTGCTGAATCATTTAATGCTAAAATCAAACTATTCAGAGCCAATCTGCATGGAGTAACGGATAAAAAGTTCTTTCTCTTCAGAATTGCTAAGTTGTATGGTTATCCCCACTAAATTTCTACTGCCCCGTTTCTACTAATCTCCGTGATAGATTATTTATTGTTGGGAATCAATTTTATAGCATGTGATAGCTCTCTACGACAATAGTATATTATAATCAAAATTCAGTTTTCCTCACTTTTACTATATTCCTGTTTGATTTTCCAATATAAATTGCTGTTTTTCTTTCTTATTAAGCTTGTCCCTGACAACACTGCGAATTTTATCATTCTTGATTTCTTAATATTTCTCTTTTGTCTTGTCGAAAATTTCATCTTTGCAACAATATTCCAATATCATTTAAAACGGCTATAGTGTCTTAATAAGTAATATTTAATAGTACTTTATATTTTGGCCAATTCTTGAATTAGTCGCAAATAATTTATATTTTTGCGACAAAAAATAATTCAATGGCAAGCATAGAGGATAGTATTTTGACAGCAATAAAAGATAAGGGAAGGGGAAGCATCTTCTTTCCTTC
>CALUJF010000073.1 GCA_944320855.1 uncultured Phocaeicola sp.
TCAATCTTCTCTGATGATGAGGCCAACAGTCTTTCGGCTGAGAATATAGCTATCATCAAGGAAATAGCTGAACATACCGCTTATATCAAGGAAAATGTAGATGCTATGGTAGAGGCAAGAAAGGTAGCCAACAGAATAGAGTCTATCCGCGAAAGAGCAATCGCATATCATGACAATATCGCTCCTATGCTGGAACTTATCCGCTATCATATCGACAAGCTCGAACTGATAGTAGACGACCGTATGTGGACACTACCTAAATATCGTGAGCTTCTGTTTATCAGATAATATTCATATAAACATAAATCCTTTCGGTTATGAAGCGCATTATCAATTACATCTGGCCTGTACTGTTATGCTTTGGCATAGGGTTTGCGGCAAGCAAACTTCAGGCTGAGTCTATGGTCGAGTGGTATCCTCATCTGAATAAGTCAGGTTTGACACCTCCGAACATAGCTTTTCCTATAGCATGGTCCATAATATATCTCCTCATGGGACTTTCATTGGGACGGGTGCTGAACAAGGGATATAAGGAAGGAGTATTCATCTGGACTGTACAGCTGGTGCTGAATTTCCTTTGGAGCATATTGTTCTTCACCATGCGTATGCCGGTTTGGGGGATGGTTGATATACTTCTGCTTGATGCTTCCGTCGTTTGGTTTATGATGGCTGTAAGCAAGAAAGACAAGCCTGCGCTGTATATGTTTATACCTTATATATTATGGCTCGTCATTGCCACATATCTGAACGGATATATCGTGATAAACAATTGATATTACCCTTACAATACAGAAATCCCGGAACAGACACTGATGCTTGTTCCGGGATTTTTTATTCGTCGTTTTTTGGTGCTGACGATGGTCGGCAGCTCTGCCCACTATAGTCGGCAGCATTGCCCACTATGGTCAGCACCATTGCCGACTATAGTCGGCACCAAGAAATCTATTTACAATTTCCCTTTTTCGTCAAGATAGGAGTCCTTGAAGCCAAGGAAGTACAGCACTCCGTCCAGACCTATGGTGTTTATGGACTGTTCGGCATTCTCCACCACCTTTGGTTTGGCATGGAAGGCAATTCCCAATCCGGCTGTAGATAGCATAGGCAGGTCGTTTGCACCGTCGCCCACAGCTATGGTCTGTGCTATGTCCACTTTCTCTACCTGTGCCAGCAGTCTGAGCAGCTCGGCCTTACGCTTTCCATCAACTATCTCGCCAAGGTATCTTCCGGTGAGTTTCCCGTTTTCTATTTCAAGTTCGTTGGCATAAACATAGTCTATTCCGAACTTGCGTTTCAGATGCTCGCCAAAGTAGGTGAAACCTCCGGACAGTATCGCTATCTTATACCCGTAGTGTTTCAGTACGAACATCAGCCTTTCCACTCCTTCCGTGATAGGCAGGTTTTCGGCTATTTCCTTCATTACGCTCTCGTCCAGACCTTTCAGCAGGGCAACTCTCTCGGTGAAACTTTCCTTGAAGTCTATTTCTCCTCGCATGGCGCGTTCGGTTATGGCTCTTACCTGTTCTCCTACTCCGGCACGTTCCGCCAGTTCGTCTATGCACTCTGTCTGTATCAGAGTGGAGTCCATATCGAAACAAATCAGCCTTCGCATACGGCGGTACATATTGTCAAGCTGGAGCGAGAAGTCCATACCCATTTCGCTGCTCAGTTTCATCAGGCTGCGCTGCATCTCGACTCTGTTCTTCAGTGTGCCTCTGACTGAAAATTCTATACATGCTCTTACGCTTGCCTTTTCTTCATCGAGCGGAACACGTCCGGTAAGTCGCTTTATGGAGTCTATGTTCAGTCCCTGGTCGGCTATTATCTTTGTGGCGGCCGAAATCTGTTTTGCTGTCAGCCTTCTGCCCAAGATAGTGATGATGTATCTGTTTTTTCCCTGCATTGAAACCCAGTTTTCGTATTCTTCCACGGATATAGGGTAGAACCTTATGTTCACACCAAGTTCCGATGCCTTGAAAAGGAGTTCTTTCATGATATTCCCGGATTCTGTTTCCTTACTTTTGAAAAGGATGCCAAGTGACAATGTCTGGTGTATGTCAGCCTGGCCTATATCCAGTATTGTCACATCATATTTGGATAGAATTTCTGTAACAGACGCTGTCAGTCCCGGTCGGTCTATGCCTGTTATTCTTATCAGCGTTAATTCGGTATTCATAATGTTATTATAATGTTATAATGCTATTCTTCTCAGTCTTATGCGTAGGTTTGACAATTCTGTATCAGAATGTGCAGAAGGTAATTCTGACTGACGGACTTTAAGTTCGTGAAACTTTTTTGTGCTTATTTCCGGTAATGTTAATTCCTGTTTGTATATAGTCTGATCTTTAGAAAGATGAAGTATGTAACTCATATCCTTCTTGAATCCGTTATATACTCTCATTACTATCTGGTTGTTTCCTTTCTGCAGTGGAATAAGAACCTTACGCGTTCTGAATTTCTCTCCGTAAGGATTCAGGTATTTCATTACAGATGTTCCGTTCAGGTAAATTTCAATGCCATTTCCTCCTCCAGCATCCATTATGATGTTTTGCTCTTTGAGTGATTCGATGTTTTGCATCACATAATATGTATCGTAGGCTTTTACAGCAAACGATTGTTTGCCTTCTGTTGTCTCTTTCCATCCGGATTTTTTCACTATGGGATTTTCCATGTCGGTCTCTATGGTTCGAGACGCATGGAATCCCATGTTTTCCGGACCGCAAATATATTGTTTTCCGAAAACCGTTCCGCTTGCGATGGAGAGTGTGGACGCCTTACCTTCATTTAGGGTTACAAAGTATGTTTTGCCGTCCAGTTCAATCTCCAATTTCTTATCCATTTCCTGTCCGGTATATAATAGCTCGAGTTGTTTAAGCATTAGTTGCTCAAAACTCCATGAATATTTTATATTGCTTTTAAACTTACTGTTATAATCGAATCCATAAAAGCTGTGTAAAGGAGTAGAATTGCTTTGTTTCAGCGTTATGGTCCTTATAGGTTCAGGCTGTTTATTTTCAATAATCTGTTTGAATTTTAGCGTCAACACATCTACTGTAAATCCCAGATAGTAAGGTGTAATTTTTCTTCTGTAGGTTGATGCCGGTACAGCTATGTCTATCATTCCGTTTTTCTGGATACAAGTGGCCATTCTGCCGTCGGCACTTTTCAGCTCGTATTCAGGCATATAAAGTTTTATCTTTCCATCTTTGGGATATTTACCTGACAGTATAAGGTAAAGGGTATTATCTTTTTTTGTGACGGTTCCCCAGTCGAAATGTTCAAGGAATGGAGTGCGTTCAGTGTCGTATATCGCTTCCCCGTTTTCTTCCAGCCATAGACCTATATTCTTCATTATACTTTCATCATAAAAGTCGATGCCGCCATCTCTTTCAAGAAACACATTCACCATGAATCCGCCTCCGCATGAAACGGCATCAGCTATTTTCCTTATTATTGATATGGCTTTCGGTCTGGAATCATCATCATGTATATTATGCATTGGAAAAAGTCGTGGTATTATAAAATATTCATACCGCCAGTTGCATTCAAGGAATTCTTTTTGAAAACGAAATACAGGTATATTACAGTAGTCATACTGTCCGTTGCCGGCGTTATTGCCTACAAGGCAATCGGGTTGTAGTCTGTGAACCAGTTCGTACAGTTCTCTGCTCTGTTCAAGTGTCTTAGGTTCCGGGCCGAAATCTATTTCCGATATTTCCCCATATCCCGTGAGCAGTCTGGTTATTTGGTTTTTAATGTCCTTGCTCAGTCCATCCGATGCAGGGTATTCTTCATAATCGTGCTTGTACTCCATATAAGGGAAATAAATGCCGAAGCTTATTTTCTTATCATGGCAAGCGTCGCTAAGTTCTTTTATGAAATCCCTGTTCCCGTTTTTTGTGTCGTTTGAAATGTTGAATAAATATATATCACCAGCTTTAGCGGGTGCTATGATTGTTTGCATTCCGGACTTTATTGCAAGTGACACTATTGAATCGGCATTGAACTTTGCATAATTCAATTCATCCTCGTCAACTTCTCCTTTATCATTTATTGGCATCCGGAAATTAATCTTCATGGCCAGCTTATTCTCTTGCCAAGCCTTAGACACACTTTCCGGAACCTGTGCGGAAACACAGCTTATGTATATTAACAGTAGGGAGAATATGGATAAAACACGTATCTTCATAATATATAGTAATGTAATGATGAGCAAAGATAATCACTTCTTTTGTGATATGCTAACTTTTCATTAATTTTGCGGCTCGTATTTATAACTATCATTAAAAAACTAAAAAAGACAATGAAAAAACTGTTTTTATCAATCATCGTATGTATGATAACAGCTATTGCCGGTGCGCAGAACATCCAGTTGCATTATGATTTCGGTAGTTCGATTTATGACTCTCAGAGTGCAAGAGCCAAAGTTACTACTACGGTAGAAATGTTCAAGCCTGACAGATGGGGTAGTACATACTTCTTCGTAGATATGGACTATGCCAAGGAAGGTGTTGTAGGTGCATATTGGGAAATTGCCCGTGAACTGAATTTCTGGGGCGGACCATTCTCTGCACATGTGGAATATAATGGTGGAGTTAATGGTATAAACAATGCTTACCTTCTTGGTGCTACTTATACATGGAACAATTCTGATTTCACTAAAGGTTTTACATTTACTCCTGCATACAAGTACATTCAGAAAAACGTAAAGCCTAATAATTTCCAGCTTACTATTACATGGTATTTGCACTTCTGCAAGGGAAAATACTCTTTCACAGGATTTGCAGATTTCTGGAAAGAGAAACATCAGGATTTCGAAAAGAACGAGATGCACAATTATACTTTCATAACAGAACCACAGTTCTGGGTGAACTTGAACAAGTTTGACAGGGTGGCGGACGATTTCAATCTGAGTGTAGGTACTGAGTGGGAAATTTCTTCAAATTTCGGTGTTATGAACGGCTGGAAATGGATGCCTACTTTGGCAATGAAATGGTCATTCTAATTCGGGATTCTCTAAAAAACGAAAATAATCATGTTGGAAAAACTTTTCGGGCTCGACAAGAATGTAACTCGCGTACGCACGGAAATACTTGCGGGTATCACTACATTCCTTACTATGGCATATATACTTGCCGTAAACCCTAATATCCTTAGTGCTACAGGCATGGACAAGGGGGCACTGTTTACCACTACCGTAGTTGCTTCTGCCTTTGCCACACTGCTTATGGCTTTCTATGCAAAATTGCCTTTCGGACTTGCTCCTGGAATGGGACTTAACGCTTTCTTTGCCTACACCGTATGTCTCACAATGGGATATTCATGGCAGTTTGCCCTGACTGCGGTATTGATAGAAGGTATTATCTTCATATTGCTGACTGTAACAAATCTGCGCGAGAAGATTGTTGACGCAATACCTGTGACACTGAAGAACGCCATCGGTGCCGGTATAGGTCTGTTCATCTCTTTCATCGGACTGCAGAATGCCGGAATCATCGTGAATAACGATGCCACACTTATCAGCATAGGAAATATCACTTCAGGTCCTGCTTTGCTTGGTATGATAGGTTTGGTTGTAACTTCTCTTCTTCTGGTCAAGGGAGTAAGAGGTGCGTTGCTGTTCGGTATCCTTATAACTACGTTGATTGGTATCCCTATGGGTATCACCAAGTTTGACGGTATCTTCAGCACTCCTCCTTCTATAGAACCTATCTTCTGGCAGTTTGAGTGGCATAATATATTTACTAAAGAAATGATAGTAGTGGTATTTACATTCCTCTTTGTAGATATGTTTGATACAATCGGAACTCTTGTTGGAGTTACTACTAAAGCCGGAATGATGGACAAGAACGGTAAGATACCTCATCTGAAACAGGCTTTCATGGTAGATGCTATCGGTACTACAGCCGGTGCAATGCTTGGAACAAGTACCATCACTACATTCGTTGAAAGTGCCTCCGGAGTAGGCGAGGGCGGTAGAAGCGGTCTTACGGCATTCGTAACAGCAATATGTTTCCTGCTTTCATTGTTCCTTGCTCCTTTCTTCCTTTCGGTTCCGGGAGCCGCTACTGCACCTGTATTGATTCTTGTAGGTTTGATGATGATGTCTTCAGTGCTTAAAGTCAATTTTGCTGATTATTCTGAAGCTATCCCTGCATTTATCTGTATCATCTTCATGCCTCTTGCCTACAGTATATCAGACGGTATTGTACTTGGCATGATAAGTTATGTTCTTATCAATCTGCTTACAGTCAAGTATAAGAAACTTACAATCGGTATGTATATATTGGCCGCGATATTCGTGTTGAAGTTTTTTGTCTGATATATAAACTTAGCTGAATATATTAAAAACGTCTGGCAAACACGTTGTGAACGATGGTTGCCAGATGTTTTTTTTGTGTTATCTTTTGTCTATTTTTTCTTCCTTAATACGTTTGTGTAGCTTTTATCCGTTCTTTTGTTTACCTTTGTGTAAGTATTAAAGTGTTGGAACTATGGATATTTGGGACAAGGAAAAACGGTCTGCCGTGATGGCGAAAATAAAGAGTAAGGACACTAAACCTGAATGGATAGTACGTCGTTACTTGTTCCACCGTGGTTATCGTTATCGTAAGAATGTGAAAGGTTTGCCTGGAACTCCCGACATCGTGATGCGCAAATACGGCATAGTGATATTCATACACGGATGTTTCTGGCATGGCCATGATGCCGACGGTCATCTTCCGCACAGCAATACTGATTTCTGGAAGAATAAGATAGAACGTAACAAGGAACGTGACGAGCGGAACAAGGAAGAACTGAAGAAGATGGGATGGCGTGTTATGACTATATGGGAATGCCAGTTGAAACCTGCTGTCAGGGAAAATACTTTGCTGGAGATGGAGTATTATATCAATCACACTTTCCTTGAACGTTTCAATCCTAAATATCCGGATATTCAGGAAGAAGATACGGCCTTTATGGCTGCCGAGGAAGAGGCTGGGTATGGCGTGTCGCAATCGAGAAAAGATGAATAAAGCATGTGGTACACTACTTTAATGTTCTTGTATTAGGATTTGATAGATATAAATACTATTTTTGTAGAATATTAAAATGTGGTCAGTCATGAGCAAACTTTATCCTATAGGCATACAGAGTTTTGAAAAAATCAGGGAACAGGGTTATATTTATGTTGATAAAACAGCATTGATATATCAGTTGGTAGCTACAGGTCAATATTATTTCCTTAGCCGTCCCCGCCGTTTCGGAAAGAGTCTACTTATATCTACTCTCGAAGCGTATTTCTCCGGAAAGCGGGAACTTTTTGCCGGGCTGGAAATGGAGAAACTGGAGAAGAAGTGGATAAAGTATCCTGTGCTGCATCTTGACCTTAATACGCAAAAATATGACAGTATAGAAAAGCTTGAAGGTATTCTTAATGACGCTTTGTGCAGATGGGAAGATATTTATGGTAGCAGGGAAAGTGAAACCAGTCTGTCTTTACGATTTCAGGGAATAATCCGCAGGGCAGCCGAAAAGACCGGACATAACACTGTCATTCTCATAGACGAATACGACAAGCCTATGCTTCAGGCCATAGGCAATCCTGAACTTCAGACTGAATATCGTAATACCTTGAAAGCTTTCTATGGAGCATTGAAGTCGTGCGACGGATACATACAGTTTGCCATGCTCACAGGTGTGACAAAATTCGGAAAAGTAAGTGTGTTCAGCGATTTGAACAATCTGATGGATATCTCCATGATAAACCGTTTCTCCGAAATATGCGGAATAACCGAAGAGGAATTGCACAGATATTTCGACGATGATATTCACACTCTGGCCGAGAAACTTGGAACAGGCTATGATGAAACCTGCGCACGTTTGAAACTGAATTATGACGGTTATCATTTCAGCTTTAAGTCACCTGGAATGTATAATCCTTTCAGTATTCTCAATACCTTTGCCAATATGCAGATAGATAATTACTGGTTTGCTACCGGTACGCCTACATATCAGGTTGAGCTGATGAAGCAGCATAACTACAATGTTGAGGAGATAGAAGATATAGTGACCAGCGGTCCTGTTCTTGATTCCATTGATGCGGCATCCACCGATCCGGTTCCTGTAATATATCAGAGCGGCTATCTTACAATCAAGGGCTATAATGAAGAGTTTGAGAATTACACTCTCGGTTTCCCTAATCGTGAAGTGGAGCAGGGTTTCTTCCGTTTCCTTCTTCCCAATTATGCCTCTGTCAGCGTAACAAAATCTCCATACGAGATACAGCGTTTCGTAACAGACGTGCGCAAAGGTGATGTGGATTCTTTCCTGAGCCGTCTGCAGACTTTCTTCGATGATATCCCATACGAACTTGCGCCACGCGACCGTGAGGTGCACTATCAGAACATTCTCTACATAGTGTTCAAACTCATGGGATTCCATGCGGAAGTGGAGTATCATACATCGCGCGGACGTGTTGACCTCGTGCTGAAAACCTCTGACTATATCTATATCATGGAATTCAAACTTGACGGAACAGCCGAGGAGGCAATGGCTCAGATAGACGCTAAAGGGTATGCCTCCGCATTTGCTGCCGACGGAAGAAAAGTTGTCAAGGTAGGAGTGAATTTCAGTTCGGAAACAAGAACTATAGACAGGTGGATAGTGTCGGATTAAATGGTTTTACAGAATAAAATTATTATCTTTGTATTTAAGATTAAAAAATCAGTCGGTTATGAGCAAACTTTATCCTATAGGCATACAGAGTTTTGAAAAAATCAGGGAACAGGGTTATATTTATGTTGACAAAACAGCATTGATATATCAGTTGGTGGCTACAGGTCAATATTATTTCCTCAGCCGTCCCCGCCGTTTCGGAAAGAGCCTACTTATATCTACTCTTGAAGCATATTTTTCAGGCAAACGCGAACTTTTTACAGGGCTGGAAATGGAGAAACTGGAGAAAGATTGGATAGAGTATCCTGTGTTGCATATGGACTTGAATACGAGAAACTATCATAGCAAGGACTCTTTGACCGGAATACTAAATCAAAACTTGGAGATATGGGAAAAACTCTATGGTGATGAGAAGAAAGACCGCGTGCCGGAAGAACGTTTTATGTATATGATAAAACGGGCATACGAAGTGACCGGAAGAAAAGTTGTCATTCTCATAGACGAATACGACAAGCCTATGCTTCAGGCTATAGGTAATCCTGAACTTCAGACAGAATATCGTAATACACTGAAAGCCTTTTATGGAGCCTTGAAGTCATGCGACGGATACATACAGTTTGCCATGCTCACAGGTGTGACAAAATTCGGAAAAGTAAGTGTGTTCAGCGATTTGAACAATCTGATGGATATCTCCATGATAAACCGTTTCTCCGAAATATGCGGAATAACCGAAGAGGAGCTTCACAGATACTTCGACGATGATATTCACACTCTTGCTGAAAAGCTTGGAACAGGTTATGAGGAGACCTGCGCACGCCTGAAACTGAATTATGACGGCTATCATTTCAGCTTTAAGTCACCTGGAATGTATAATCCTTTCAGCCTTCTGAATACCTTTGCCAATATGCAGATCGATAATTACTGGTTTGCTACTGGTACGCCTACATATCTTGTAGAACTGATGAAGCAGCATAACTACAATGTTGAGGAGATAGAGGATATAGTGACCAGCGGTCCTGTTCTTGATTCCAT
>CALUJF010000074.1 GCA_944320855.1 uncultured Phocaeicola sp.
ACTGCATATTGTGGGAGAGTAGGTAGTCGCCGTTTTAACAGAGAGGTCCCCGAGGTAGAGATACTTCGGGGATTTTCCCGTTTATACGGGTCTGACTGTAATATAATCGCGGGTCGGATGTTAATCTTTTGTTTAATATTGGTAATGTTGTATAAATTCATCGATTTTAAATTCGTTTTCTTCGTCCTTATTTCTTATATTTGAGCCGCAATAACAAACAGGTGTGCGGCTTTTAATAAAGTTGCGAATAACTGATGTTGAATTGCTGTATAAACAATAATTTACTAGTACAGTTATGGAAAATAAAATTCAAGAACTTACTGACAAGATTTATCGTGAAGGTGTGGAAAAAGGAAACGAAGAAGCACAACGGATTGTCAGTGAGGCACAGGCAAAGGCTGAGAAATTAATTGAAGATGCCAGAAAACAGGCAGAAGAAATTGTTGCTTCAGCTAAGAAAGCGGCTGATGAGCTTAGTGAGAATACCAGGTCTGAATTAAAACTTTTTGCCGGACAGGCACTGAATGCCTTGAAGACTGAGGTAACCAACTTGCTTACAAATGAAACGATTTCTGAAGCTGTTAAGAACTTTACATCTGATAAAGAGTATTTCAATAAGTTTGTAGTGTCATTGGCAAAACAGTGGTCGACAAACGAACCGATAGTGATATCAGTTCCTGACGGGGAAAGTCTGAAAAAATATTTCTCAAATAATGCGAAGGAATTGCTTGACAAGGGTGTAAAAATAGAGAGTGTCAATGGCACAAAAGTCTTGTTTAGCATATCTCCTGCAGACGGCTCTTATAAGGTGAACTTCGGTGAGGAAGAATTTGAAAACTATTTTAAAGAATTCTTGCGTCCACAGTTAGTACAAATGTTGTTTTAAGAATTGATTATGGATGCTTATTATTATCTTGTGGCCGGATTGCCGGATATCTCTTTGGAGGACGGTAAGCTGAGTTATACAGTCGATAGTTTTAAGTCGGAAATATACCCAGATTTGTCTGATAAAGATAAGAATATAATAGATTTGTTCTATCTTAAGTTCGATAATGACAACCTTTTGCATCTGTTGAATGACAAAGAGTATGTCGTTAAGAGGACCGGTACTTTCAGTGCTGACGAATTATTATCTTTAATAGATACAATAAAGGATGGTGATATTCCCGACAGGAAGTACCCATCTTATTTCAGTAAGTTTATATCTGAATATCTTGCTTTGGCTCCTGAGGATGCTTACAGAGCAAGTGATATGTTGACCTCTGATTATTATTCATATGCTATGAGGACTAGGAATAGTTTCGCTTCGGCATGGTTTGAATTTAATTTGAACCTTAATAATATTCAGTCGGCAATCTCAGCCAGAAAATATAAAATTGATGTAGCTTCGACAATTGTCGGGGATACTGATGTATGTGAGATGTTGCGTACATCGAATGCCCGTGATTTTGGTTTGGGAGATACATTGCCTTATCTGGAGAATATTCAGAGAATTTCGGAAATAGATGATTTGCTGGAAAGAGAGAAGAAAGTTGACCTGCTGAAGTGGAAGTGGCTGGAGGACGAGTCTTTCTTTAATTATTTCACAGTCGAGCGTTTATTTGTCTTTCTTCTTCAGTTGGAGATGATTGAAAGATGGATAACATTGGATAAAGATAAAGGTAATGAACTGTTCAGGGCTTTAATACAGAGTCTGAAGGATGATGTTCAGATACCGGAGGAATTTAGAAAATAGTTTAAATGTAATAAAATGGCAACAAAAGGTAGTGTTGTTGGCGTTATAGCCAATATGGTGACTTTGACTGTAGATGGTCCGGTGGCACAGAATGAAATCTGTTACATCTCTACAGGTGGTGACCGACTTATGGCCGAGGTTATTAAGATAGTTGGCACTAATGTTTATGTTCAGGTGTTCGAAAGTACACGTGGACTGAAGGTAGGTGCTGAAGCTGAATTTACAGGCCATATGCTTGAGGTAACTTTAGGACCGGGTATGCTGTCGAAGAATTACGATGGTTTGCAGAATGACCTTGATAAGATGGAAGGCGTTTTCCTGAAACGCGGACAATATACTTATCCTTTGGATAAAGAGGCTAAATGGCTTTTCAAACCTATAGTTAAGGTGGGGGATGAGGTCGGTCCTTCCGCATGGTTGGGTGAAGTTGAAGAAAATCATCAGCCTTTGAAGATTATGGTGCCTTTCCAGCTTACGGGTACTTATAAGGTGAAATCAATAGTATCTGAAGGCGAATATACAATAGAAGATACAGTAGCAGTACTTACTGACAAGGATGGAAATGATATTCCTGTAAACATGATACAGAAGTGGCCTGTCAAGAAGGCTATGACTAACTATAAGGAAAAACCACGTCCATTCCGTCTGCTGGAAACAGGTGTACGCGTAATAGATACGGTCAATCCTATTGTGGAAGGTGGTACAGGATTTATTCCCGGTCCTTTCGGTACAGGTAAGACTGTCCTTCAACATGCCATCTCAAAACAGGCTGAAGCTGATATCGTAATCATAGCTGCCTGTGGTGAACGTGCGAATGAGGTAGTGGAAATCTTTACTGAGTTCCCTGAACTGGTAGACCCTCATACAGGAAGAAAACTGATGGAACGTACTATCATCGTGGCAAATACATCGAACATGCCTGTGGCAGCACGTGAGGCTTCTGTTTATACAGCTATGACTATGGCAGAGTTCTATCGTGCACAGGGACTTAAAGTTTTGCTTATGGCGGACTCTACTTCCCGTTGGGCTCAGGCTCTTCGTGAGATGTCAAACCGTATGGAGGAATTGCCTGGCCCTGATGCGTTCCCTATGGATATTTCTTCTATCATATCTAACTTCTACGGACGAGCAGGATATGTTTATCTTAATAATGGTGCAACCGGTTCTATCACATTCATCGGAACTGTATCACCTGCCGGCGGTAACTTGAAGGAACCTGTTACTGAGAATACCAAGAAGGTGGCACGCTGCTTCTATGCTTTGGAACAGGAACGTGCCGACCGTAAGCGTTATCCGGCTGTTAATCCTATCGATTCTTACTCTAAATATCTGGAATATCCTGAATTTGAACAGTATATCACTGATAGAATCAATGGTGAATGGATAGGAAAGGTCAATGAACTGAAGACTCGTCTGCTTCGTGGTAAGGAAATTGCGGAACAGATTAATATCCTTGGTGATGACGGTGTACCGGTAGAATATCATGTGATTTTCTGGAAATCAGAGCTTATAGACTTCGTAATCCTTCAGCAGGATGCATTTGATGAGGTAGACTCTGTAACTCCTATGGAACGTCAGGAAGAAATAGTAAACATGGTGATTGATGTTTGTCACACTGAATTCAAGTTTGACAACTTCGTGGAAGTTATGGACTATTTCAAGAAGATGATAAATATCTGCAAGCAGATGAACTATTCCAAATACAAATCAGAACAGTATGTTGAATTTGGAAAACAATTGCAGGAATTGCTTGCAGAAAGACGTGCCAATTAATTTATTTCATTAATCAATAACTAAAAAATGGCAACAAAAGCATTTCAAAAGATATATACCAAAATCAGCCAGGTTAATAAGGCCACTTGTTCGCTTAAGGCAACGGGGGTAGGCTATGACGAGCTGGCTATGGTTAATGGCAAACTTGCGCAGGTCGTGAAGATTGCCGGAGATGATGTTACATTGCAGGTGTTTGAGGGAACTGAAGGTATCCCGACAAATGCAGAGGTTGTGTTCTTGGGTAAGTCGCCTACACTGAAGGTGAGCGAACAGCTTGCAGGACGTTTCTTCAACGCATTCGGTGACCCTATCGACGGTGGTCCTGAAATAGAAGGTACTGAAGTGGAGATTGGAGGACCTTCTGTAAATCCTGTACGTCGTAAACAGCCTTCTGAACTTATTGCTACCGGTATTGCGGGTATCGACTTGAACAATACTCTGGTATCAGGACAGAAGATTCCGTTCTTTGCTGACCCTGACCAGCCGTTTAACCAGGTGATGGCTAATGTGGCTCTTCGCGCAGAAACAGATAAAATCATTCTTGGTGGTATGGGTATGACCAACGATGACTACCTTTATTTCAAGAATGTGTTCTCTAATGCAGGTGCGCTGGACCGTATCATCAGTTTCGTAAACACAACTGAGAATCCTCCTGTAGAACGATTGCTTATTCCTGATATGGCTCTGACTGCTGCAGAATACTTTGCGGTAGAGCATAATCAGAAGGTTCTTGTTCTGCTTACAGATATGACTTCTTATGCCGATGCTTTGGCTATCGTGTCAAACCGTATGGACCAGATTCCTTCGAAGGACTCTATGCCAGGTTCTCTGTATTCAGACCTTGCAAAGATTTACGAAAAGGCGGTGCAGTTCCCAAGCGGTGGTTCTATAACTATTATTGCGGTGACTACACTTTCCGGCGGTGATATCACTCATGCAGTACCTGATAATACCGGTTATATCACTGAAGGACAGTTGTTCCTGCGCCGTGACAGTGATATAGGTAAGGTTATTGTCGACCCATTCCGTTCACTTTCTCGTCTGAAACAGTTGGTTAGCGGTAAGAAGACACGTAAAGACCATCCGCAGGTTATGAATGCGGCGGTACGTCTGTATGCCGATGCTGCCAATGCAAAGACCAAGATGGAAAACGGTTTCGACCTTACAAATTACGACGAACGTACTCTGGCTTTTGCCAAGGATTATGCTAACCAGCTTCTTGCTATTGACGTAAACCTCAATACAACTGAGATGCTTGACGTTACTTGGGGACTGTTCAGCAAGTATTTCAAGCCGGAAGAAGTAAATATCAAGAAAGAATTCGTAGACCAGTACTGGAAGAAGTAAACCAAATTCAATAAACAAACAGAGAAATGGCTATAAAATTTCAATATAACAAGACCTCTCTGCAGCAACTGGAAAAGCAACTGAGGGTTCGTGTACGCACGCTTCCTATCATAAAGAATAAGGAAAGTGCCTTGCGACTGGAAGTGAAGCGTTGCAAGAACGAAGCTGTGGAACTGGAGGAACGGCTTGAAAAACAGATTCAAGCTTATGAAGCCATGTTCGCACTCTGGAATGAATTTGATGCTTCATTAATAAAAGTGAAGGATGTTCATTTGGGCGTTCGTAAAATCGCCGGTGTCAGGGTTCCGCTTCTTGAGAATGTGGACTTTGATATAAGACATTATAGTATGTTTTCTTGTCCAAAGTGGTATGCAGATGGAATACATATACTTAAGACTTTGGCACAGACAGCTATAGAAAGGGAGTTTACGCTCGCCAAATTGGGCTTGCTGGAACATGCGCGTAAAAAGACTACTCAAAAGGTAAACCTGTTTGAGAAGGTTCAGATACCTGGATATCAGGATGCTTTGAGAAAAATTAAACGATTCATGGAAGATGAAGAAAATCTGTCAAAATCATCACAGAAGATTCTGAAGTCTATCCAGGAAAAGAGAAAGGAGGCTGGACAATGATTGCTAAAATGAAAAAGCTGACTTTCCTTATATATTATAAGGAGTATGAACGCTTCCTTGAAGAACTCAGGGATTTGGGGGTTGTCCATGTGGTAGAAAAACAACATGGATACATGGATTCTGATTTACAATCTGTTGTTCAACGCATATCTGTATATAAGAATACTATTCAGGATATGCGTATGCGTGCAGGTAGTAAATTGTCGGAACAGGTAAACAAGGAAGCCAACGGAGAAGATATAATTTCCAGATATGAGCAGCTATTAGCTACATTGCAGAATGTAATTCAGAAACAAACTATAGTAGCCAAAGAATATGCCCAGATGGAAGTTTGGGGTAGTTTCGAATGGAAATCTATAAACAGATTGTCGGAAGTGGGATGGGAAGTAAACTTCTTTTCTTGTCTTGACAGGCAGTTTGACGAATCGTGGATTAAGGATTACAATGCAGTAGTTATAAACTCAAAAGGTGGAAAAATATATTTCATTACTATCTCCAAGACTCCTGTAGAGCTGGAAGTAGAGTCGGTTCAACTGCCATCAAAAGACTTGATGGAATTGGCAGAAGAGAAGAAAGCGCTGGATATCAAACTTGAGGAGTGCAAGTCTGAACTTGTCGATTTCAGTGCTGCAAACTGCACTTCTTTAAGCTATTGCCTTTCCAAGTTACAAGAGAGCCTGGAACTGAATAAGGTAAAACTTAGCGGTGAATCAATGGCTCAGGGTCATCTTCTTCTTATGGAAGGATGGATTCCTGCAGAAAATGGAGGTACAGTAGAAGAATTTCTGAAAAACAAAGATGTATATTATGAGATTCGTGATGCTGTGAAAGAGGATAATGCTCCTATAAAGTTTAAAAATGGAGCTTTCTCCAAAATGTATGAGGTAATAACCAGGATGTATGGAATGCCGGAATACGGTGAGTTTGACCCTACTCCTTTGATTGCTCCGTTCTTTACTTTGTTCTTCGCATTCTGTGTAGGAGATGCAGGATACGGACTGATTCTGATACTGTTAGGGGCTTATTTGAAATCGAAAGTTGGAAAGTCAATGAAAGGTATGATGAATTTAGTAATGACATTGGGAGGCGCGACTACTATTCTCGGTACTATATTCGGAACATTCTTTGGAGTCAATCTGTTGGAAGTAAACTGGCCATGGATTGAAACCTTAAAACAGTATATGGTATCTTCGGATAGTCTGATGTATCTGTCGCTTGCTATAGGTGTGATTCATATTATCATAGCTATGACCGTTAAAGCCATATGTTCGACTGTGAGGTATGGATTCAAGAATTCGTTAAGCGAATGGGGCTGGCTCTTATGCGTAGTCGGTTTTGTCGCTACAGGTGGACTTATGTATCTTGAACGTATAACTCCTGAGATAGCAAACACGGCCTTTATAGTGATAGGTGGAATTTCCGCTATCGGTATTTTCATCCTTAATGATATCCGCAGGAATATTTTTATTAATATTGGAGCCGGAGTGTGGGATACATATAATATGGCAACAGGGCTCGTAGGGGATGTGCTTTCGTATATCCGTCTTTATGCTTTGGGACTTGCAGGTGCCATGCTTGGAATGGTGTTCAATCAATTGGCTTTCATGATTGATATCAATATTCCCGGATTAGAAATAGTGGGAGATGTAATTACTTGGATAATCTGCTGTATCATATTGGTTTTTGGACATGCGCTTAATATAGCCATGTCTTGTTTGAGCGGCTTTGTTCATCCGTTACGTCTTACATTTGTAGAGTATTTTAAAAATTCAGGTTACAGTGGCAAGGGTGAAGCTTATAAGCCATTTGCAACTATAGATAATAATAAAGAGTAATAACAAATAAAAAAATTAGAAATTATGAATGAGATTTTAGGTTACATTGGATTGGGTCTTATGTTAGGTTTGGCAGGTATAGGAAGCTGCTATGGTACAACAATAGCAGGAAATGCTGCTGTAGGCGCGTTGAAGAAGGACCCTTCAAAGTCAGCAGGATATATGATTCTTTCTGCTCTTCCTTCTACACAGGGACTTTATGGATTTATAGCATTCCTTATGTCAATGAATAAAGATTTCACAACAGATGGTCCTTTGATGTTAGGTATAGGTTTGGGTGTAGGTCTGGTATGTTTGTTCTCGGCTATTCGTCAGGGACAGATTTGTGCAAACGGTATTGCTGCCATGGCACAGGGACATGATGTATCTACTAATACAATGATTTATGCTGCATTCCCAGAGTTCTATGCTATCCTTGCTCTGGTTGCATCGTTGATGGTTTAATTCGAATATGTAATTATAGAAATGTGGCCGTATTGTTGTCCGTAACGATACGGCCTTTTTCGTGTCAGTACGTTTGGAATCTCTTTTTTCGTTACGGAATGAATGTGTAAATGCATAAAGGAAATATTGTATATGAAGTTTTTTTATAACTTTGTCACGAAATAAATAAATAAATTATATGGGATACGGAAAATGGATAGGCGGTCTTATGGGATTTGTTACTATGGGACCTTTGGGAGCTTTGGCAGGATTTGCCATCGGATCATTGTTTGACAATGCAAATGAAAATATGATAGAGGGTTCGGATGTCCAGAATGAATATGCCGGACAAAGGAACAGTTTCTTGTTCTCTATGCTTGTCATGGCATCATATATAATACGGGCAGACGGCAGGATAATGCACAGCGAAATGGAATATGTTAGAAATTTCCTGAGAAACAATTTTGGCGAAGCGGCTGTGTCGGAAGGGGAGCAGATTCTTCTGAATCTGTTTGAACAGAGAAAGCAAATGGACAAGACAAATCCTATGGCGTTTAGAAACACAATAAATCAGTGTGGACAGCAGATTGCCGAGAATATGACATATGAGGAACGTCTTCAGCTGCTGAGTTTCCTTGCACAGATAGCCAAAAGTGACGGTAACGTATGTAAAGAGGAGATTGATGCATTGCGTGAGGTTGCTTTATCTATGGGATTGTCATATCAGGAAGTTGAATCTATGCTTAACATGAGAGGCAAATCTCTTGACGAGGCTTACAAGGTTCTTGAAGTTTCGCCGGATGCATCGGATGAGGAAGTGAGAGCGGCTTACAAGAAGATGGCTCTGAAACACCATCCTGACAGAGTGGCTACTTTGGGAGAAGACATCAGAAAAGCTGCTGAAGAAAAATTCCAGGATATCAATAATGCCAAAGAACGTATATATAAGGCAAGGGGAATGAGATAAAAAATAATCACAATTCATTAGGCCCATTTTGTATAGTACAGATAGCAAAAACAGTATTTTCTGTAACATATATAAAATAAAGTGCTCGTATGTGTAAGGAATAAGTGTTTTTTTTACGAAAAAAGAATTGTGCAAGTATTGTGTTTTAAAAGAAATCATTACTTTTGCATCGTAAAACTTGAGATTGATTATATCAAGTAACAAGATTGATTAAATCGGATAGTTTTCAAACTTTATTATAAAACCATTAAAAATTTAAACAAAATGATTAAAGTAGGTATTAACGGTTTCGGTCGTATCGGCCGTTTCGTATTCCGTGCAGCTCAGAAGAGAAACGATATTCAGATCGTAGGTATTAACGACTTGTGCCCAGTAGATTACTTGGCTTACATGTTGAAATATGACACAATGCACGGACAGTTTGACGGTACAATCGTTGCTGACGTTGAAAACAGCAAATTGATTGTAAATGGTAATGAAATCCGTGTAACAGCTTGCAAAGATCCTAAAGAATTGGCATGGAACGAAGTAGGTGCAGAATATGTAGTTGAATCTACAGGTTTGTTCCTTACTAAAGAAAAAGCTCAGGCTCACATCGAAGCTGGTGCAAAATATGTTGTAATGTCAGCTCCTTCTAAAGATGATACTCCAATGTTCGTTTGTGGTGTAAACGAAAAAACATACGTTAAAGGTACTCAGTTCGTTTCTAACGCTTCTTGTACTACTAACTGCTTGGCTCCTATCGCTAAGGTTTTGAACGACAAATGGGGTATCACTGACGGTTTGATGACTACAGTTCACTCTACAACTGCTACTCAGAAAACAGTTGACGGTCCTTCTATGAAAGA
>CALUJF010000075.1 GCA_944320855.1 uncultured Phocaeicola sp.
CTTTTCAAGGCCAATTTAGCGGTAAAACTGGATGGATTAAGCCGTTCAGAGTGGGTGGGGATGCTCCGTTTTCGGCACAATTGGGTTATAATTTAGATAATCCACAATCTCAAGGAAGTCTTTTCTGAGGTTCAATATTTCATCCTTTAAGGGTACGACAAAGCACAGGTAATCCCTTGTAGGTCAATGACTTATGAGGGATTTCTTTTTATGTGCATAAACATAGCATAAACAAACTCAAATTTAGCTGTTTATGTGGAAATAAAAAAGCCACCTTGCAATGAAGATGGCTAATCATTATAATATGCTGTTTTTGCTATATGGTAAGTAGGAATTTTCAATTTTAATGGGGTGGGGTGTATCCTATCCCCCTTTTTGAAAAAAGTCCTCAGAAAAGTCAGATAGCAAAATTGAAATTTTTATTTTTCATTTTACCAACTATCAGATGTCTTTGCTGCAGTGTTTAAGTCAGAAACAATAGAATTAAAATAATTTGCTACAATTTGTTCATTGTTATTTTCTGCAATAGTTTGAAAAGTTTTACTACTATCAAGACGCAACATGCCAATAACTCCAGAATCTACATATATTTGTTTTATAACAGGGTAATTGTATCGTATTTTCCCATCTTTAAATTCAATAGTAAGATTAAATAGAATATCACAGCTATATCCATTATATCTAAAGACATTGGATGAATAACCTTCTACTGAAATAATATTATCACTTATTGTATGTATTGCGTCTTTAGGGGATTTAAACATTGTAGTTAGTTTAGATATAATAGAAAATTTCATATCAGAGGCTTTAAGCCCTGTAAACTCATAAACAATAAAATTTCTTTTGTTGTTTTGTGTGTTAGAAAATCCATTTGATGTTACCAAAAACTTAGGCTCTTTGTCAATATTGGAGCGTGAATTCCTTAGTATATCAGACGCATTGCCTAACTTAGGCAATCTTGATATTATAACAGAGTCAGGTCTTTTTCCATTGACATTGTTTTGTGCATTTGTAGTAATTGGCAATAGCAGTAAAGATATAGCATACAATGCCAGAGTTTTTACATTTATTACATTCATAGTTTTGTATTTAAAAGTATAAAAATAGCGTGAGCAAATACTATGCTACGCTGATAGGTATCGCCAAACACCTTGCCCCATAACAAGTACGCCCACGCATATCGTGAGCATTCACTGATTGTTATTGGGTCTTTGATTAAATTGGCGATTTTATCAGCCCAAAACAATAGCAAACGCTAAAGTTCAATATAGTATGTCTTGAAATAGCAATAATGCTAAATCATTGCAAAAGTAGCCTAAGTTTTTGATAATAAGAAATTTTTTCCTATATATTTATATTATAATAATAGTATTATATTGTTTCTTGTGTTAATATACTATTGGTAAAGTATGGAGTCTAAGTGTATGTGTTGATAATTGAAATACCGCAAAAATACAGATTAAAATACCGCAAAAATACAGATTAAAGTGCCACAAAAATACCGATTCTTATTGCTCAAAAGAATAAAAAAACTTACATTTGTATCATATAAAATATTGTGAATATGAAATACTTACATAGGGTAGCAGATAAGATGCTACAAGAACGGCTTGAAACATTTGGAGCTGTTCTGATAGAAGGTCCGAAATGGACCGGTAAGACAACAACAGCGGAACAACACGCAAGAAGTTTCATCAAGTTACAAGACCCTGATATGGCAGAAGAATATCTTGCTACAGCGGCGACTAAGCCGTCACTGTTGTTGAAAGGTGAAAAACCAAAACTGATAGATGAATGGCAGGATGCTCCGGTTATATGGGATGCGGTACGTACAGCTGTTGATAATGCTAATGGGTTTCCGGGACAGTACATCCTTACCGGGAGCAATGCTGTAGACAAGACTAAAATAAGGCATACAGGAACAGGTAGAATTACCCGGATGAAGATGTATCCTATGAGTCTGTGGGAATCACTGGAATCGTCCGGTGAAGTTTCTATAAAGGAATTGTTCGACAACCCGGATTATGATATAGATGGAGCTACAAGCAAGTTGGATGTACAGGAACTGATACGCGCGGCTTGCCGTGGTGGTTGGCCTGCCACACTGCAAATGAGTCAGAAATCAGCCATGTTAATTGCAAAAGATTATGTCAACAGCGTTTGTGAGAATGATATATCCAGGGTTGATGGTAAACAACGTAATCCTAAAATAGCACGGCAAATAATGAGGTCTTATGCAAGGAATATCAGCACACTGGCAAAGAAGACCAATATTCTTGGTGATATTACGGCATCCGGAGATATAACAATTTCCATGGATACTTATGATGACTATGTGGAAGCATTGGAAAAACTGTATGTCATTCAGGACATAGATGCCTGGTGTCCGGCCATTCGTAGTAAAACAGCTATACGCAGCGCACCCAAACGATGTTTTACAGACCCTTCCATTGCCGTGGCAGCGATGAACATCAGTGCGGAAGCATTAGAAGTACAGCTTAAGACATTCGGCTTTATTTTTGAACAGATGTGTGTCCGCGACCTTAAGGCCTATACAGCAGGTTTCAACAGCCGTATATCATACTATCGCGACCGCTATGGTTTGGAGTCAGATCTCGTATTACATCTGGAAGATGAAAGATATGCTTTGATTGAATGTAAGCTTGGAAGTAAAGAAATAGAAGACGGTGCGAAACATCTGTTGGAAATCAGACGTTTAATCCAAGAATATAACAAAACGGAAAAACAAGTTCCATTACGTGAACCGGACCTTTTAATAGTTTTGACAGGTGGTAAAATGGCCTATACAAGGGTAGATGGGGTAAAAGTCATACCGCTTGCTTGTTTAAAAGATTGATATTATGTAGTATGTGAAAGTAGGATTCCACAAATTATATATCAACCGGAGATAAGTCTAAAAGGTGAATGGTCAGATAAACAGCATACCGAGAGGATGTAATTTGCATCCTCTTTGGGTGTTGGCGTATTGCTTACAGTTGGATAACACACAGTTCTATGACTGGCGAACGATTAAAGGTTGCCGGTTATCCAACACTCTATGACGAGTATATCAAATGATATCACAAATTAAGAATTGCCACGTGCGGAAACGCATGCGTGGTGTGAGAGGTACTCGATTATTCATCAAGCTTGAAACTCCTGATTATCTTTATCACATCGTCTGCATTTGATGGTTTATAGATTATTGAAATGTAGAAACTGCAACTGTTGTCTTTGACCGTTAGATAGGAATACAGACACTGGTCTGTTTCGCAGTTTCCTGTAAGGTAAGCACCGAAGAAATGAGTTAAGTCTATTTCTGTTATGTCTGATTTATCGGTAACGTTGTCTTCTTCTGATATATGTTTCAGGCTGCTTATAAGTTCTCCTTTTTTTAGTCCGTCTCCGTTTAAAAGCTGTATGTTGATGGTAATTCCTGAATTACTTATGGTGTAACTTTCTTCGGAGTCATCGTCCACAATAATATCGGCCGGTGCAAGAAATGATACTCCGTACGAACTCCATGATGTGGGTTTGAGCGTTTCTGCACTGACCGATATGAATGAAAACAAAAAAGTTATCGCTATTGTAAAAAGACTTTTTCTCATGGTTTACTTCTTTCTGCTACCACCTTTCTGGCATAAACTTCTTCTTCCTTATTAACCATTACCAGTACTGTTCCTCCCATTCCTGAATATGGAGATGTAACGGCCGACAAGGTTTCGTCCTTTATCATAGCTTGTACTCCTTCCGATTCCAGCAAGCCTTTTACCAATTCGGCTTCCCAAAGGTTACCTTTGAAAACCTCTACTAATGCGTCATAACTAATTTCTGCCATAGTCTTTGTCTTTAATGGTTAATAAATATTGTTGATTCTCTCTATGATATTCTCAAAGTTATGTTTTTTTATCCGGAAAAGCAAGTAAAAGGCTGTTAAACATCGTATAAGCACTAATCTTTCTGTATTTGGAGGATTTTTGCCGTATAATTTACTATATTTCAAATATTAATGATATTTTTGCGAATAATGAATTGAAAAATCGTGATTATGGAACTAAATGAAACTTTTCAGGCTGTTAAGCTTGCTTCGCGTAAGTTGGCTTTGATGGAAGAGAAACGTATAAATGAGATTCTGACGGCTGTGTCGGATGCTGCAATAAGTAATAAAGATATCATTCTTGAGGCTAATTCCATGGATTTACAACTGATGGACTCTTCCGACCCTAAGTACGACAGGCTGAAACTTACATCGGCAAGAATAGACGATATAGCTTCGGATATGAGGAATGTGGTGGCACTGCCTTCGCCATTGGGTAAGGTCCTTTATGAGGATGTACGCCCAAACGGATTGAAACTAAGGAAGGTGAGCGTGCCGTTCGGAGTTATCGGAGTGATATATGAGGCACGTCCAAATGTCAGCTTTGATGTTTTCTCTTTGTGTATGAAGAGTGGCAGTGCCTGTATCTTGAAAGGAGGCAGCGATGCGTATAACTCAAATAAGGCGATAGTTGAAACTATTCACGGAGTTTTGGATAAGTATGGAGTAGACAGGAATATCGTCTGCTTATTGCCACCGGACCGTGAGGCTACGACGGAACTGCTGCATGCCAACGACTATGTAGACCTTATCATCCCTCGTGGCAGCAGCAATCTGATAAACTATGTGCGTAAGGAGGCTTCGGTTCCGGTGATTGAAACAGGTGCCGGAATCTGTCACACATACTTCGACCTTGCTGGTGATACAGCAATGGGAGCCGGGATTATCAACAATGCCAAGACCAGGAGAGTCAGCGTATGCAATGCCCTTGACTGCCTTCTGATTCATACCGACAGACTTTCTGATTTGCCGGAACTGTGTGCTCCGCTTGCAGAGTCAAATGTTATTGTTTATGCGGATAAACCGTCGATGCAGTCGCTTAGGGGAGTTTATCCCGACTCTCTGCTGAAGCCTGCAACTCAGGAAAGTTACGGAACAGAGTTCCTTGATTACAAGATGGCTGTTAAGACTGTAAGCAGTGTGGAAGAAGCGGTAAATCATATCTTCAAGTATAGTTCCAAACATAGTGAATGTATTGTGACAGAAGACAGGAAAGCTGCAGAGTATTTCAGGAGAGCTGTCGATGCCGCCTGTGTATATGTAAATGCGCCTACTTCATTTACAGACGGTGCACAGTTCGGCCTTGGTGCTGAAATAGGAATCAGTACGCAGAAACTTCATGCCCGTGGTCCTATGGGGCTGAAAGAAATAACTACTTATAAGTGGCTGATAGACGGAGAAGGCCAGATTAGAAAATAAAAAACAGAGAGGATGTGCAATAAAATACGAAAAAACTATCTTTTATTGTATTTTTATAGTATTTTTGCGGTATAAAACTAATTAATATACATAGATGTTATGAAAACATATACAAACGTATTCGACTTGGGCGACCTTAAGACAGCCCTGGCAGAAGCCTTTGAGATAAAGAAAGACCGTTATAAATATGAATCATTGGGCAAACATAAGACTTGTCTTCTGATTTTCTTCAATAATAGCCTTCGTACCCGCCTCAGCACACAAAAGGCAGCAAGAAATCTCGGAATGGATGTTATAGTGCTTGATGTCAACCAGGGAGCATGGAAACTGGAAACAGAGCGCGGAGTAGTGATGGATGGCGACAAGAGCGAACATCTCTTGGAAGCAATTCCTGTAATGGCATCGTACTGCGATATTATCGGTGTGCGTTCTTTCGCTCAGTTTGAGAGCCGTACAGACGATTACACAGAAAAGATTCTTAATCAGTTTATCCAGTATTCCGGCAAGCCTGTTTTCTCAATGGAGGCTGCTACAGGACATCCGCTTCAGGCATTTGCCGACCTTATAACAATAGAAGAGTATAAGAAGAAAGAACGTCCGAAAGTGGTTCTTACGTGGGCTCCTCATCCAAGAGCACTTCCGCAGGCCGTTCCTAACTCATTTGCGGATTTCATGAACGAAGCCGATGTGGATTTCGTGATAACTCACCCTCACGGTTATGAACTTGACCCTAAGTTTGTGCGTGGTGCGAAGGTAGAATATGACCAGATGAAAGCTTTCGAAGGTGCAGACTTTATCTATGCAAAGAACTGGGCATGTCCGGGAGTCACAAATCCTGAGGACTATGGAAAGATTCTGTCAAAGGATATGAGCTGGACTGTAGACGCAGCACATATGGCAGTTACCAACAATGCTTATTTCATGCACTGTCTGCCTGTACGCCGCAATATGATTGTTACTGACGACGTGATAGAAGCTCCTACTTCACTTGTTATTCCGGAAGCTGCTAACCGCGAAATATCGGCTACTGTAGTACTGAAACGAATGCTTCAGGCTCTGTAAGACTCAAAACGGAATGTGATAAAACAATAATGCGGTCCGACAATCATCGCTTTTGTCGGACCGCATTTCTTATTTCTCTATGTCTTTTCCTAATTCTATCCAGTTCAGAATCCCTTTGTCAAGATTGTAGACTGTATATCCTTTCTTTACGAGCAGGCGGGCTGCATTGCGGCTTCTCCTTCCACTCTTGCAATATACGGCAACAGGCTGTGACTTGTCAAGAACCTGGTCTGCGAGTGACGAAAAACTGTCATCCAGAATATTGATATTTATACTTCCGGGTATATGCCCCTCACTGTATTCGGCTACAGTACGGACATCGAGTCTTTGTACGTTTCCGTTCTCTATAAGTCTTTCAAACTCGTCGGTGGACAGGTTGGCGAACTTATCTTTTGGTTTTGAACTGCATGCCATCATTCCAAACAGAAAGACGCATACGAAAAACATGAAATATATACTTTTCAAGACCATACTCTCTTGTGTTTAGTAGTTGAATTCGCGTTTGGTTATTCCTTCTTTATATGTATTGACGGTTATTTCTATCTTGTCCCCCTGCTTAAGCTTTTCCTTGTATGGCCACAGCGGAACAGATGCATATGCTTTTTTTGTAAAAGCCTCATAGTCCCCGTTCTGGTTGTGATATAATGTTATGGACAGGGTGCTGCTTCCGTCGGGATTCTCATTTATTCCGTAGTCAATAAAGTTGATGATATGGGTTTTGTCCTTAGCCTTCACGTCCAAAACCATGTTTATGTAATCACCTGAACGCCATATCCTCTCTATGTCTAACGGGTCAGTCTTTATTCCGTCTTTGAACTTGTCTTCGGTAGAAGGGATGACAGATATTACAAACTGGCATGAATATAATGTTGCCGACATACCGTTACTCTCTGAATCTAATGTCTCGAATATGGACAAAGTACGGTACACAGAGTCGGGAGTAAAGCCTTCCAGTCCGCTGCGTTCGTTTATCTTATACGAAGAACCGTAGTCAGTGTCTATATATGAGAGCTTTCCCGATGAGTCGGTTTTTATATCCACCATCTCTGTAAGCACGCTCGGATAGACATACTCCTCGTCTTTGCATGCTGTAAAGGCCGACATGCAACATAGAAATAATATGTAGTGCTTTATCCTCATTTCTTGATTGCCTGTAAATGATTTTTAGCCGGATTGGCATACATTGTCAGGATGCATTGTCTTAGGAAATCAACATCCTTGTTCGGTATGTCAATTAATCCAATCTTCTTCTGAAGATATGCCTCGAATTTCAGTTTGTCTTCCTCAGTGTAATGTTCTGCCATAGAAGTGTTTCCGTCCAACATGTCGCATGCAATATAGTTGGCAGAATACAGACGGTAATTCCTGTGTATATAACTGTCTATGATTTCAGATACGCGAGTAAAGATTTCTGTTTTCGGCAGTCCTCTCAGGGTTTCCAGTTCGTCGTTTATGCATGGACCGGCCTGGAAATGTATTCTTCCCTTATATCCGAAAATACCTGTCTGCATGTTTACAAGGTCGTCCTTCTGGCTCTTCTTGAAGCCTTCTACATCTCTCTTCAACTGCATTTCCTGTGCTTTAAGGAAATCGCATGGGTCATATTCATAAGAGAGTGACAATGGAACGATATTCAGCTCCTTAAGGCTGTCTATTATATCTCTGTCGCCCCCCATTGCAAGCATCTTCAGCACGCTGTCCTGAGTGCGGTCGTTCGAGTCTTTAGCCCTGCCTTCGCGCTGTGCAATCCAGATATTCTCCTGCTTTTGTGTTACGGCAAAATGTATATACCTTGACATTCTGGCCGACGATTCAAGCATTTGTCGCATGCTTAATGCTCTCTGTACGATGAAAGCCTTGTTCACGCGTACCAGCTTTTTAATCCATGGATATATCAGCAGATTGTCGCCTATGGCAATCTCTACAGTCGTTGGGAAACCATTGTCAATAAGTCCTACAGAAAGGAACCCTGAATCAAGTACTATATCCCTGTGGTTTGAGATGAAAGTATATCCTTTGTTCTTTTCTGAAATCTGCGAACAGTCAAGACTGAATCCGTCGCTGCATTTCTTTATAAGGTCGTGCAGAAGTCCGTAGAATATATTCTTCTGTACGTCAAGATTGGTCTTGCAGTTGCGCAATATATTTGTTAGGGCATCAAGCGGTGTGTCAGGCATAACCTTCTTTATCACCTCCTGAAAGTCTTTGTCAGACAGCAGTTCATCGAAAATCTGCGGAAGCTCTTCCGGTGAATAAGGACGAATCTCGTCAAATTCTGCAGGTATTTTCATGGCTTTATATTTTTTATGGTTAGTATATTATTTGTTGCTTTTTGACAAACCTTCTTCTATAATGTCAGTCATTACATCCTTGATATCCAGTCCGGCAGCCTTTACCTGCTGTGGAATAAAGCTTGTTGCTGTCATGCCCGGTGTGGTGTTAATCTCAAGCATATTGATTTTCTCACCTTCGGTTATGATATAGTCTATTCTGACAATACCTTTGCATCCTAAGATATCGTAGATGGCAGATGT
>CALUJF010000076.1 GCA_944320855.1 uncultured Phocaeicola sp.
TCTGTAGGAAGTGCGATGGCTTCGTCAAGCGCGTTTGTATGCAGTGACTGAGTGTGACCAAGAGCAGCTGCCATAGCCTCGATACAAGTACGGCCTACATTGTTGAACGGGTCCTGTTCTGTGAGCGACCATCCTGAAGTCTGTGAGTGAGTACGCAATGCCAGTGACTTAGGATTCTTAGGATTGAACTGTTTTACAATCTTTGCCCAAAGCATACGTGCGGCACGCATCTTCGCAATTTCCATGAAATGGTTCATACCGATAGCCCAGAAGAATGAGAGGCGAGGAGCGAAGGCATCAATGTCGATACCAGCAGCTACACCGGCACGGAGATATTCAAGACCGTCGGCAAGAGTGTAAGCCAACTCGATATCTGCTGTAGCACCTGCTTCCTGCATGTGGTAACCTGAGATAGAGATTGAGTTGAACTTAGGCATCTTCTGTGAAGTATATTCGAAGATGTCAGAGATAATCTTCATTGAGAATGCAGGTGGGTAGATGTATGTGTTACGCACCATGAACTCTTTAAGGATATCGTTCTGGATGGTACCTGCCATTTCTTCAAGTTTAGCACCCTGTTCAAGTCCGGCATTGATATAGAAAGCCATAACAGGAAGCACCGCACCGTTCATGGTCATTGATACGGACATCTTGTTCAATGGAATACCGTCGAAAAGAACTTTCATGTTTTCGAGTGAGCAGATAGATACTCCGGCTTTACCTACGTCGCCAACTACACGTGGATGGTCAGGGTCATAACCGCGGTGAGTAGGAAGGTCGAATGCTACTGAAAGACCTTTCTGTCCTGATGCAAGGTTACGGCGATAGAATGCGTTTGATTCTTCGGCTGTAGAGAATCCTGCATACTGGCGGATAGTCCAAGGACGGAAAGTGTACATCATTGAGTAAGGGCCGCGAAGATAAGGAGGGATACCTGCCACATAGTCAAGGTGTTCCATTCCTTCAAGGTCTTCTTTTGTATAGACCGGTTTTACCTGAATCTGTTCCGGTGTTCTCCAATTGGCTTCGATGCCATTGGCTTTCTGCCATTCCATACCGTTCTTAGGCTGGAATCCGGCATATATATCGATGTTTTTGAAATTCGGTTTCATAGTTATTTAATTCCTAACTTTTCGTTATACTCTTTTAAAGTTTCCAATACGTTGCAGCGAACGTGGATGAAGTTCTCAATACCTGCTGCTTTCAGGTCGTCCATGCATGCCGGAGCACCTGCCACGATATACATAGCGCGTCCGCCGAGTGCCTTGAATGCAGGGATTGCGTATTCTGCATATTCGTCATCGCTTGAACACATCACTACGATGTCTGCATTAGCCTTCATAGCAGCTTCCACACCTTCTTCTACTGTAGCAAAGCCAAGATTGTCGATAACTTCGTATCCGGCACATGCAAGGAAGTTGCAAGAGAACTGTGCGCGTGCCTGACGCATAGCAAGGTTACCGATAGTGAGCATGAATGCTTTAGGACGCTTGCCTGAGTGTTCTGTCTGCAGACGGAGAGCTTCGAATTCGCTTGCCGCGCGTGACTTGTCAAGAGCCATATAAGGAGCAGCTTCTTCTGTTCCGTGGCTGCATCCGCAGTTGCACTTGCATTCTTCAGGAGTCTTTTCGCCTGCCATTTCAGTGAAGTTAGGATACTGGTTTGTACCGAGGAGTATCTCCTTGCGTTTTGAAACAGCCTCATGACGAGCCTTGTTGCTGGCATTTACAGTTTCCTGTACCTTGTTAGCTTTTACAGCTGCAAGGAAACCACCTTCGTCTTCAGTAGCCAGGAACAGATTCCATGCCTGCTGGGCAATAGAAGCTGTCAGGTTCTCTATATAATATGAGCCGGCTGCCGGGTCAACTATACGGTTGAGGTGAGATTCTTCCTTAAGCAATAACTGCTGGTTGCGTGCCAGACGTTCTGAGAATTCGTTAGGAGTTTCGTAAACACTGTCGAAAGGAGTAACAGTGATAGAGTTTACACCTGCCAGAGCGGCACTCATGGCTTCAGTCTGAGTACGGAGCAAATTTACATGAGCATCGAAAAGTGTAAGATTGAATTTAGATGTTTCTGCATGTGCAACCATCTTGCAAGCGCAGTAGCAAGTACCGTCTGCACCAGTGTTAGAACAGTCTTTGCGAGGACATTGAGGATTATATTCTTTTACGATGTTAGCCCAAAGCATACGAGCGGCACGGAATTTGGCGATTTCCATGAAATAGTTTGAGCTGATACCGAAGTTGAATTTTATTTTCTTTGCGGCTAGAGCTGCTGGAACACCTGCCTCTACCATCTGATTAAGATATTCATTACCCCAAGAGAGTGCATATCCCAATTCCTGATAAATATATGCACCGGAATTATTAAGGTCAACACAGTTTACGGTAATGCAACGGAATTTTGGATATTCTGCCAAAATCTCAACAAGTTTCTTTGCGTTGGCAATAAGTCCGCTTCTGTCTTTGCCTTTGCCTAACATCTTGCTGATAGGGTCGAAGTTGACAGAACCTTGCAGTGATTTAGGGTCGTATCCTTTTTCCTTGAAGTATGCCACAAGCAGTTCCGCCAGTTGCACTGTATGTCCTTGACAGGTAGAAAAGTTCAGTTCTACACAGTCACAACAGATGTCTTTCAGCAGTGTTGCTATATATTCGGCACTTAAATCAGATGCCTTTACTTTAAATCCAAGTGAATCAACGCCTTTGTTTAGCAAGTCCAGAGCCTTGGCATTGGCTTCAGTCGGATCAATGACTTTTATATCCTGACGTATGAACCAAGTATTGTCGTCTTTTTTTATTCCTCTTACGTATGGGAATTCTCCAGGGAGTCCTTCAGTGGTTTTCAGTCCTTCAAGATCTTCTTTGCGATAAAAAGGTTTTACTTTAAATCCTTCGTTGGTTTTCCATACCAACTTCTTTTCAAAATCAGCGCCTTTAAGGTCAACTGTAATCTTATCCATCCATTCCTGTGTGCTCACGGAAGGGAAATCGGAAAAGAGTTTTTCTTTACTATCTGCCATAGTCGATTAGGTTTATATAAATAGGTTATATTTTATTATTTGTACTTTATTCTATCAGTACCATTCAAGGCAAAGATACAAATTAATTGCAATCTCAGGCATTTTCGGGTAAGAAATACACTTCATATAAACATTTATTTTATAAAGTAGTGTGAAATATTATGGTATTGCAAAGTCTATGTGGCAAAAAAACTTTCACTACAATTACTTTTGGGGCATATAATTTGACACCTTATTATTTTTTATTTATTTTTGTTGCAAATTATTTATGTGTTATTTTATAAACTATGAATTGGTTAAGTGATTTGTTATTTAATCCTGATTCCATAGCCCACATCGTTGCTCTTTATGCCTTTGTTATAGCGGTGGGTGTGTTATTGGGAAAGATTAAAATCTTCGGCATATCGCTGGGGGTTACATTTGTCTTGTTCGTTGGTATTCTGGTAGGCCATTTCGGATTTACCGGTAATACTTCCATTCTTAATTTCGTGCAAGACTTCGGATTAATATTGTTTGTGTTCTGTATCGGTCTTCAGGTTGGACCATCTTTCTTCTCTTCTTTTAAGAAAGGCGGTGTGGCCATGAATATGATTGCGGTGGGTATTGTTGCCTTGAACATTGCCGTTGCCTTAATCATGTATTTTGCTCTTCAGGGAAGAGTCGATATACCTATGATGGTCGGTATACTGTGTGGAGCTGTGACAAATACTCCTGGTCTTGGTGCTGCCAACGAGGCTCTCAATCAGATAAACTATAACGGTCCGCAGATAGCCAATGGATATGCTTGTGCTTATCCTTTGGGAGTTATGGGTATTATTCTTTCCATGATTCTTATCCGTTATATTTGCAGAATAGATTTGAACAAGGAAGAGGAAGAAATCAAGCGCGGTGAGGAAGCAAATCCTCATCTGAAACCTTTTTTCCTTAATCTTGAAGTACACAATGAAGCTTTGTTGGGCAAGACTGTGTTGCAGGTACGCAACTTCCTTGCACGTGATTTCGTTTGTTCCCGAATCATGAAGAGCGACGGATGTGTGTATATTCCTAATGCCAATACAGTGCTTGAATTGAACGATAAGATGTTCATCGTATGTGCGGAAGACGACTCGGAAGCTATTATAGCTTTTATCGGTCCGGAAGTCCAGAATGTGAATTGGGAGGCTCAGGGGAATACAGACAAGCCGATGGTTTCACGCCGTATCCTTGTAACCCAGTCAAACATTAACGGTAAGACACTTGGTGAGTTGCATTTCAGCAGTATGTATGGAGTAAACGTAACCCGTGTAAACCGTTCCGGTATGGACTTGTTTGCATCTCGACAGTTGACACTCCAGGTGGGTGACCGTGTGATGGTGGTTGGTCCTCAGGACGCTGTGGATCGTGTGGCAGGTCTGCTTGGTAACCAGTTGAAACGCCTCGATCATCCTAATATTATTACAATCTTCGTCGGTATTCTTTGCGGTATTCTGTTCGGTAGTCTGCCTATTGCTATTCCGGGAATTCCTACACCTATTAAATTAGGTCTTGCGGGTGGTCCGCTTATTATTTCAATACTTATAGGCCGTTTCGGTTATAAGGTTAAACTTGTTACATATACAACGATGAGTGCCAATCTGATGCTTCGCGAAGTGGGCTTGGCTTTGTTCCTTGCCAGTGTAGGTATCAAGGCCGGCGGAAGTTTCGTGCAGACTGTAGTGGAAGGTGACGGACTTCTTTATGTTGGTATAGGTTTCCTTATCACAATAATACCTCTTATCATTATGGGTATAGTGGCACGTTGGAGACACAAACTGAACTATTATACACTGATTGGACTTATTGCCGGTAGTAATACAGACCCACCTGCATTGGCTTATGCTAACCAGGTATCAAGCAACGACGCTCCTGCTGTAGGTTATTCTACAGTTTATCCTTTGAGTATGTTCTTGCGTATTCTAACGGCTCAGTTGCTGATATTGCTGATGGCTTGACAGGCAATTTTATATGAAATGTGTATTGGCAAGTGGATAAGGAACAATATCCCCGTCTGCTTGCCATTTGTTTTGCAATACGATTCGACTCGTAAAATTTAAAAGTTAATGGACTAAGACAAAAGAACATAAGAACATAAAGAACTCAAAAACTTACAAACTTATAAACTCAAAAACTTATACCATATGATTTCAGTAGATGGATTGACCGTCGAGTTTGGCGGTACCACCTTGTTTAGCGACATTAGTTTCCAAATCAATGAGAAGGATCGCATAGCCCTGATGGGAAAGAACGGTGCCGGCAAGTCTACTCTCCTGAAGATTCTTGCAGGAGTCAGACAGCCTACCCGAGGAAAGGTTACAACTCCTAAAGATTGTGTCGTGGCTTATCTTCCACAGCATCTGATGACTGAAGACGGCAGAACCGTTTTCGAAGAAGCATCACAGGCTTTTGCCCACCTTCAGGAGATGGAAAAGGAGATAGAGGCAATGAACAACGAACTGGCTACAAGAACTGACTATGAAAGTGATTCGTATATGGCTCTAATAGAGAAAGTGGCTGCCATGAGCGAGAAGTTCTATGCTATAGATATGACTCATTTTGAGGAAGACGTGGAAAAGGCACTTCTCGGTCTTGGTTTTATGAGAGAAGACTTCAACCGTCCTACAAGCGATTTCAGCGGTGGTTGGCGTATGCGTATCGAGCTGGCAAAACTTCTTCTTCAGAACCCTGACGTATTGTTGCTCGACGAGCCTACAAACCATCTTGACATCGAGTCTATCCAGTGGCTTGAGGAGTTCCTTATCAACAGTGCGAAGGCTGTTATCGTTATTAGCCACGACCGTAAGTTTGTCGATAATATCACTACACGCACCATAGAAGTGACTATGGGACGCATATACGACTATAAGGTGAACTACTCCCAGTATCTTGTTCTTCGCAAGGAACGTCGCGAACAGCAGATGAAGCAGTACGAAGAGCAGCAGAAGATGATTCAGGAGACGAAAGACTTTATAGAACGTTTCAAGGGTACATACAGTAAGACACTACAGGTACAGAGCCGCGTGAAGATGCTTGAGAAACTTGAACTGATAGAGGTTGACGAGGAAGATACATCGGCGTTGAGGCTTAAGTTCCCTCCTTCACCACGCAGCGGAAGCTATCCTGTGATAATGGACGGAGTAGGAAAGACATACGGCGACCATGTGGTATTCCGCAATGCCACTCTTACGATAGAACGTGGCGATAAAGTGGCTTTCGTAGGTAAGAACGGTGAGGGTAAGTCAACTCTCGTGAAATGTATAATGAATGAGATAGACCACGAAGGTACACTTACTCTCGGTCATAACGTACAGATAGGATACTTCGCACAGAACCAGGCTTCTCTTCTTGACGAGAATCTTACGGTGTTCCAGACTATAGACGATGTGGCTAAAGGTGAAATCAGAAACAAAATCAGAGACCTGCTTGGTGCATTTATGTTCGGTGGTCCGGAAGAATCAATGAAGAAAGTCAAGGTTTTGTCCGGTGGTGAACGTACCCGTCTGGCTATGATTAAACTTCTGCTTGAACCGGTGAATTTGCTTATTCTCGACGAGCCTACCAACCACCTTGACATGAAAACCAAGGATATACTGAAACAGGCTCTCATGGATTTTGACGGAACGCTGATCGTGGTTTCCCACGACCGTGACTTCCTCGACGGACTCGTTACCAAGGTTTATGAGTTCGGCAACAAGAAGGTTAAAGAACATCTTTGCGGTATATACGAATTCCTTGAGACTAAGAAGATGGAAAGTCTTCAGGAGCTTGAGAAGAGCAAAAAGTAAGATTAGGTTTTGTTATTTCAAATAGAATAACCTATATCTTTTTATAGATAGTTTCATAAATAGAAAACTGAATTTGGCATATTTTAAACGCTTTGATATTTTATTGCAGACGTAAGTCGTCTCAATTAAAATATCAGAGCGTTTTTATTTGATACTTGCTTTTCAAAATTCATTTTATTACATTTGTAATGTAACATACTGAAATACAAAAGATTTATATTCTCTTTTGACGAATAACTATAATATTTCAGTTTTATATACTATAAGCTGTATGAAAAAAATATTTTTGTTTATTCTGATGCTGGTGGGTTGTACAAGTAAACCTGGAAAAACGATGCATGAATCTACCTCTACAGCTGTTATCGGAGTGGCGGACAGCATGACATCTATTATGGTTGCCGATACTTGTGTTTCATTAAATGATAAGGTAATAAACGAATCCGGTAATGCGGAGCAAAAGAAAGCTGAAACTTCAGAAGGTGTACCTTATGTGCCTGTTTATGATCAAAGCGAAGGAATGAGAATTATCAGAGCCTTGAGCGAGGCATACGGTGATAATCCAAATGTGATTGGAGATTTTATTTGGAGCATCCGTTGCCCTTATTTCTTGGAGGGATATTATTTTGATGGAAATATGCTGGTTTTTCAAGTCCGTGGCGATACGTTGCTGGCACGGCAGATACTGGAAAAGGTATCAGAGAGCAAATATTTTCGTATTGAAATGATGACAGACAGCACATTCTCTGAAAAGCAGCTAAAAGGTCTTCAGGATGAACTTAACAGACGTTATGATGCTTTGCCGAAATGTAGATTGAAAGCAAATATGGTAGGTTGGGGACGTACGGCACATTTTATTGATGTGAATTTTATCCGTAACACTCAGGAAGCCCGTGAGGAATTCCGTAGGTTGCTGATGGATTCGCCTGCCATTCGTTTCTCTGGTCCGGAAGGACCGGTTCGGAATAATGCCAACGGTGTGTCCCAAGCCTATGGTATTTGTCTGTATCCGGAATATACTGTTTATGCAGATACGGCTTCCACTGCCTCATTTATCCTCTTGAACGGAAGCGGACAACACATAATTTGTGGAGAGCATTATTTCATTACTTACGAAGGGAAAGATGGACAATGGTATGAACTTCCTATCAATACCGTAGCATTGGATATAGCTTATGATGTTGCTCCAGGTTTTTCACGTCGGTTTGTTGCTAGATTGTATTCAGAAATTAATGATAATACATCGGGACGTTACCGTTTTTTCTATGACGTGTTTTGGCAATCAAGAGAGAAAATTCGTATGATGGCAGAATTTCGTCTGACGGACAATTACGAGAAAGCCAAACTGGCTGAAAAAACTCCTATACCGAAAATTACAGGTGGAAATTATGTGGAGACTCCAAAGGAAGATGAACAAGCGGTTTATCAGGTAGTGGAGGAGATGCCGGAGTTCCCCGGTGGTATGCCTGCATTAGTGGAGTTCATCCGGAAAAACCTGCGGCATGACAAGGCTGAAAAGAGGGAGCGTGTCATAATTCAAATAGTAGTAGATAAAGAGGGAAATGCTACGAACCCGGTAGTGTTGCGAAGTGTAAATCCGACATTGGATGAGGAGGCTTTACGCATAGTAGGTATTATGCCTAAATGGAAACCTGGTAGGCAGAGAGGTAA
>CALUJF010000077.1 GCA_944320855.1 uncultured Phocaeicola sp.
CAGATGACACGTATCTATGGTATTTCTTTCCCTAAGAAGAAAATGCTCGATGAATATCTTGCATTGCTGGAAGAAGCTAAGAAACGCGACCATCGTAAAATAGGAAAAGAGATGGATCTGTTCATGTTCTCTGATACAGTAGGTAAGGGATTGCCTATGTGGTTGCCAAAGGGAACAGCTCTTCGTATCCGTCTTCAGGATTTCTTGCGTCGTATCCAGGCAAGATATGACTATCAGGAAGTAATGTGTCCGCCAATAGGTAACAAGCTTCTTTATGTCACTTCAGGTCACTATGCAAAATATGGTAAGGATTCATTCCAGCCAATCCATACACCGGAAGAGGGCGAAGAATACTTCTTGAAGCCTATGAACTGTCCTCATCACTGTATGATATACAAAAACTCTCCACGCTCATATCGTGACCTTCCTTTGCGTATCGCTGAGTTCGGTACTGTTTGTCGTTACGAACAGAGTGGTGAGTTGCACGGTTTGACTCGTGTGCGTAGCTTTACACAGGATGACGCTCACCTTTTCTGCCGTCCTGACCAGGTTAAAGACGAGTTCTTGCGTGTAATGGATATTATTTCAATAGTGTTTACTTCTATGGGACTTGAAAACTTTGAGGCTCAGATCTCATTGAGAGATAAAGTGAACCGTGAAAAATATATCGGATCTGAAGAAAACTGGGAAAAGGCTGAACAGGCTATTATCGAGGCTTGCCAGGAAAAAGGTTTACCTGCAAAGATCGAATATGGTGAGGCTGCATTCTATGGTCCTAAACTTGACTTCATGGTGAAAGATGCTCTTGGACGTCGTTGGCAGTTGGGTACTATTCAGGTGGACTATAACTTGCCTGAAAGATTCCAGTTGGAATACATGGGATCAGACAATCAGAAGCACCGTCCTGTAATGATTCACCGTGCTCCGTTCGGCTCTATGGAACGCTTCGTAGCTGTGCTTATCGAGCATACAGCAGGTAAGTTCCCATTGTGGCTGACTCCTGACCAGGTAGCTATCCTTCCTATTTCTGAAAAATTCAACGACTATGCGGATAAGGTTCGTCTTGAACTTAAGAAATATGATATCCGTGCTTTGGTCGATGACAGAAATGAAAAGATTGGCCGCAAGATACGTGATAACGAAATGAAACGTATCCCTTACATGCTCATCGTAGGTGAAAAAGAAGCTGAAAATGGTGAAGTTGCAGTAAGAAAACAGGGTGAAGGCGACAAAGGAAGCATGAAAATCGAAGATTTTGCAAAAAATATTGCAGAAGAAGTTCATAATATGATAAATAAATGGTAACTTTGCAACCGTTTTCATGAATATGTGAAAGTATTCGTGAAAACGGTGTAAAAACTATTAAAAAGAATAATTTATAAAAAGTAATTCAAACTGGAATAAAAGTTATTAATGAAGAATGACAATTTAAAAGGGCAACATCGAATCAATGAACAGATTCGTGCCAAAGAAGTCCGCATAGTGGGCGATGATATTGAATCAGCAGTTTATCCGTTGGCTCAGGCTTTGAAAATGGCTGAAGAGCATGAAGCTGACTTAGTTGAAATTTCACCCAATGCTGTTCCACCGGTTTGTAGAATTATAGATTATTCTAAATTCCTTTATCAGCTGAAAAAACGTGCTAAGGAACAGAAGGCGAAACAGGTTAAAGTAAACGTTAAGGAAATCCGTTTCGGACCACAGACTGACGAACACGATTATAACTTTAAGCTTAAGCATGCAATTGGTTTCTTGCAGGATGGCGATAAAGTAAAAGCATATGTATTCTTCAAGGGACGTTCAATTCTGTTTAAGGAGCAGGGCGAAGTTCTTTTGTTGCGTTTTGCAAACGACCTGGAAGAGTATGCAAAAGTAGAGCAGATGCCATTGCTTGAAGGTAAGAGAATGATTATTTCATTGACTCCAAAGAAAGGCCCGGCACCAAAGAAAGCTGCTCCACAGGCAAAGCCGGCTAAAGCTGAAGAAGTAGAAGAATAAAAAACAAGAGCGTATAGCGCGCAGGTATAGTGCGTTATTGCCTTTAGAATAATAATAATTAAAAATTTAAACAAGATGCCAAAGATCAAGACTAACTCCGGTTCTAAAAAAAGATTTGCTCTTACCGGAACAGGTAAAATCAAAAGAAAGCACGCTTTTCACAGTCACATTTTGACTAAGAAGACTAAAAAGCAAAAAAGAAACCTTGTACATGCAGGATTAGTACACAGCTCTAACTTAAGCCAGGTTAAGGAACTTCTTTGCATGAAGTAATTTTTAGCTTAAAAGCGTATTTTGTATCATTTAAATTATTAACTGAATGTAATAGCTTTAAGTCCGGTTGTGAAATATCGGCGCTTTCATTCAAAAAAGAATTAAAACTATGCCAAGATCAGTAAATCACGTTGCTTCAAGAGCAAAAAGAAAGAAAATTTTAGGTTTGACCAGAGGTTACTTTGGTGCAAGAAAGAATGTATGGACAGTAGCCAAGAATACTTGGGAAAAAGGTTTGACTTATGCTTACCGTGACCGTAAGAATAAGAAACGTAACTTCCGTGCATTGTGGATTCAGCGTATCAATGCAGCTGCTCGTTTGGAAGGTATGTCATACTCTAAACTGATGGGTGCTTTGCACAAAGCAGGTATTGAAATCAACCGTAAGGTTTTAGCTGATTTAGCTATGAATCACCCAGAAGCATTCAAGGCTGTTGTTGCTAAAGCAAAAGCTGCTTAATTGAGCTTCTAAGGAATAATGTTATTGAAAAAGCTGTTCTTCGTAGGAAGGACAGCTTTTTTTGTATTAAAATGATGGCAAATCTTTGTAATATTAATTTTTTGTATTATATTTGTAATACTAAAATATAGCCGCACTTGCAGAATCGGGAAACTCATCAAATTATAAGAAATACCGAGACAAGCTTCATATTCTAATGGCGGGCCACGCCTTCGGGTAGCATTTATGCCGGTGGATTACAAAGGAAATGAGCTCTCAAATCATGTCTATCGGAGTTTCGTCACGCCTCGGGTGCGGCTTCTTTTTTTCTTATATAATTCTATCCCTAAATTTTATTTGATATTTTATTCATTCAGTGAACATTGAGTGAACGGTTGATGGACACTTTGTGAAAGAAGTGGTAACAATTTATAGTTATAAAACTGATAAAAGAGTCAGACTGTTTAAGTCAGGTATATTGGGGACTTGTTTATTGGATGTTTACTGACTGTTTATTTCACGTTCACAAAGAGTAGTAATAAATGAATAAAAGCCGCTTATTAGCGGCTTTTATTCATTTATTGTGTTCTGTAACGTTAAATATCAGAATTCAGAAGTGAAATGGAACTTGATGTGTTTGAAGTCCATCTGTGCCATCTGAAGCACGTATCCACTGTCGGCAAGGAATACATCTCTTCCTTCGCGGTCCTTTGCCATATACTGGTATTTACGCTTCTTGAATGCTTCAAGTTCTTCTGGGTCATCACTCTCAATCCAGCATGCTTTGTAAAGACCTACAGGTTCCCAGCGGCATTTCGCGTTATACTCGTTTTCAAGGCGGTACTGGATTACTTCGAACTGCAACTGACCTACAGTACCGATAATCTTGCGGCCGTTGAACTGGTTTACAAATAGCTGTGCCACACCTTCGTCCATAAGCTGGTCTATACCCTTGTTGAGCTGTTTTGTCTTCATAGGGTCGGCATTCTCGATGTATTTGAACATTTCCGGAGAGAAGCTTGGTAGACCTTTGAAATGAAGATTTTCGCCTTCAGTCAGAGTATCACCAATCTTGAATGTTCCGTTGTCAGGTAAACCTATGATATCTCCGGCCCAAGCCTCGTCTACTGTGGTCTTGCGCTGTGCCATGAACTGTGTAGGCGAAGAGAAACGCATTGTCTTGTTGTGACGCACATGCAGATATGGAGTGTTACGGGTGAACTTTCCTGAACATACCTTACAGAATGCCACACAAGAACGGTGATTAGGGTCGATATTGGCTGTTATCTTAAAGATAAATCCGGTAAACTTAGATTCGTCAGGATTTACTGTGCGTTCAACTGCTGTGACAGGACGAGGACTCGGAGCAATCTCTACGAAACAGTCGAGCAATTCCTGAACACCGAAGTTGTTGAGGGCAGAACCGAAGAACACAGGAGCTACATCACCCTTAAGATATTCTTCTACATTGAATTCTGGATATACTCCATCAATCAGCTCAAGTTCGCCGCGGAGCTTGTCTGCAAGATCATGGCCGATATGATTGTCAAGTTCCTCTGTATTGATATCTACCTCTACCTTTTCTGTAACAACCTGCTTTGAAGGCTGGAAAAGGTTCAGTTTCTGTTCATATATATTATATACACCTCGGAAACGTGGTCCACTCTCGATAGGCCATGTGAGAGGGCGTACCTGAATGACGAGTTCTTCTTCAAGTTCGTCAAGCAAATCGAACGGGTCCTTGGCCTCACGGTCCATCTTATTCACAAAGATGATTACCGGAGTGTTACGCATACGACATACCTCCATCAGCTTTCTTGTCTGAGTTTCCACACCTTTCGCACCATCGACAACGATGATAACACTATCCACAGCAGTAAGTGTACGGTAAGTATCTTCGGCAAAGTCCTGGTGTCCCGGAGTGTCAAGGATATTAACCTTATAGTCGTTATAGTCGAACTCCATCACGGATGTGGTAACGGAAATACCACGCTGCTTTTCGATGTCCATCCAGTCGGATGTAGCTGTTTTCTTGATTTTGTTTGATTTTACCGCACCGGCTACCTGAATCTGACCTCCGAAAAGCAAGAGTTTCTCTGTCAACGATGTCTTTCCGGCATCAGGATGGGCGATAATGGCAAACGTACGTCTTCTTTCTATTTCCTGATTCATATATTATTTTGAGTTTTTAAGTCTTTGATTTAGGTGACAAGTAAACAAGTTGACGAGTTGACAAGGTTTCAATCCTAATGGAAGCCTGTCAATTAACTTGTAACTGAAGCCTTGTCAACTATTTTCAGAAATTAATATCTCCATACACTCCTTAAGGCTGTCCATCCAGTATGGTATCTCTATTCCATAAGTTTCCTTAATCTTGGTCTTGTCGAGTACTGAATAGTGAGGACGTGTGGCTCTGGTAGGATAATCCTCTGTATGAAGCGGTTTTACATTGCATCCCTGAATGCCGGCAATGGTATGGATTGCTTTAGTGAAATCATACCATGAACAAACACCCTCGTTGCTGAAATGATATACTCCCGGAACAATACCCTTGTTGATGGCTGCGAATATGGCTACTGCAAGGTCGCGAGCGTAAGTAGGAGTTCCTATCTGGTCGAAAATCACACCTAAGGTATCTCTTTCTCTTCCAAGACGCATCATGGTTTTTACGAAATTATTGCCGAAAGAGGAATACAGCCATGCTGTCCTTATCACCATTGTTTCAGGGCAATACTTGAATGCTTCCTTTTCTCCACCGAGTTTGGTTACGCCGTAAACAGAGTTAGGACAGGTTTCGGCATTTTCACGGTAGGGGATATGTGCAGTTCCGTCGAATACATAATCAGTAGATACCTGAATGAGGTATCCGTTATTGGCTTTTGCAGCTTTGGCAAGGAAGCCCGGTGCATGCTGATTCAGCATAGTGCACAGCTCTACATTGTCCTCTGCTTTATCGACAGCCGTATATGCGGCACAATTTACTATGATGTTTATGTCGTTTGACATTACATAATCCATTACAGCCTGTTCATTGCAGATATCAAGTTCTGCTACATCGGTAAAGAAATATCTGTATTCCGGATATGATTCCGACAAAATACGCATTTCATTGCCAAGCTGACCGTTGGCACCGGTTACAAGTATATTTTTCATAACTCCAATTCTCCTTTCTTATCTTTTATATAATAATCGGCAAGAATAGCCAGAAGGTCGCTTATCACCTTAATGGCTTTCTGTGTTTCCTCGCTTATTTCCTTTTTCTGAAGTTTCAGCATCAATACGCCATACATGGCGTCAAAACATGTTTCCAACTCCGGAACATCCTTGTCTGCCCCTTTGGCTCTCAGTTCCACTATAAAAGGAAGAGCCTTATAATATGCTGCACTGTAATACGGATATTTAGGAGAACGCAGCAACTGAAGATGAAGGTCTGTAAGCCAGACTATTATGTTCTTGTTTATCTGGATATGGCCTTTCTCCATGACACCTTCGTCGTGCATCATGTTTGCAAGGTCCTTATACCATTGGAACAGTGTCGCTTTCTGTTCGTCAGTCACAGGATAAGGGTCCACTATGTCCTTCTTAATCCTGTCCATGTCAAAATGATAAGCACGAAGCAAGTCTTCTATCTGCCACATATAAAGCAGATATTCCGCAATATTCTGCTGTTTTAACTGTTGAGAAATATACATATCAATATATTGAATTTCCTAATAATGCAAGTCCTAAACCTATGATTGATGCTACTATTACGATAATGCCAATGACACGATTGAGTATCCAAATGCCGCGGACATTGAAATGGTTGCGAACCTTATTGACGAAATATGTAATACTGAACCACCATGTAAGGGCACCCAGCACGATAGCCAAATATCCGACCAGCTGAAATCCTACGGGACTTCCAGGCATGACGAAAGAAAATCTTGCAAAAAGACCTACAAAGAGAAAGATAATCAGCGGATTGGACAAGGTAACAAAAAATGCTGTTATGAAATTATGAAGATACGAACCTCGTTTACCGGAAACGGGACGCAACGCTTTCACTGGGTTACTTCTGAATGTGTAAATACCGAAGGCAAGGAGCATTATACTACCTACTATCTGCAACAAAGTCTGGTGCTTGATTATAAGTTCGTCCATGAAGCTCATACCGTAACCCGTTATCAATGAATAGCCTATATCGCTCAATGCAGCGCCAAGACCTGTTACAAAACCGAACCAACGTCCCTTATTCAGTGTTCGCTGAATACAAAGAACGCCAACGGGTCCGAGTGGTGCCGAAACCACTACCCCAATAACAAAACCCTTAACCAATAAATCCAGTATAGTAACTTGCTCTAACCAATTCATAATGCAAAGATGATACTTTTTTGTGAAAGTACCTATATTTAATATTGATTTTCTTTCGTAACAATTGGCTTTTATGTAACTTTGCACACATAATAATAAGTTTTAATATAAAATGCCTGCCGGTTGGGAAAATGCATGTCTTTCAGACACCGCGTCATAACATCAAAAAAACGACGAAGCGTTTGAAGTAAAACGACAAAGCGTTTCATGTAAAATGACGAAGCGTTTTTTTCAAGACTGCCGGTCTTTGTATATAAAGCACTGATTGATACAAAATTCAATTAAATAATAAGTATATGATTCTATTTTTCAGAACCCCAAGCAAAAGCGTGATTGCTACTGCATGCAGTCAGGAATTGAATTCGGAAGACATCAAGAAGTTATGCTGGCTTTACAGTGAAGCTACTGTAGAAACAGAAGATAACCTGAAGGGATGTTTTATCGGTCCTCGCCGAGAAATGATTACTCCGTGGAGTACAAATGCCGTAGAAATCACTCAAAATATGGGTATAAGCGGTATACGCCGTATAGAAGAATATTTCCCTGTAAAAGATGAAAACGCTGAATACGACCCTATGCTTCAGCGTATGTACAAAGGCTTGAATCAGGAAATATTTGATGTAAATATCAAACCGCAGCCTATCGTTTACATAGAAAACCTGGAAGAATATAACGAGCAGGAAGGTCTGGCACTGTCACGTGAAGAAATGGACTATCTGCTTAAGGTGGAAAAAGACCTTGGACGCAAGCTTACAGATTCTGAAGTGTTCGGTTTCGCACAGATCAACTCAGAGCACTGCCGTCACAAAATCTTCGGTGGTACCTTCATCATCGACGGACAGGAAATGGAATCATCACTCTTCCAGATGATTAAGAAAACCACAAACGAAAATCCTAACAAGATTATCTCAGCCTACAAGGACAATGTTGCATTCGCAGAAGGTCCTGTTGTAGAACAGTTCGCTCCGAAAGACCACTCTACTTCTGACTATTTCGTAATAAAAGATATCAAGACTGTTATTTCTCTTAAGGCAGAAACTCATAACTTCCCTACTACGGTAGAGCCGTTCAACGGTGCTTCGACAGGTACAGGTGGTGAAATCCGCGACCGTATGGGTGGTGGTAAAGGTTCATGGCCTATCGCAGGTACAGCCGTTTACATGACTTCTTATCCTCGTTCGGAAGAAGGTCGCGAATGGGAAAACATTCTTCCTGTACGCAAGTGGTTGTATCAGACTCCAGAACAGATTCTTATCAAGGCTTCAAACGGTGCTTCCGACTTCGGTAACAAGTTCGGTCAGCCGCTTATCTGTGGTTC
>CALUJF010000078.1 GCA_944320855.1 uncultured Phocaeicola sp.
TCGGGGTGTAGCGCAGTCCGGTTAGCGCACCTGCTTTGGGAGCAGGGGGTCCCAGGTTCGAATCCTGGTACCCCGACGTAAGAGAGAGAGGCTTTAATGGCCTCTTTTTTAATTTTGTAAGATATGGAAGACTTCATAAGTTCGCACATGCATGTTGAGGCCGGTCGTGGTCATAGCCTGTTGAATCGTAAAATGATTTTCAGGATTCTTGGCATACTCCTTTATCTTGAGGGTATGATGTTCTTGGTATGTACGTTTGTATCCCTTTTGTATGGGGAGAGTGATTATATATACTTTGTATATTCATTATTGATAAATGTAGGTGTCGGCAGTGTATTATTGTTTTTAGGGAAAAACGCCGACAAGAATCTGTCGCGCAGGGATGGCTATTGCATCGTTGCGTTCACATGGCTGTTCTTTACGCTGTTCGGTATGCTTCCGTTCTATATCAGCGGTAGTATTCCTTCAGTGACAGATGCTTTTTTTGAAACCATGTCCGGTTTTACCACCACAGGTGCCTCCATACTCGATGATATAGAATCGCTGTCCAACGGTATGCTGTTCTGGCGAAGCTTCACACAGTGGATTGGCGGTTTGGGAATTGTATTCTTCACCATAGCCATACTTCCGATTTTCGGGGTGGGAAATCAGGTGCTTTTCTCGGCTGAGGCCACCGGAGTGAATCATGATAAGATTCATCCCAAGATAAGCAAAATGGCTAAAGGCTTATGGATGGTGTATCTTATTCTTACTGTGGTTGAGGCTTTTTTGCTGTGGATAGGGGGTATGAACGTTTTCGATGCAATATGTCATTCGTTTACATCGACTGCGACAGGCGGATTCTCTACCAAGCAGAGCAGTATTGCATATTGGAATTCTCCTTTCATAGAATATGTCATCACGATATTCACCTTGCTGTCGGCTATAAACTATTCGCTGTACTTCCTTATATTCAAGGGGAAAACGTGGCATTGGCTTAAGGACGTGGAGACAAGATTTTTCCTGATGTCGGTAGGTATAGTTACTGCCATCATAACCTTGGCATTGTATTTCATAAAAGGTTATGGACTTGAACTGGCATTCCGTCGTGCATTCTTCCAGGTTGTGACTATCCATACATCTTGCGGATATGCCACTGACGATTATTCTCTGTGGCCTCATTTCACAATACTACTCATTATATATATAATGTTTGCCGGAGGATGTACCGGTTCTACGGCAGGAGGTGTAAAGTCGATGCGACTTCTGATAATACTCCAGAATGTGAAAAACGAGTTCAACAGGCTTATGCATCCGCGTGCCGTTCTTCCAGTGAAGGTAAACGGTCAGTCTGTTTCTCCTTCTACGATATCTACTGTTACCACTTTTGCCATGCTTTATATCATAAGTACATTTGTAGGATGGTTTGTCCTTATGGTAATGGGGCTTGAAATGGTTGATGCCTTGGGTATTGCCGTGTCGAGCATAGGTAACGTAGGTCCGGGATTTGGTAGTTTCGGCCCTGCATTCTCATGGAGTACACTCCCGGAAGCTGCAAAATGGGTTTCTTCGTTCCTCATGCTGATAGGACGACTGGAGCTTTTCGGTATATTGCTTATGTTTGCGCCGAGTTTCTGGGAAAAAAGATAATAAGTTATTTTAGCAAAAAAAATCAAGCAAGCTTGTTTTTCTGCATTAAACTTTCACTATATTTGCGTCTGTACCATATAACTTAAATAATAATGAAAGAAATTACAGTAAGAAAAATTGCGGGCGGAATGCCTTCAGCCGAGGAGGTAAGTAAACTGATGGATGCTGCTTCGGTTGGTTTCAATCCGATAGACGTAGTAAATTGGACCGATTTCCCTTATTGCCCGGATGTAAAATTCAGGGTAGCCCATACGGGAGAAGCGATATTGGTAAACTACAGAGTTACTGAAGCAAGCGTAAGAGCTATAGCTTCGGCCGACCAGGGAAGGGTGTGGGAAGACTCATGCTGTGAGTTTTTCGTACGTGCCGAAGATGAAGACGAGTATTATAACTTTGAGTGTAACTGTGCCGGAACATTGCTTGTGAATTTCGGTAAGAAGGGCGACAGACATCATGCGCCTGAAAGTGTACTTGCAAATGTGAAGAGATGGTCTTCGTTAGGTAGGGAACCTTTTGAGGAGCGTATCGGTGAATGTTCTTGGGAACTTTCTTTGGTTATTCCTGCCACTTCATTGTTTAATCATGATATAAAGGATTTGTCCGGAATTACTCTTCGCGGTAATTTCTATAAGTGTGGCGACCTGCTTCAGACTCCGCATTTCCTTTCATGGAGTCCGATAGACTTGCCTCAGCCTTGTTTCCACTGTCCGGAGTTCTTTGGAAGGCTGGTTTTCGAGAAATAAATCCGTTGTAGAATATAAAGAAATGGTCATATCATACTCTTGAATGGGGAGTGGTGATATGGCCATTTTTATTACGTGTTCACTGCGTGTTCATCAGCCGTTCACTGATAGTACTTGAATCAGGATATTATTGTCGCGACTATCTTTCGTGCTCCTCCGGAATATCTGAATTCGCAAAGGTATATTCCCTGCCATGTTCCAAGATTCAGGCGACCATTGCTGATAGGAATAGTGAGCGAAACACCTGTCAGACTTGATTTTGCATGGCTTGGCATGTCGTCTTCGCCCTCGTCCGTATGGCTGTAGTACGGCTCGTTGGTCTTTACCAGGCGGTTGTAAATCTGTTCCATATCGGAACGTACGCTCGGGTCATAGTTTTCGTTTATGCTGAGTGCACAGCTTGTATGTTTGATGAAAAGGTTAAGAATCCCCTGCTCCGGCAGAGTAGGGAGATTCTTCATAATTTCCTGAGTGACAAGGTGGAAACCTTTCCTTTTTGGAGTTAAAGAAAATTCAACTTGCTGTACCATGATGTTATTTCTTTAACCATTTGTCCAACCATGCAAAGAATGTGCGCTGCCACAATACTCCGTTCTGTGGTTTCAGTACCCAGTGGTTTTCGTCAGGGAAAACAAGAAGTTGTGCCGGTACTCCTCTCAGCTTGGCTGCATTGAAGGCAGCCATTCCCTGTGATGCAAGGATGCGGTAGTCTTTCTCGCCATGTATGCAGAGGATAGGAGTATCCCATTTCTCAACAAAGAGGTGAGGAGAGTTGGCATAGCTGCGTTTGACTGCAGGCTTTTCTGTTTCCCAATATGCACCTCCAAGGTCCCAGTTAGTGAACCAGAGTTCTTCTGTTTCAAGATACTGCTGCTCCATGTTGAAGAAACCGTCGTGAGCGATGAAGGCTTTGAAACGTTTGTTGTGATGTCCGGCAAGCCAATAAACCGAGTAACCTCCGAAGCTTGCGCCAACGCAGCCTAAACGGTCTTTGTCAACGTATGGCTCTTTTGCTATATCGTCAATAGCACTCAGATAGTCGTCCATACAGTGGCCGCCATAGTTGGTGCTGATATCTTCAAGCCATTCCATTCCGAAGCCAGGAAGACCGCGGCGGTTAGGAGCTATGATTATATAGTCATTGGCTGCCATAATCTGGAAGTTCCATCTGTAGCTCCAGAACTGGCTGACAGGACTTTGAGGACCTCCCTGACAGAACAGAAGGGTAGGGTATTTCTTGTTAGGGTCGAAATCGGCAGGATAGATAACCCATGAGAGCATCTGCTTGCCATCAACAGTCTTTGTCCATCTTGGCTCAACCTTACCTGTTTTAAGCTGGCTGAATATATGGTCGTTCTCTTTTGTGATACGGCTTACTTTGTTGTTTTCGTTCAGGGCCACAGAGTAAAGCTCGTCAGCCTCGCTTATAGAGTGACGTTTTGTCAGCAGTAGTCCGTCACTGAGCAATGCCACTGAAGCGTAGTCGTACATTCCGTCAGTAAGCTTGTTTACTTCGCCGTTGAGGTTTGTACTGTAAATCATGCTTGTGCCATGCCATACACCTGTGAAGTAGAGAGTCTTGCTGTCGTTTGCCCAGCAGTATGTGTCTACACCCGATTCGAATGATTCTGTGACGTATGATTTCTTTCCGCTTGCAAGTTCCATCACGCAAAGACGGTTGCGGTCGCTTTCATATCCGTCGCGTTCCATGCTCTGCCATGCTATCATTGTTCCGTCCGGCGAGAACTGAGGGTTGGTGTCATATCCCATGTTCTTGTCTGTTGCATCTTCTTTGCAGAGGTTTCTTGTTTCCTTGCTTTCTATGTTGTAGAGATAGATGTCGGAGTCAGTAGAAACAGAATATTCCAGTCCTGTTTTCTTGCGGCATGTATATGCAATCTGTTTAGAATCGTTACTCCATGCCAACTGTTCAATTCCTCCGAAAGGCTTCATTGGCGATTCGAATGGTTCGCCTTCCATTATATCTGTGGCTGCACCTACTTTGTTTCCGTCAAAATCGGCTACGAAAGGATGAGGAACAGTCTGTACCCATTCATCCCAGTGCTTGTACATAAGGTCGTCTATCACCATACCTGTAGCCTTATCCAAGTCCGGATATTTGTCCACGGTGCGTTCTCCGTATTTCACCTGCGAGATGAACAGTACCTTGCTGCCGTCAGGCGAGAAACTGAAACCGTCTATTCCTCCTTCGTAATCAGACAGCTGTCTGCGCTCTGTTCCGTCAGCGTTCATTTCCCAAATCTGACCGTTTGACAAGAATGCTAATTTCTCTCCATTCTTAATCCAGGCCGGTTCGTATTCGCTTGCGGATGTAGTGGTAAGGAGTGTGTTTTCGCTGCCGTCTGCATTCATTATATATATGACAGTATGGCTTTTATTCTCTTTTACACTGTAGTAAGAAACTGTGTATGCTATCTTCTTACCGTCCGGTGATACAGTCGAGCTACCTATTCGTCCCATAGCCCAGAGAGCCTCAGGAGTAAGGCGTCCGTTCTCGATGCTTATTTCCTGCTTGCCGATGATTGATGCTTCATTTTCGGCCGACTTTTCAGTGCTTACGCATGCTGATGTTGCCAACATAAGTGTAGCGGCAGTCATTGTGATGAGATTTTTATTCATGATTATTGTAATTAGTATTTACGAAAAAAATATTGTCATCCAGAGATTGATGCGTGTTACCCCTGAATGACAATATTATATGATTGTCAGATGATTATTTCTTGTTCATTCTTTCCTGACGCTCTTTCTGAAGGCGTTCCTGCTCTTTCTGCAGAGCCTCAAGTCTTGACAACAGACTGCTCTGTTTCATCTGTGAAGGATTCTTCTTGTTTGCTTCAAGCTGTGCAAGAAGTTTCTTTTCGTCAGTAACCTTGTACATAATCCATGTAGTAAGGATACCAATCAAGCTTGATACGAAGTAGTAGTAGCTAAGTCCTGATGCATATTCATTGAATATGAAGAAGAACATAACCGGCATGATGTACATCATCCACTTCATAGTAGCCATCTGAGGGTTGTCGCTCATGTTCTGCTGTTTCATCATAACCAGCTGGTTGATGATTGTTGTAACGCTGAACAGCAAGCAGAACAGACTCAGGTGATTGCCGAGGAGAGGAATAGAAGTACTCCAGCTAATCAAATCGTCGTATGCAGAAAGGTCGTCTGCCCAAAGGAAACTCTGCTGGCGCAACTCTATCGCATTCGGAACAAAGAAGAACAAAGCCATGAATACAGGTGTCTGAAGCAGCATTGGCAGACATCCTCCCATCGGGCTTACTCCGTACTGGCTGTAAAGAGCCATTGTTTCCTGTTGTTTCTTCAGCGCATCTTCCTGTTTCGGATATTTCTGGTTAATCTTCTCAACATATGGTTTCAAGGCTCTCATCTTTGCTGACGAGATGAATGATTTCCATGTTGTAGGAAGAACCAGAATCTTTACGATGATAGTCATAAGCAGGATAACCATACCCATGCTCAATCCCCAGCTTGACAGCCAGTCGAACAGGTTGATTGTGAACCAGCGGTTAATCCAGCGGATAATAGGCCATCCTAAATATACGAGGTCTTCAAGTTCCTGGTCTTTGTCTGCAAAACTCAAATCGTTGCTTGCAAGAAGAGTCTTGAAATGGTTAGGACCGAAATAGAACTGGAAGTTGCTTGGCTGTGCTCCCGTAGGGTCGAAGGCTGTCTGCATGTCTGCATGATAGTTCTTCATGTAGCCGCTGCCTTTCTGTTCCATTTTTGATTCCAGAGTAGCATTCTCAAAGTTCTTTTCTGCCATGAACACACATGAGAAATACTGATTCTTGAATGCTACCCAGTCAAGAGCTTCCTTTATTGACTCTTTTTCATCTTTGGCCTTGTCAAGATTGTCGAAACTGTCATCAACAGGCTTATATGTCAAAGAAGTGTACTGCTGCTCGAAAGTGTAACCTTTCTCCATCTGGCGTGCTCTCTGCTTCCAGTCGATAGTCATGGTCTTGACAGAAGGTGAGAAGAAATTCTGCATTCCTGTAGCCTGTACCGTAAAGTTCACCATGTATGAGTTAGGAATAAGCTTGTAGCAGAAATCCAGATGACTGCCATTGGCAGCGTTCAGTCGCATTGTTACTGTGCTGTCTGTTACGTTTGTTGCATCGAAGTACATCTGGCTACTCATGATGTTTTCATTTTTGCCTTCAAAACCTATATTGAGTGATGCATCAGTGCCGTCAAACAAAACAAGCGGTTCTTTCTTCTGGTCCTTATACTCTTTCAATACAGCTTTGCTTACACGTCCTCCCTTGTTTGATATCGTGACATCAATAAGGTCGTTACTCAATGTGATAAACTGTTCTGTACCTTTCGAAGCATTGAAGAATGTAGAAGTGGAGTCAATCATCATAGCTTTCTGCTCTGCAGCAGCTTCCTGCTTCTTCATCAATTCTTCTTTCTGCTTGATTACCTGTTGTATAGAATCCTGATAATGTTGTGCACGAGCTCTTTCTTCCTGATTAGGTGTATTATAGATGCCGAATCCGATAATCACAGCACCAATCAGAACGAAGCCTACTAACGTGTTTTTGTCCATTTTCTCTTAAGTAGTTTATTTTATTACTTTTCAATTGCGGCTTTAATGAATGCCAGGAACAATGGGTGTGGTTTCAGTACTGTACTGCTGTACTCTGGGTGGAACTGAACACCAACGAACCATTTCAATGCAGGTATTTCCACGATTTCAACCAAGTCTGATTCAGGGTTGATACCTGTACATTTCATTCCGGCTTTGATATATTCTTCCTTATAGTCATTGTTGAACTCATAGCGGTGACGGTGACGCTCCTGAATGTGTTCGCTCTGATAAGCTTCGTAAGCTTTTGAATCTTTGTCGAGTACGCATTCATAAGCTCCCAAACGCATTGTACCGCCCATGTTGGTAACAGATTTCTGTTCTTCCATGATGTCGATAACGTTATGAGGAGTCTTTTCGTCCATTTCACGGCTGTTTGCATCTTCGTAGCCAAGTACGTTTCTTGCAAATTCGATAGCCATACACTGCATACCAAGGCAAATACCGAATGTAGGAACATTATGTGTACGGCAATATTTGATAGCAACGAACTTACCTTCAATACCGCGCTGTCCGAATCCAGGACAGATAATAACTCCGTCCATGTCTTTCAGGGCTTCAGCGATATTGTCGTCAGTAAGTTTCTCGCTGTTTACGAAATGAATGTCCGCCTTGCGGTCGTTGTATGTTGCAGCCTGTGACAATGCTTCAAGGATTGATTTGTATGCATCCTGAAGGTCGTATTTGCCAACCAATGCAATTCTTACCTTTTCAGTAGCATTGTATCTGCGGTTAAGGAATTCCTTCCATGGACCAAGGCTTGGAGTTTCGCCTACAGGCAATCCCATCTTTTCAAGGATTGTAACGTCAAGTTTCTGCTCCTGCATACGGAGAGGGACTTCGTAGATGGTAGGCATGTCCTTCGACTGGATTACAGCGTTCTCGTCAACATTGCAGAACAATGCAACTTTCTTTCTCAATCCGAGGCTCAGTTCATGCTCTGTACGCAATACGAGGATATCAGGCTGTATACCTACAGACTGAAGTTCTTTTACCGAGTGCTGTGTAGGTTTAGTCTTAAGTTCTCCTGCAGCTGCAAGATAAGGAACATAAGTCAGATGAACGCACAAAGCGTTTCTGCCGAGTTCCCATTTCAACTGGCGGATACTTTCAAGATATGGCAATGATTCGATATCGCCGACTGTTCCTCCGATTTCAGTGATAACGAAGTCGAACTGGTTCTTGTTGCCAAGTAATTTTACGTTACGCTTGATTTCATCAGTGATGTGAGGGATAATCTGGATGGTCTTACCCAAATAGTCACCGCGACGTTCTTTGTCGATTACACTCTTGTAAATACGTCCTGTAGTAATGTTGTTGGC
>CALUJF010000079.1 GCA_944320855.1 uncultured Phocaeicola sp.
TTAGTTGCGGAGGCCTGACTCGAACAGACGACCTTTGGGTTATGAGCCCAACGAGCTACCAACTGCTCCACTCCGCGGTGTTATTTCTTAATTGGTTGCGGAGGCCTGACTCGAACAGACGACCTTTGGGTTATGAGCCCAACGAGCTACCAACTGCTCCACTCCGCGATGTTATTTCCTAATTGCGAGTGCAAAGGTAGAGGTTTTTACGGTAAGTTCCAAATATTACACGAAGAAAAACATATAACTTAGATTAAAATCGGTGAACAATATATAAAAACGTAACAAAAAAGAGATAAAAGACTAATCTTTTATCTCTTCAAACTCTATATATTCACCTTCATTGTCGTCAAACACTTTCTTTTTGCTCTTTGAGGTTTCTTTTCTCGTACGGGTATATCCACCACCCTGTCCGGTGTTATAATCTTCATTATTCTGTCTTGCCGTCTTCTTGCCAACATTAAGAACCGATTTTACTATCTTATAGACTAACACGAATCCTATAAGCAAGACAAAGATTATTATAAAAAATATTAGTGCTAAAAAATGAAACATAGTTATTGTTGTTTTTATTTATTATCAATACAATAACCGTGCCACGATTAAAGTATTACGCTTTTTTGTAAGTAATGACAGATAATAATATATACCACAGGATGACAGCAGCCAGACCTGTTATCCCCAAAAAGACAAGCAACAGGACACTTACCAGAAGAAATATATATCTTATCTTATTACTCTGAAATGAAAGATTCTTGAATTTAAGAGCAAACATAGGCAGCTCGCAAACCAAAAGCAAAGACATGACAATGACCAACAGCAGCAGGTACAGTGCATTAAATGCCTGCAGGAAAGCATCATTCTCATGTAAGCTTATCGCCAATGAGCTCCAGAAAAGAGCATTTGCCGGAGTCGGCATACCTATAAAAGAAGAAGTCTGACGTTCATCCAAATTGAATTTGGCGAGGCGCAATGCCGAGAATACAGATATTATGAAAGCACAATACGGAACGTATTCAGCTACACCTGACAGAAAATCAGGCATTGACACTTCCTTGAACAAGGAAAAGACAATAGCGGAAGGAGCAAGTCCGAAAGTTATATTGTCGGCCAAAGAATCCAACTCCTTACCTATCGGGGAAGAAACCTTCAGAAGCCTTGCAGTCATACCATCGAAAAAATCGAAAACCGCACCAAGGACTATGAACAACATGGCCATTCTGAAATCGCCTCCGAAAGCCATATACGATGCTATACATCCGCAAAACAGATTACAGCTTGTAATACTGTTAGGTATATTCCTTGTTATTATATTTGACATAGGTCTTATTATTTTAATTTTGCTATCACAGTTTCATTACCTGTAGTTTTCTGGCCCATCTGCACACAAACCTCAGTACCCAAAGGCAGATAGACATCTACTCTGGAGCCGAATTTAATGAATCCCATATGTTCGTCTATATAGCAATCCTCTCCCGGAGTGGCATAGGTGACAATTCTTCTTGCCACCGCTCCCGCTATCTGACGTGCCATAACAGTATGACCTTCAGGAGTTTCTATTATAATAGTAGAACGTTCGTTCTCGGTACTTGCTTTTGGCAACCAGGCTTTCATAAACCTTCCACTGTGATGTTTGACATACTTTACAACACCATCCACCGGATACCAGTTGGCATGTACGTTGGTAATGTCCATGAAGATGGAAATCATCAGCCTTTTATCATGAAAATACTCATGCTCGTCCACTTCCTCTATTACGACTATCCTTCCGTCGGCAGGAGCAACAACAGTTTTTTCCGTTTCCCCCTTAAACAATCTTATAGGGCAACGGAAGAAATTCACCATAAGCAAATATAAAACCACGCTTACAGTAGCCAATATGTAAAATGGAATCTTATTGTCGATGAGGTAACAGAAAGCAAGATTTACAGCAACCAACACAAGTGCGCTTGTGATAAGTATGTTTGTTCCCTCGTGGTGTATACGAATCTTTTTCAGTTTTTTAATTCTATTCATGATAGTAAAAAGTAATGATATAGGTCATTTAACATGCAAAAATAAGCGTATTTTAATTACTCTGCAAATAAAACATAAGAAAAAAACGTTTTGCAATGATTTTGCAAACACTTTGCAAGCTTTTATACAGTAAGTATAGACAAAAAAAATTCCCGAATGACTTACCGCCATCCGGGAATTTTCATATAATCAGTTCAATCTCGTTAGATAGACAATTTATTCAATACATTAACAAGCTCTCTGTCGATAGGCTTGTCGTTCTTGATAGCCTTCGCAAACGGAACGTACACTATCTTGTCGTTCTCGATACCTATCATTACGTTTCTCTGGCCTTCCATCAGCGCTTCTATACTTGCCACACCCATACGGCTCGCTATAATACGGTCGTGTGCTGTAGGGCTACCGCCTCTCTGTAAGTGCCCGAGGATAGTTACACGCACGTCATACTGCGGATATTCATTCTTCACACGCTCTGCATAGTGCATTGCACCACCGGTTATTTCACTTTCGGCAACAAGTACTATAGAACTGCTCTTTGACTTACGGAAACCGTTCTTTATGAATTCTTCCAACTGGTCTACCTCAGTATTGAACTCAGGTATGATAGCAGCTTCTGCACCTGCAGCAATAGCTCCGTTCAATGCAAGGAATCCGGCATCACGTCCCATTACTTCAACAAAGAACAGACGTTCATGCGATGTCGCCGTATCTCTAATCTTATCCACTGCGTCAAGGATTGTATTCAATGCAGTATCGTATCCTATTGTAGTATCTGTACCGTAAAGGTCATTGTCAATTGTGCCCGGAAGACCGATACAAGGCACATCAAACTCTTCTGCCAACAATCTTGCTCCTGTCAGCGAACCGTCACCGCCGATTACAATCAATGCATCTATACCTTCACGCACCATTGTATCATGTGCAATCTGACGTCCTTCAGGGGTCTTGAACTCCATACATCTTGCAGTTTTCAGGATAGTACCTCCCAACTGTATGATGTTACTTACGTTCTGAGTTTTAAACTCCTGTATTTCGCCTGTTATCAGTCCTTTATACCCTCTATAGATACCTTTTACCTTAAGACCATTGTATATTGCAGAACGGGTAACGGCACGGATAGCCGCATTCATACCCGGAGCATCTCCTCCAGAAGTGAGGATACCAACACATTTAATACTTGCCATATTGTTGAATATTATTAGTTTGTTTCGATGTTGCAAATTTACAAATTCCGTTGTTATGTTGTATTAAATTCATGTGTATTTTAAATTAACAGAATATGCAAATTCTTTAATCCACTCCCAATATTACATTCCTGCATTTATCCATCAGCCATTTAGGAGTAGATGTAGCTCCGCAAATACCAATGGAACGTGCATCCTTAAACCAGTCCATATCGATATCTTCCGGCTTGTCTACCTGATAGGTCCTGTCGTTTACTCCCTTGCATTCCTGATACAGGATTTTGCCATTTGAACTTTTCTGACCGCTGACAAAGAGAATGACATCGTGCGATGCCGCAAACTTTCTGATATTAGGCATCCTGTTGGCTACCTGTCTGCAAATCGTATCGAAATACTGGAATGTGGCATTCGGCGAAATGTTTTTCTCTATATAAGAAACTATCTCCCTGAATTCGTCAAGCGACTTCGTTGTCTGCGAATACAATCTCACGTCTTTATTCAGGTCAATCTTGCTTACTTCCTGTATTTTTTCTATTACGATTGCCTCACCGTTTGTCTGCCCCACAAGTCCAAGCACTTCCGCATGTCCGTTCTTGCCGTAAATAACTATCTGTTTGTCCTTTTCCGGCTCTTTGGATGTATATTCCTGCTTTATTCTCTTTTGAAGCCTTAATACTACAGGACATGTGGCATCTATAATCTCAATATTATTCTCGGCGGCTATCCTGTAAGTTTCAGGCGGCTCTCCATGAGCGCGGAGCAATACCTTGACATTCTTCAGTCTGGCATACTCCTCATGATTTATAGTAATAAGACCTAACTTTTTAAGACGTTCGCACTCCTGCCCGTTGTGAACTATGTCACCAAGGCAATACAGAGGTGTACCTTTTGCAAGCTCTTCTTCCGCCTTTTTTATGGCAGTGGTTACACCAAAACAGAAACCGGATTCTTTGTCTATTTCGATATTATACATTGGCCGCTCTTTGAAATTCGTTTTTCAACCATTCTTTTTGTTCAGCTATAGTCATATTGCTGTTATCCAGAACTATGGCATCATCTGCTTTTCTTAAAGGACTAACCTCGCGGGTCTGGTCTATTCTGTCCCTTTCCTGCACATTATTGAGGATTTCATCAAATGACACTTCCTGCCCCTTCGCCTTAAGTTCATCGTATCTTCTCTGAGCCCTGATTTCGGCAGAGGCTGTCACGAAAATCTTAAGTTCCGCATCCGGGAACACCACTGTGCCTATATCGCGACCGTCCATAACAATACCCTTGGCCTTTCCCATTTCCTGCTGCTGCCTTACGAGGGCTTCTCTTACAAACCCAAGTGCAGCAACCAGGCTGACACGCGATGAAACCTCCATGGTTCTTATTCTTGATTCTACGTTTACCCCGTCAAGGCATGTTTCCGGTCTGGAAGTTTCCTTATTCAGGACAAATGAAATTCGGATGCTGTCTATTCTTTTTTCAAGTTCGGCGGAATTTACGCTACCATCGGGATTAAACAGATTATTCTCTATACAATATAATGTTACAGCCCTGTACATTGCACCGCTGTCAATATATATATACCCTATTTCCTTTGCCAAATCTTTCGCCATTGTGCTTTTGCCGCAAGAGGAAAAACCATCTATCGCTATGGTTATCTTTTTCATAAGATGCTTTATTTATATAATAATGTATAATCAATATTGTTTTCAAGTCAAAGATATAGAAAAGTTTTTACTGTTTTAGCTGCATCTGCAGAAATATTTAGGTTTTAATCTATTTTTATCATTTTAGAGTTGTATTTTAAAATAAATGTGCTACATTTGCACACAGAGAGTTATTAACAATTTATCAAATCATTTATGGAAGTTAAAAAATCGCCCAAAGCAGACCTCGAGGGTAAGAAATCCACGTGGATGCTGATTGGTTACGTGCTGATATTGGCAGCAGTGTTTGTGGCTTTCGAATGGACAGAACGCGACAAACAGGTGACTACCGATACTGGTGTCGTTGAACCGATTTTTGAGGAAGAAATGATTCCTATTACAGAAGAGCCGGAGCAAAAGCAAGCACCTCCTCCACCAGAAGCTCCGAAAGTAGAAGAAGTAATTCAGATTGCAGAAAACGATGCGGATGTAGAAGAAACTACTATCAAATCAAGTGAAGATGACAATACAGCCGTAGAAATCAAGTACATCGAGCCTGTAGTTGAAGAAGAAGAGCCAGTTGAAGAAGAAATCTTCATGGTTGTAGAACAGATGCCTGAATTCCCAGGTGGTATGGCAGAATTGATGAAATTCCTCAGCAAGAACATCAAGTATCCTACAATCGCTCAGGAAAACGGTATTCAGGGACGTGTAATCGTCCAGTTTGTCGTTAATCAGGACGGTTCTATCGTTGACCCTGTAGTTATGCGTTCTGTAGACCCATATCTTGACAAGGAAGCGCTTCGAGTTATCAGCACCATGCCAAAATGGAAACCAGGTATGCAGCGCGGTAAAGCTGTACGTGTAAAATACACAGTGCCTGTAACATTCAGATTGCAGTAATCACTAAACACTTTATAAAGGCTGTCCCACTAAAGGACAGCCTTTTTGTTTTTCACCTAAACCCAATCATTATGAAGCAGTACGAAGACAAAGAATTATTAGAACAGATTCAAAAATTCATCGAACAATTATCATATACTCACGAACCTGAAAATCTCTACAAACCCATAGAATATGTTCTTGGATTGGGTGGGAAACGAATCAGACCTGTTTTAATGCTGTTGGCCTATAACCTCTACAAAGAGAATGTAGAAAGCATATACCAACAGGCTGCAGCACTTGAAACATACCATAACTTCACATTGCTGCACGACGACCTGATGGACAATGCCGACATGAGAAGAAACAGACCGACAGTACACAAAAAATGGGATGAAAACACTGCCATACTATCAGGCGATGCAATGCTGATTCTCTCATTCAGAATGATGATGGAAGGATGTCCTGCTGAATATATATCAGAGGTAACCGAAACATTCAGCAAAGCCGCACTTGAGGTATGCGACGGACAACAATGGGATATGGACTTCGAGAAAAGACTCGATGTAACAGTAGACGAATATATGAATATGATTTGTCTGAAAACCTCCGTCCTGCTTGCCGCTTCATTGAAAATAGGTGCAATATTGGGAGGAGCCTCACATACTGATGCTGACCTGCTTTACAACTTCGGTATAAAAATGGGACTTGCTTTCCAGCTTCAGGATGATTATCTGGACGTATATGCCGATTCGTCTGTTTTCGGGAAAAATATAGGCGGTGACATATGCTCAAACAAAAAAACTTTCATGCTTATTACAGCACTGGAAAAATCAGCCGGCAATGATAAAGACGAACTGCTCAAATGGATTAAGGCAGAAGATTTCAACCCTGAAGAAAAAATCAAGGCTGTAACTCAAATATACAATAATGTAGGAGTTCCTGACATTTGCATGAATAAAATCAATTCATTATATAATGAAGGATTGAAGATTTTAGAGAAAGTATCAGTAGAAGAATCTCTGAAAAACAACCTTAGACAATTCACCGGTAAATTAATGAAAAGAGTATTATGATAGGATTAATAGACACCCATACCCACCTCTTTTGCGAAGAGTTCGACAATGACAGAGATTTGGCCATAATAAGAGCTAAAGAAGCCGGAGTTACAAGACTTTTCATGCCAAATATCGACGATGAAAGTATTGAAAGCCTGCTATCTTTATGCGACAGACATTCTGGATGCTATCCTTTAATGGGGCTTCACCCTACATCTGTTGATGCCAACTGGGAAGAAAGGCTTGCAAAGGTAGAAAAAGCGCTGCGCTCCGGCAGAACATTCTACGGCATAGGCGAAGTAGGACTGGACTTGTACTGGGACAAAACTTATATAAATGAACAGAAACAGGCATTTGCTATACAGGCTGAATGGGCTTTGGAACTGAATCTTCCACTGATTATCCACTGCAGAAATGCCCATAACGAATTGCTCGATGTCATGTCGAAATATAAAGAAACTCCCCTTAGAGGTATTTTCCACAGTTTCGGAGGAAGTATTGACGAGGCAAAGGAACTTTTATCATTTGAGAACTTCATGTTCGGAATAAATGGCATAGTTACATTCAAGAAGAGTACTCTTCCGGAAACATTGAAACAGCTGCCTTTAGAGAGAATAGTTCTGGAAACAGACTCTCCATATCTGGCACCGGTCCCATACAGAGGAAACAGAAACGAAAGTGCGTACTTAGTTTCAACGGCAAATAAATTGGCCGAAATTTTTAATACATCAATAGACGATATTGCACGCCATACAACAAGAAATGCACTAAAAGTGTTCCAAAATGCCGACTAAAGTCTTTAAATAATATTAATTTTATGCGTTATCGCAAACTTTTTCGTCTTTTAGGCTATGTAAGAAAAAAAAAAAGAATACATTTGTGACTGAAAAAGGACAAATGAGTACCGATTACGGATATAATTAAATATGTAAGAAGGGAAAAATAGGTGCTGAGGAGAGGTGCTCGAGTGGTTGAAGAGGCACGCCTGGAAAGCGTGTATACGCCAAAAGCGTATCACGGG
>CALUJF010000080.1 GCA_944320855.1 uncultured Phocaeicola sp.
TCTACAACTCTTGGTGACATCGATGCTCTTGCTGCATTGAAAGAACAGTTGGAAGGTAAGAAATAATTTTTGCCTACTGCAATAAAAATTTTAAGGCTGAATCCTCAACGGGGTTCAGCCTTATTTCTTTATATATGTATACCATAGTCATGCTTTATCACATCCATCACAAACACGCTCTCCAATGATGCCAGAGTGTCAATCCTACCAAGCACATTAAGTATAAATCCCTGATAATACTTCATATCCGGAGCATGAATCTTGAGAAGATAATCAAAACTGCCTGAAATATTATAACACTCTGTCACTTCAGGTATCCCTGCAATAACTTCCGAAAAACTACGGGCTATATCATAATTTAGGTGCTGCATCTTTACCTCACAGAACACCATAAAACCCTGATTAAGCTTCTCCGCATCAAGCACCGCAATATATTTCTTGATATACCCACCTGATTCAAGACGTTTCAGACGTTCAAAAACAGGAGTTGACGACAGGCTTACTTTAGCGGCAAGCTCCTTTGTTGTCAATCTTGCATTCTCCTGCAATATACGGAGTATCTGCAAATCCACCTTATCCAATTTCTCTACATTGTTCATAGGACAAACATTCTGTTTTATTCAGTTTTCGGCACTAAAATAAGAATAAAAACACATATTTCAATTATATATTAGTGATATTTTCTATATTTTCTTATAATATTGGATAGTATCACCGCGGAATGTAACTTTGCAGATATAACAATAAAGCTATAAAGATTATGACAGATACAAAGAAACTACATTTCGAAACATTACAGCTACATGTAGGACAGGAAAATGCAGACAAGGCTACAGGTGCAAGGGCTGTACCTATTTATCAGACGACTTCATACGTTTTCAACAATTCTGCTCATGCCGAAGCTTTATTCGGACTTCAGGAAAGCGGAGAAATATACGGACGACTGGGAAATCCTACCCAAGGAGTATTTGAACAAAGAATAGCGGCACTTGAAGGCGGAAAGGCGGCTCTTGCTGTAGCTTCAGGAGCTGCGGCCATTACTTACTCATTCCTTAACATTGCAAAACAGGGCGACCATATAGTAGCGGCAAAGACTATCTACGGTGGAAGTTATAACCTCTTGGCTCATACGCTGCCTACTTACGGAATCAGTACAACCTTTGTAGACCCGGACAGAGTTGAGAACTTTGAAAAGGCTATTCAGGAAAATACCAAAGCTGTATTTATAGAAACACTTGGCAATCCTAATTCAAATATAATAGATATACAGGCTGTTGCCGATGTAGCCCACAAGCATAAAATACCTTTGATAATTGACAATACATTCGGCACTCCATACCTTATCCGTCCGATAGAGCATGGTGCGGATATAGTGGTGCATTCTGCAACAAAGTTCATAGGAGGACACGGTACATCGCTTGGTGGAGTAATAGTGGACTCCGGAAAATTCGACTGGAAGGCATCCGGCAAGTTTCCGCAACTGACTGAACCTGACGCTTCATATCACGGAATAATTTTCACGGATATAGACCAGAACACTGCTTTCGTGACAAGAATCAGAACTACATTGCTACGAGATACAGGAGCAGCCATAAGCCCGTTCAATGCCTTTATGTTGTTGCAGGGGCTTGAAACTCTGTCGCTGAGAGTGGAACGTCACGTGGAGAATGCACTAAAAATAGTTTCCTATCTTGTTTCACACCCAAAGGTTAAGAAAGTGAACCATCCTTCACTCCCATCCCACCCTAATCATGAGCTGTATAATAAGTATCTGCCGAATGGAGGAGGTTCAATCTTTACTTTCGAAATAAAGGGCGGTAAGGAGGGAGCACACAAGTTTATCGACAGCCTTAAGATATTCTCACTGCTCGCAAATGTGGCAGATGCAAAATCGTTAGTGATACATCCGGCAAGCACCACACATTCGCAATTGACAGAAAGCGAACTTTTAGAACAGGACATTCATCAGGGAACTATAAGACTATCCATAGGTCTGGAACATATCGACGATTTGAAGAATGATTTGGAACAGGCTTTAAGGAGTATTTAAACAGTATTTAAACGCCGTTTAAACGGTATTCAAATGTCATTCGAATGACATTCTAAGAGCGTTATAAAAACTACTGCGGCTCAAGTCCGAGAAGGATTTGAGCCGCAGCAATTATATTGAAGAAATTACAATTTAACTTTCTCTGATTCCGGTTTCGATTCGTTATTCAGTCTGTCAAGGGCGGTCACCACATATCGGTACTTGGTCTTTCCATCCTCATATGGCATCCTATAGAAAGTATCTCTCGTTATAGCTACTATCTTAGACGCATCTTCAAGATTTACCTTTTCCTTGTTTCCAAATCTGTAGACTACATACTGAACAGCCTCATCCATTACGGTCTTGGCTTTAGGGGCAGTCCAGAAAAGAATATATCCATATTCAGTCCATACATCCTTCAGTTTCTTGACCTTTCCGGGAGCCTTATCGTCTATGAACGGATAAAGAGGCTGCAAAGCAGGATATTGGTGATACTTCTTCTCAAGCAAAGTCTTATAATTGCCAGGATTCTCCATCACGGCAGCAGAATACCACTGGCAACTGCCCTGGACAGCAGGCAACGAACGCTGCAAATCATATTTTGCCGCCATCTGATGCACTGAAGGATTCTTCAGGTCCGGTTTCTTTACTGTCCTGTACACATCCTGACCGATATACAGAGGACGAGCACTTGATTTATCAGCCCACCACTTAACCAAAGTTTCATAATCGGCAGCCGGATGACCTATCTCCCAATATACCTGCGGAATGTTATAGTCTATCCATCCTTTGTTCACCCACAGAAGGACATCGGCATAGAGGTCATCATAGTTCTGCAGTCCGCGAGTCTCACTACCTTCGGGCGATGTACGCTTATTGCGATATATCCCGAAAGGAGAAATACCGAACTTCACCCACGGTTTTGCCTCACGGATTGTTTCGTGAAGTTCTTTGATAAGTACATTTACATTGTCCCTTCTCCATTCATCCCTGTCAGTAAACCCACGGCCATAGGCAGCAAAGCTTACATCGTCAGGAAACTTTTCTCCCGGGTTCGGGTAAGGATAGAAATAATCGTCCATATGGATGGCATCCACATCGTATCGGGTAACAATGTCGCGCACTATATTGCAGATATATTTTCTGTTTTCAGGGAATCCCGGGTCGAAATAAAGCTGTCCGGCATACTTCACAAAAAGTTCAGGATGTTTGTTGTACGGATGCATTGGCGACAAACGGCTTGTCCCCTTAGTGCAGGCACGATACGGATTAATCCATGCATGCAGCTCCATGCCACGCTTGTGACACTCGTCTATCATAAATTGCAGAGGGTCCCACGACGGCGACGGTGCAACTCCCTGAATACCTGTCAGGAAACGGCTCCATGGCTCGTACGACGAATTATATAGAGCATCGGCCTCGGCACGTATCTGAAAGATAATGGCATTTATACCAGCTTCCTCCAACTCGTCCAATTGGCCTACAAGTGTTTTCTTCATTGTTTCTGTAGGCATTCCCTGGAACTGTCCGTTTACACACTGTATCCACGCTCCGCGAAATTCACGTTTAGGAGATGCTGTCTGTGCGCTGAACGCAAAAGTATTAAGCAGCAAGGCAGCAAGAACAATCAAAGTCTTAATTCTATTCATTTTTTATATATGGTTTTCGAGTGTACAAAGATAGTGCAAACCGAATGAAGTACAAAGTGAAAACCGGGTTTTCAACTTTTAATTCCGAGGTGCAGCCTATCTTATTAAAAGATGAACAAAAACGGACACATATACGTTAAAAACATAAAGTTTGAACTCTCAGTATAAATATGTACATTTGCAGAAAATTCTAAAACCATAAATACAGAATAATATGTTGAACAATTTTTGTTTTCAGAACCCTACTAAACTGATTATGGGCAAAGGCATGATTGCCCGGTTAAGTAAAGAAATACCTGCCGACAAAAAAATCATGATAACTTTCGGTGGTGGAAGTGTAAAGAAAAACGGAGTGTATGACCAGGTAAAGGAAGCACTTAAGAATCATAACACTATAGAATTCTGGGGTATAGAGCCAAACCCTGCCATAGAAACTCTGCGCGAGGCTATCGCATTGGGTAAAGCTGAAAAAGTAGACTTCCTTCTTGCAGTAGGAGGCGGTTCCGTTATCGACGGAACAAAACTTATCTCTGCGGGCTTACTTTACGATGGCGACGCTTGGGACTTGGTGAAAAAAGGAAAGGCAGAAAACACTCTTCCTTTGGGAACTGTACTGACATTGCCGGCTACAGGCTCGGAAATGAACGACGGAGCGGTTATCTCATGTAAGGAAACCAAAGAGAAATATGCTTTCTTCTCAAACTTCCCGAAATTCTCAATCCTTGACCCTGAAGTAACATTCTCACTGCCAGACTATCAGATAGCATGCGGTATTGCAGATACATTCGTACACGTGATGGAACAGTATCTCACCAAAACAGGCGAATCGAGAGTAATGGACCGCTGGGCAGAAAGCATTCTGCAGACATTGGTTGAGATTACTCCAAAGATTAAGGAAAACAAAGAAGACTATCAGAATATGGCAGACTTCATGATGTGTGCCACTATGGCTCTGAACGGATTTATCGCCATGGGTGTGTCACAGGACTGGGCTACACACATGATTGGCCACGAAGTGACTGCCCTCACAGGACTTACTCACGGACACACACTTGCAATCATCCTGCCGGGTACAATGGACGTACTGCGCAAAGAGAAGGGCGAAAAGATTATGCAGGTGGGAACAAGAGTCTTTGGAGTGAACTCAGGTACTCATGATTTCCGCATAAATGAAACTATCAGAAAGACAAGAGAATTCTTCAACTCTTTAGGACTTACAACATCACTCTCGGAAAACAATATCGGCAAGGATGTAATAGACGAAATAGAACGCCGATTCAACGAAAGAGATGTACACTTCGGTGAGGACGGATTGGTGACAGGCAGTGTTGCAAAAGAAATCCTTGAGAAAGTGTATTAACAGGGAATAAGCCGAATAAAAAAAAGAACGAACCCATGGAAGGAAATATATCCACTATGGGTTCGTTCTCTTTTTTATCTCATGTATTATTAGTCAAGTTTCAGAACTGCAAGGAATGCCTTCTGCGGCACTTCCACAGTACCAATCTGCTTCATACGCTTCTTACCTCTCTTCTGTTTTTCGAGAAGTTTACGCTTACGGCTCACGTCACCACCGTAACACTTCGCGGTAACGTCCTTACGCACAGCCTTGATGGTTTCGCGTGCTATGATTTTGGCACCGATGGCAGCCTGTATGGCTATTTCGAACTGCTGACGAGGGATAAGTTCTTTCAGTTTCTCACACATGCGTCGTCCCAAGTCATACGCATTATCGAAGTGAGTAAGTGTAGAAAGGGCATCTACCGATTCTCCGTTCAGAAGTATATCGAGTTTCACAAGCTTCGAAGGACGGAATCCCGACTGATGATAGTCGAACGATGCATATCCCTTTGATATACTCTTCAGCTTATCATAGAAGTCAATCACGATTTCTCCTAACGGCATCTTATAATGCAGTTCCACACGGTTGCCCGAAATATAATCCTGACGCACCAATTCGCCGCGTTTTCCAAGACACAGAGTCATAATAGGACCTATATAGTCGGTAGTTGTGATTATGGAAGCATCTATAAAAGGCTCCTCAATATGGTCTATAAGCGTAGGGTCCGGCATACCTCCCGGGTTATGCACCTCCTGAACACCACCCTGCTTGTCGTAAATCATATACGACACGTTAGGCACGGTAGTAATCACGTTCATGTCGAACTCACGGTCCAGACGTTCCTGAACGATTTCCATATGGAGCAATCCGAGGAATCCGCAACGGAAACCGAATCCCAAAGCCAATGACGATTCCGGCTGGAATGTAAGTGACGCATCGTTAAGCTGCAGTTTCTCGAGCGAAGCTCTAAGGTTTTCATAATCCTCGGCCTCGATAGGATAGACACCTGCAAAGACCATAGGTTTTACTTCCTCGAAACCTTCGATTGCCTTGTCACACGGTTTTGCTATGTGAGTGATGGTATCTCCCACCTTTACCTCACGTGAAGTCTTGATACCGGAGATGATATATCCCACGTCGCCCGTACGCAATTCCTTGCGAGGCACCATGTCCATCTTCAGCACACCTATCTCATCGGCATCATATTCCTTGCCTGTATTAAAGAATTTCACCTTATCGCCTGTGCGGATAACTCCGTTTACCACCTTGAAGTAGGCAATGATACCACGGAAAGAGTTGAACACAGAGTCAAAGATAAGAGCCTGCAACGGAGCCTCTTCATCACCTTTCGGATGAGGAATACGCTCTACAACGGCCTTAAGAATCTCTTCCACACCCATACCGGTCTTTCCCGAAGCACGTATAATCTCCTCGCGCTTGCAGCCCAAAAGGTCTATAATCTCGTCTTCCACCTCTTCAGGCATGGCACTTGCCATATCACATTTGTTCAGCACAGGGATTATCTCCAAATCATGTTCCAGCGCCATGTAAAGGTTCGAGATAGTCTGGGCCTGTACACCCTGCGACGCATCGACTATAAGCAACGCACCCTCGCATGCAGCAATGGAACGCGAAACCTCGTACGAAAAGTCCACGTGTCCCGGAGTGTCAATAAGATTGAGGATGTATTTTTCACCATTATAAGTATATTCCATCTGTATGGCGTGGCTCTTGATGGTTATACCGCGCTCACGTTCCAAATCCATGTCGTCAAGCATCTGGCCTTCTGTAACCTTTATGGTCTGGGTATATTCCAGAAGTCTGTCAGCCAGAGTTGATTTTCCATGGTCAATATGTGCAATAATGCAGAAGTTTCTGATATTCTTCATTCGTTCAATATGCGTAAAATTAATTTGAGTGCAAAGATAACGAAAAATCGCCTATTTCCAATATTACAACCTCCAACTACAGCCAAAATCGGTCGGGCACAGATAAAATCTTCAATCTGAGGATAAATAAAACTATAAATTCCTTTACATAATCTCTATATACAACTTATATTTATATAAACATAGACTGTGTTTTTATAAATACAAGTTATATATACAAAAACAAAGGTTGTATTTACAGAAAATGAAAAGACGATTATAAGAATTTGCAAGGACGATTATGATATTATGCCCCGACAATATCCGACATCCGGCAGATACATATTGAAATCACGCCTCAATACGAAAAAATATACAGCCAAAAGCTCCATCGGACACTTTTACACTTAACGCTCTGACAAACAACAGCAAAACTCTATATAGACTATAAACGTTCCGTCAAATCATAACCAGCGCAAGAAATAAATTTAAGATTTTTTCCACCAAAGTATTGTTTATTTGAAAAAAAGCTGTACCTTTGCATCGCATTTGAGAAAAACGATATCAGAATGCTTTCCGGTTCCTTGGATGAGTGGCTTAGTCAGCGGTCTGCAAAACCGTGTACGGCGGTTCGAATCCGCCAGGAACCTC
>CALUJF010000081.1 GCA_944320855.1 uncultured Phocaeicola sp.
ATTCTTTTATGCTAACTCTTGTTAATTCAACTCGCTGATTTTTAAGTGTTTAATTAATTATTTACCGAAGTATTGTAATTCACATGAAACTTCTTATTCTCCTTGCAGTAGTCTGCCTTTCCGCATGTTTCAGTTCATGCGGTACTACTACCTATAATCCGTATAACAAATCGGTGACTTCGTCATTCCAGTTTTAATCACCTTTTAAGCAGCATTTAAACACTGTTTAAAAGGCTTTTAAAAAGGTTTGCAAAGACTCATCTTTTGCAATATCAGAAAAAAACATTACTTTTGTGATACTGTATAACATAGTTAAGCAAACTGCCATTATGAACAATCTATATCCGATAGGAATACAAAATTTCAAAGAAATACGTGAAGGTGGTTATCTATATATAGATAAAACCGAATTAATCCACAAATTAGCAAATACTGGTAAATACTATTTTCTGAGCCGTCCGCGACGTTTCGGAAAAAGTCTTCTTGTTTCAACCATTGAGGCATATTTTCTTGGGCAAAAAGACCTTTTCAAAGGACTTGCCATGGAAACATTAGAGACTGAATGGAAAGAATATCCGGTTCTGCATCTTGACCTAAATGCAGAAAAGTATGATTCAAAAGAAATGCTATACGGGATTTTGAATGAAACTCTATGCAAATGGGAAGACCTATACGGAACCAGGGAAGGTGAAACCAGTTTATCACTACGATTTAGCGGAATCATTCAACGTGCAGCAGAAACAACCGGTCGAAATGTGGTAGTCCTTATCGACGAATACGACAAGCCTATGCTTCAGGCCATCGGCAATGAAGAACTCATGGACGAATACCGCAACACTCTGAAAGCCTTCTATGGTGTTCTTAAAAGCAGCGACCAGTATCTGCGCTTTGCACTGCTTACCGGAGTAACAAAATTCAGTAAAGTAAGCGTATTCAGCGATCTTAACAACTTAGAGGACATTTCAATCCTTAGAGATTACAACAACCTCTGCGGAATAACGGAAAAAGAGTTGTTGCACTATTTCCACGATGAAATAAAAGACCTCGGAGAAAGAAACGATATGACATACGAAGAAATATGCCAGAAACTAAAACTATGGTACGACGGTTACCATTTCAGCAGCAGCCGGGAAGGTATATACAATCCTTTCAGCATACTCAACGTAATGAAAAGCCGTGAGTTCGGAAGCTTCTGGTTCGAGACAGGCACTCCCACATTCTTAGTGGAACTGCTCAAAAGAAGTAGTTATAATCTCTACAGTCTGACTGAAGAAGTAGCATTTGCCGATACACTCGGAGGGATAGACTCTATGTACACAAACCCTGTACCTACCCTCTACCAAAGCGGTTATCTCACTATAAAAGGCTACGATAAGGAATTCAGAACATACAACCTCGGCTTTCCAAACCGTGAAGTGGAAGACGGATTCACAAGATTCCTATTGCCATATTATGCTTCAATTGAACCCGGAAAGTCATCATTCCAGATAATATCATTTGTTCAGGATGTTAGAAAAGGCGACATCGACAGTTTCATGACCCGCCTGCAAAGTTTCTTTGCGGATATTCCTTACGAGCTTACACGCCAGTTGGAACTGCATTATCAGAATGTACTTTTCATCGTCTTCCGCTTGCTCGGGTTCTATACCGAAGTGGAGTACCATACATCATCCGGACGCATAGACATGGTTGTAAAAACAAAAGATTATATCTACATCATGGAATTCAAGTTAAATGGTACTGCAGAAGAAGCGATAAAACAGATTAACGACAAGCAATATGCACTCCCGTTCGCCTCAGACGGAAGAAAACTCATAAAGGTTGGAGTTAATTTCAACAACAATATTAAAGGTATTGAGAAATGGATTATTGAGTAAAAATCATCCATACAACAACAAGAGTAACCACAAACAGGCAGCACACATCCAGGGTGCTGCCTGTTTTGTTCCTACAAGTCCGTATTTATCCGCATAACAATTTGTAAATCTGCCGATTAAAAGTTATTTTTGTGCTTACATAATCTCTATATACAGATTATTGATATATAAATACAACTTATATTTATAAAAACACAAGTTGTATTTACATATATATAACTTGTATTTACAGAATATGTCAGGGAATTTATAACTTTGAGAACTGAAACAACTGATTTAATAACAGCTAATACCTTTTTTGATTATGGCAAAATATTTCATGCAGGAAATGCCCGACATGAGGAAAGAGGGCGAAACATTACTTTATCCGAGAATAGAGATTACAGGCACATGCGAAACTGAAGAACTGGTGGAAGCATGCATCAAAGGTTCAACATTCAATCGTGGCGAAGTTCGCGGAGCACTGGACCTTATAGCCGGTGCCATGGCTCGTTTCATGGCGGAAGGCCGTTCGGTAAGAATAGAGGGAATAGGTCTTTTCACTCCTACGCTATCTCTTAAGAAAGGTAAGGAAAGAGAAGAAATAGAAGGAAACTCCCCTCGCCGCAATGCCGCCAGCATAAAGATAGGCGGTATAAACTTCCGTGCCGACAGGACACTTATCAACGAAACAAATACCCTTTGCGACCTTGAACGAGGTGCAGGTGTGAAGAAATGCAGGAGGCCTAAAACTACTGCCGGAGAGAGATTGGCAATGGTCAGGAAATATCTTGAAGAGAATCCTTTCATTACAGTGAGCGAATATTTAAAGATGGCAGAGCTAAACCGTACTACTGCGGCAAAGGAGCTGAAGGCTTGGGCTGCTGATGCAGAGTCCGGAATTGCGATGAAGGGGTTGGGGACGCATAAGGTTTATGTGAGGAAATAAAGTATTATTACCAATAAACTACAGTAACTTAACGTATAACATTATATTAAAGTAAAACAGATAACAAATGGAAAATATTAGCCATCACTAATATAGTCTTTGCAAACCTTTTGCAAAACATTTTCAAATACTGCTTGAATACCATTTAAACAGCATTTAAATGCCATTTAAACGGTATTTACTATTGGCTGATTTGTAAAAAACGAAAAACAAATAATAAAGATGCAGAAGATGTTTTGTAATTATTACAAGTTTCCCTAACTTTGATAAAAATATCAGACTTTATATCCATTTGTAAAAACATCTGTATATGAAATTCAGGATTATCATACTATCCGCATTTTGTCTCCTTTCGGCAGGCATATATGCACAGGAAGACAACTCAAAGTTGAGAAAGGACAGTCTGAGAACCATAACTGATGAAAGTCTTGGCATCCCGGAAATGTCACCTGTAAACAATGGTATGAAAATCAGGGCGGTAACCCTACTATTATGCCGGGAAGATAACTAATAATGCAAATGCAGATATAAAAATTTATTTACAAACAACTAAAAAGAAAGATTATGCTAAGACTAAATGTATTTATCCAAGTATCGGAAGAAAACAAGGCTGAAGTGGAAAAAACAGCAAAAGAACTGGTAGCTGCATCACTGAAAGACGAAGGATGCATAGCATACGATTTATTCAAGAGCGCTACACGCGAAGATGTATACATGATTTGCGAAACATGGACTGACGAGGCTTCTCTGAAAGCTCATTCGGAAAGTGCACACTTCACTACATTGGTTCCAAAGATTGAGAGCCTTGCAGCTATGAAACTTGAAAAATTCCAATTCTAAAACAATAACTGATAATGGCGATATTATCCCACTGCAACGGGTAATATCGTCTTTTTTTCATAAAGATATGCAGTTCGACAACAAGGTATGTATAGTAACCGGAGGTAATGCCGGCATAGGCAGATGTATTGCTGAGAGTTTCAGTAAAGAAGGTGCAAGAGTATATGTTATGGACAAGGATATTGACCACGATACTGACGAAAATATCTTCTGCTACAAAGGGGATATTTCGGAGAAAGATGTTCTGGAAAGTTTTGCCGCATGGGTATTGTCAAAGGAAGAGAAGATTGACATTCTGATAAACAATGCGTGTCTGATGAACGGCGGTATATTAAGCGGATGCTCATATGAGGATTTCATGTATGTGCAGAAAGTCGGTGTAGCCGCCCCCTACTGGCTGACTGTACTGCTGAAAGAACATTTCTCTAAGGGAGCATCCATAGTAAACATATCATCAAGCAGGGCATTCCAGTCGCAAGCCGATACGGAAAGCTATACGGCAGCCAAGGGAGGCATAACAGCACTTACTCATGCTCTCGCTGTAAGCCTCAGCGGCATAGCAAGAGTGAACTCCATTGCTCCGGGATGGATTGAAACCGTACGTTTCCACAAGGATACTGAAGTTCCGGAATATTCCGAAGCCGACATCATGCAACATCCTTCACAGCGCATAGGCGAGCCTGAAGATATTGCAAGGGCTGTAATGTTCCTGTGCGACGAAAAGAACAGTTTCATCAACGGAACGAACCTTACGATAGACGGAGGAATGGGCAGACTTATGGTTTATCATAATGATAACGGATGGAAATTTCAGTAATTCTGGTAAATAAAACTGTAATTGATATAACATATTTATGGGTTTGATATAGTAACTTTGTATCAGTAATCTGAAACATCGTTTTATAATGAAAACTATATCAAAAAAAATAAACAAATATATCTTTTACATCATATTTGTTACACCTTTTAATCTCTCGGCACAAAGCCTAATAGACTCCACACGGGTTTATAACATCAATGAAGTGGTAGTGACAGGAAGCCGTAGCGCGACGGATGTACGCCATCTGTCACAGACAGTATCGATAGTCGGACGCGACCTGATAGAGAATGCCATGCAGCCTTCACTGCTGCCAGTACTTACCGAGCATGTTCCGGGACTGTTTGTCACATCACGTGGCATTATGGGATATGGAGTGTCAAACGGTGCTGCGGGAGGTATATCATTGCGTGGACTGAGCGGCGGTTCCGGACGACTGATGGTGATGATTGATGGCCATCCCCAGTACGCAGGTATCTTCGGCCATCCGATAGCCGATGCCTATCAGTCATTTCTGGCAGAACGTGTAGAGGTATTGAGAGGTCCGGCTTCAGTGCTTTACGGTTCCAACGCTATGGGAGGTGTAGTTAATATCGTAACACGCAAAATGCAGGAAGACGGAGTAAACACAAATCTGCATGCAGGTTATGGCTCATACAATACACTTGAGACGGAACTTACAAACCGTGTACGTAAAGGACGATTTTCCAGCGTAATATCAGGTTCGTACAACCGTACCGACGGACACCGTGCGGATATGAATTTCGAGCAATACGGCGGATATGCGAAATTGGGCTATGAAATGACTGACAACTGGAATTTTAGAGGAGATGTAAACATTACCCACTTCAACGCCTCATATCCCGGGCCGGTAAGTGCTCCCCTATTAGATGGTGACCAGAGAATTACACGAGGAATGACTTCATTTGCCATTGAAAACAAATACGACAGGACCTCAGGAGCGGTAAGTTTCTTTTACAACTGGGGAGACCACTGGATTAATGACGGTTATACCCCATCTGAGGGAGAAGGGCTGCAGGACGACCGTTTCCTGTCATTCGACAAGATGATGGGGGTATCCCTTTATCAAAGTATGCAATTCTTCAAAGGCAACCGCATCACTGCCGGATTCGACTGGTTCAATTACGGAGGCCATGCATGGAATGAGTATGTAAGCGGCGAAAAGGTCGGAACCACATCTGATTTGGTCGACAAGCAGGAAAATGAATTTGCAGGATACATTGATGTTCGCCAGGATATAAATTCCTTCATCACACTGAATGCCGGAATCCGTGCCGACCATCACTCACGTATAGGTACAGAATGGGTGCCACAAGCAGGATTGGCTTTCCATCTTCCCCATGCCATGGAACTGAAAGCATCGGCGTCAAAAGGATTCCGCTACCCTATCCTTAGGGAAATGTATATGTTTCCACCGCAGAATCCTGATTTGAAACCCGAGTCTATGTGGACTTACGAACTTGCATTCTCGCAACGACTGATGAACGGACAATTTAGTTATGGAGTAAACCTCTTCTATATAGACGGCAAGAATCTCATAATGACACTGCCTAATCCAAACGGTAGCGGAATGCTGAACCAGAATTCAGGCAAGATAGACAATACCGGTATCGAAGTACAGGCTGCCTACCGCATAAACAGACAATGGTCAGTTGACGGTAACTACAGTTATCTGCACATGAAGGAGCCTGTGATTGCCGCACCGGAACATAAACTCTACGGAGGAGCAAACTTTTCATGCGGACGCTGGAACATATCAACAGGCATACAGTACATAGCAGGACTATATACACAGACCGACCCTGTGAAAACGGAAGATTTCGTATTATGGAATTTAAGAGCTTCGTTCCGAACTACAAAATGGCTTGACATCTGGGTACGTGGAGAAAACCTGCTGGCACAAAAATATGAAATCAATGCAGGTTACCCGATGCCTAAAGCAACCGTTATGGGTGGAGTGAATATCAATTTCTAAACCAAATATTCATTTAATCATGAAAACAAAATTTATATTACTGATTAGTTTATCAATTTTAATTTTTCCGAATATGGCTAAATCACAGGTAAAAGTCCAGCAAACTGCAGGACATGATGTGTTGGGAGAATTCGCTCCCGAATTCGCACATCTTAATGACAATATCCTTTTTGGTGAGGTATGGAGCCGCAATGACTTGCTATCCATGCGCGACCGTTCAATCGTAACCGTTGTCGCACTGATGTCGCAAGGTCTGACTGACTCATCATTCAGACATCATCTTGAGTTCGCGAAAAAGAACGGAGTGACTAAAACCGAAATAGCGGAAATACTTACTCATGCAGCATTCTATGCAGGATGGCCTAAAGCATGGGCTGCATTCCGTATGGCAAAAGAAGTATGGGCTGAGAATGCGGACAGTACAGCAAGTACATCGCTTGATGCATACGCACAGACAATTATCTTCCCAATAGGCAAACCTAACGACGCATACGCTAAATATTTCGTAGGACAAAGCTATCTTGCGCCTATAGTTACTGAAGGAGTTCCAGTTGCCAATGTCACATTCGAACCCGCCTGCCGTAACAACTGGCACATCCATAAAGCCGAAAAAGGTGGAGGACAGACTCTTATCTGCGTAGGCGGTCGTGGTTACTATCAGGAATGGGGTAAAGAGCCTATAGAAATGAATCCGGGCGACGTTATATATATCCCGACCGGAGTCAAGCACTGGCATGGAGCCGCTCCTGACAGCTGGTTCTCACATCTTGCAATGGAAATTCCGGGTGAAGGATGCAGTAACGAATGGCTGGAACCGGTTAATGACGAAGATTATTCAAAACTGAAATAACATGAGAACTTTAATACTGATAATTATGAGTCTTTTTTGCTTGAACAGCCAGTCAAACGCACAGCAAAAGAAGAACAATGCGGAAGCTAAAATCCTTGTGGCTTATTTTTCATGTACGGGAAACACCGAAAGCGTTGCCAAATCAATTTCAAAAGCTAC
>CALUJF010000082.1 GCA_944320855.1 uncultured Phocaeicola sp.
ACGAGTGTAGTCTGTTTGTCATTGTCAACATTGAATGTGGTTCTATACCATCCCACACCTACATATGGCAGTCCTCCGGTACGTCCTGTCTTCACAGAAGCCTGTGTCTCGAAGTTCTGGGTAATGGCTACATTCTGCAAGTCGTTGTTCCTGTCGAACGGACCGAATATAGCCCAGTCATGAGGAACTGTTACCTTTTCCCATTTGCTGTCATTATAGTCAGATTTCTCTGCTCCCGAAACCTCACCTTTAAAGAATTTCCATCCTTTCTCGAGAGTTTCAATGTTTCTTTGGGCATTTGCGTTGCCTGAGAATACAGATACAAGAAAAAGTAGTGCTGTTATTAATTTAGTCAGTTTCATTAAGTAAAAAGTTTATTATATTCAATAAGGTGTAAATATAAAAGAAATATATGATAAATGCCTTGTCGTTTTCTATAAATATAAGCTGTGTTTTTATATATATAACTTGTATTTATAAAAATATAAGTTGTATTTATATATATACAATCTGTATTTACAGAATATGTGCGTACGGAATAAGTTTCTTTTCCGTTAGTAATGAAGATTTAAACAGCGCTTAAACACTGTTTAAACGCTGTTTAATTTGTATTTGAATCTGATACCTATTGCATTATCTCTTGAAAGCGTTGAGTGAGTTCATAGGATAACCTTCATCATTGAACATACCTTTTTGGTATCCTTCCCATCCGGCATAGCATTGTGGCTCCCATGCGAACACTCCCAAGCATCCTTCAACAGTTTTAGCTTTAGTGATGAAATCTGTATAGAATGCTTCCGCTTCTTCGTAGTTCCATGGAATACCGATTTCGCACATCATTACTTTGGTGTTGTATTTGGTAATCAGTGCATTCATGTTGGTTATGCAGTCTTTATTCAGCTGCTGCCATGTTTTGCCGTACTTGTCAATTTCATTCCATTCTGTTAGATTGTTGTCTTTAGATGGTTCTTCGCCGGGGTAGAGCGACATGCCTATGATGTCCCATTTTCCGCCGTTCTTACTCAGTCCGTCGAAAATCGTGTTGTAGAGATTAGCGTCGTTTCCCTGGTCCAAATGAACAATAACTTGCGCTTCGGGATATATTTCTTTTACAGCGTCATATCCGGCAGTAATCATTTTTGCGAAATTCTCACTACCGCCTTTATTGGTATTTCCATTAGGGAAGAGCATACCTTGGTGTGTTTCATTTCCTACTTGCACCCATTCAACGTCTATGCCTCTGTCTTTGAGGGCTGTGAGGACGTCCTTGGTGTGCGCGGCTATGGCTTCAAGCAGTTGGTCAACGGTGTAGTCTTGCCAGGCGGCAGGTTTGGTCTGTCTTCCGGGGTCTGCCCACGTGTCGCTGTAGTGGAAGTCTATCATGAGTCTGTAACCAAGATTATGCGCTCTCCATGCTTTTGCTATAACATCTTCTTTTGAGCACCATCCATTTTCAGGATCAACCCATACACGCAGTCTTATTGCGTTCATTCCGAGTTCACGAAGCAGTTCCATACATTCACGTTCTTTACCTTTTGAATCGTAGAATTTTCTGCCTGACGCTTCCATTTCTGTAAGCCAGCTTACGTCTGCTCCCCTTACGAAGCCTGTCATGTCGTAGCCTCCCGTTGGGTCGTTAGTCTCTTCCGTTTCCGGGAAGGTCGGTTTGTCGTCGTTGTTGCATGATGTGGTTGTCAAACAGCATAGTAGGATGAAACCCATCCACAAAGTCTTTATCTTTTTCATGGTTGTTTCTGTTTTTTGTTATTCTTAGTTGTTATTTTATGCTCCAACTCATTTGTGTCAAGTCAACGGTTATTGTATAATTGACGTTGCTCTCGCTCCAATAGGGAGACGCGAACCATAAGTTGGATCCATTTTCTTTTAGTTTATACAATTGGGCATCACTTTCCTTCCCATACCATACCCATGTTCCGTCATCGCTTATTTGATTGTCGCTTGCTTGGGTCTCCTTTGGGTCAATGAATGAGAAATTGCCTGGGTTGCCTGTTCCTGTGTAGTTCCCCGTATAGATGCCGGGAGTCTCGGATTCGTTCAGTGTCAGCAGTATGTTGTATGGCTGATCAGCAGCAACCCATTTCACCATATACAGTATATCTGGATAAGTTTCGTCTCCCTCATCTTCTCCTTCTCCAGGCTCTTGCGAGTTAATCTCATAACTCCAGCTTAACTTATTCAGGTTTACAGTTATTGTGACGTTAATGCTTGTTACATTGTCGTCTGCCTTATCAAAGAAGAACTTGCTTAAGTTATCATTGCTTTTTGCGAGTCTTGTATTATCGTTTGCATCAGCCCTGTACCAAGTTTCGTCAGCTATAAACTCGAATCCGTAATGTTCGTCGTTCTTCAGATACGCTCCGTCGTATGTACCTTCGTAAATGCCGTTTTCAGAATCGGTTCTTTTCAGGATTACCATGCTTACCATTGCAGTGCCATCCCATCTTTGAACATCCACTGTTGCGGGATATGTGGAAGGGATTTCCGTAGCGTCGTTCGTAGCCACGATGTGAGGCAGTTCTTCAGGAACGTTCATATACAATATTATGGAGTTTTCGCCTTCTTCCACATGCAATGTTATGTTATCCGAAGTCTTTCCGAACAATAGCCCGTCGTTTGAGTTGGCAAATCCGAATGTATCCGGTGTGCCATCTACGCTGCCCGTAGTGGCATTGAAAATCTTGGATGTCCCACGCAATGTTATGTTGATGTCTTTTGCGGCATCTGACTTATAATTGAGTATCCAGCGGTTGTTTTCTACGTCAAAGTTCATATCGCCCTGTATATCGCCACTGATAGTAACAGTTGACAATAATGTGGCGCTCCATTCTTCCTCCTGTGTGTCGATTACCGTGTAATAACATCCTGCAATATCCGGGAACCAGAAATTCCATTGATTTGAAGGATCAGAAGAAATCACAAAAGCCTTCTCACTATCTGCAATGTTTCCCCAAATAGAGCCATCTCCTTCTTTTAACCAGAAGTTCTTGTCTGCTTTTTTAATACCCAAGAAGCCTTTGTATATACCATCTGCGTTTTCAGAATATAATGTCTTTCCGTTTTCTGTCTTATCTGCGGCAAGAAGTACTCCCGTATTCATATCCATAACATACGGCGTTACAGCTACCTTTACAACATTGCTGTAAGCATAAGGAATATTCTCGCCTGTTGCGCTACCAAGGCGGAAGAATACATTATTTGCTTCACCAACTTTTGCTCCAAGGCCGTTTACTATTGAATTTAGTTCGCCACCTTTATAAGCTATTGAGTTTGAGGTTGTTTCATCCTTATATATTTGTCCGGAGAAATCTTCTGACAATGAAATCTCCATATAGTTTTTAGCTTTGGCAGCAGTACCTACTGTCGTATCGTTTATCTGTACGTCCTGTCCTTTCCATGCAAATGAAAGAACTACTTTCTGTGATGTTTCAATAGATAAAACCACTTTATCTGTAGTAGCAATAAGTTCATCTGAACCTAAACTCTGGAGATAAATCTTCTCTCCGTCCTTCTCGCAAGATATTAATGCAAGGATTGATGCGAGGGTTAGTAATATTTTATTTAAAGTTTTCATGTAATTGAGTTTTTAAGTTTTTGAGTTCTATAGTTTTTAAGTTTATTAGGTTAAGTATCTATTAACTGATAAACTTACCTACTAATAAACTCATATTAATACTCTTCATTCTTCAGATTAGGATTGGCTGTAAGTTCTGCCGATGGAATAGGATAGTAATTGTATTTACTTTCAACAGATGTTCCATCACTTACACCACCCTTGAACTCCCACAAATAGTCAGCGGTAGTAAAGAGGTTGAAACGTATAAGGTCTGTACGTCTGGTACACTCCCAGTAAAGTTCACGTGCACGCTCTTTAAGGAAGAATATGCAACCGTCTTTCGTAAGGTCTGCTTTCGTCACGTTGTGGCTGTTGTAGCCGAAGGCACGTTCTCTCAAGTCGTTCACATATCCCAAGGCCGTTGTCATATTCCCGTTTCCGCCACGTGCGGTTGCTTCGGCATACATCAGATACACATCTGCCAATCTGAACAGTGGGTAATCGGTATTTACGCCTCCCAAGTCTGTGTTTGATGCAGCCTCACCGTTATCATTCAGGTTTGTCCATTTCGTTGACAGATATCCGGTGAACTCGTCTTCCATCGCGGTCACCCGTGCCGTCTGCCCCTTGGTGTAAAATTCGCCCCTCTTGTCATCGTCATCGAAGAGGTCGGACACGGCCTGGCGGATTCTCATCGAGCTCCATCCTTTTGTAACTCCATAGTCAGTGGCTTTTTGTGTTTTGGATTTTTGGTTTATAGCTCCGCATACCATATATGTTGATGAACCCCATGAAATTGTAGTGTTGGCATCTACAGGGAGAGTAAAAATTATTTCGTTTGTACGCAGATGATTGTCAGCATTGAAAAGTTTCTTGTAGTCAGATTCCAGTGAATATCCCTGTCCTATAGCACTCTGGCATGCTGCAACGCATTCGTTATATCTTGTTTCGTCAATATAAGTCTTGGCATTCAGATATAGCTTTGCAAGCAGTGTATATGCAGCACCTTTTGAAGCACGTCCGTAAGGACATTCGTCTTTGCTCAGAAGGTCATTTTCTATCGCTTTAAGTTCAGACTCGATGTATCCGAACATATCCTTTGCCATATAGCGTGGAGGAATATAACTTCCGACAGGATCGTTTTCTGTTACGAAAGGAATATTTCTGAACAAATCCATTGCATGGTAGTAGAAAAGGGCACGCATAAAACGTGCTTCTGCACGATAATGAACTATTTCGCTGCGTTCGCTTTCTGAAAAACCGCTTATTTTCTCGTCTGTCGCATTACGCAGAAACTCGTTACATAACGCGATGTTATAATATATACGGTAATACATGTCGGCTACCCAAGGATTGTTGGCATCCCATGACAGATTACTTATATCAGTCAGATTTTCACCGCTTAGCCATGTATATGCCGCCTCATCTGTTCCTACTTCCTGAAGATTGAAATAGCAACGCATATAATCTTCTCCACGGTTGCTTGAAAGGTCCAGATTTCCGTCTTTCTCCTGGCCTTTGGTTACCATTGATACATATATTTTTCCCAACACGCTTTTATAGTTCTGCAGGCTGGTATATACACTTTCTGAAGTAATTTCTTCATGTGGATACTGGTCAAGGTCGCCTACACACGATGTAGCAAACATTGCGGCAGTACACATTGACAATATGTAGATATATTTTTTCATGATTCTGTATTTTTATAATTAGAAATTAAGACCAATGTTTAAAGAGAATGTTCTTGGACGAGGATAGAACGTATTATCCATTCCGTTCGGTACTTCCGGGTCCACTCCGCTGTATTTTGTTATGCAGAATACGTTCTGTACCATTGCGCTGACATTCAGATTGCAGGTATTGAATATCTTTCCGAAATTATATCCCAAAGTAAGATTGTCCATTTTCAGGAACGATGCATTCTCTACATAAAAGTCTGACAAATGCTGGCGTGTCTGGAAACCTGTTTCAAGATAACTTGCCGACAGGTTGTTGAGCTGTGCAGCGTTATAGCTCATAGTTTCCATAGCTCCTGTGTTCATTGCCATTCCGTTATATACATAGTTGCCTATGTTGGCTCTGAAACTCATTCCGAGATTCCAGTTCTTCCAGTTGAGCGATGTGCTCAGTCCCATGATATAGTCTGGGGTAGGAGAGTGATAACGGTATAAGTCATCCGAGTTTATCACACCATCCTTATTGAGGTCCGCATATGCTCCTTCGATAGGCTTTCCTGTCTTTTCATCGTAAAGCTGTTTGTAAACGTAGAACATATAAGGTTCATATCCTTCAGTAAGTGTCTGGAACTGATATCCGTCTATTGAAGGACCTACAGGAGTGTTTGTCACTTCCCCTCCTTCGACGATAGAAAGATTCTTAACCTTCATTTTCTGCCATGTCATGTTGAAACTGATATCCCAGCTGAAATCCTTTGTCTTTATAGGAGTGGCATTCAGTGAGAATTCTATACCCTGGCTGTCTACATTACCGACGTTTGTTGTGATAGTCTTGTCGAATGTAGAACCTGCTGCTGCCGGAACAGTGGCGATAAGGTCTTTAGTCTGACGTGTATAATAGTCGAAACTACCTGTGATGCGGTCTTCAAGGAATCCGAAATCGAAACCATAGTTCCATGAAGTTGTAGTTTCCCATTTCAGGTCTGATACATACGATTCAGGGCGATAAGTATAAATATATTCATCTCCCATTATAGCCTGTGCGCCGTCCTGGCTCAGTGTATATACCGGAAGATAGTTGTAGTTGCCTATACCGTCCTGCTGTCCTGTAACACCGTAGCTGGCACGCAGTTTCAATGTGCTGAGTACATTTTGGTTTTTCATGAATTCTTCTTCAGAAATTCTCCATCCCAAAGCTACTGAAGGGAATGTACCCCATCTCTGTTCTTTGGCAAAACGTGAAGTGGCATCACGGCG
>CALUJF010000083.1 GCA_944320855.1 uncultured Phocaeicola sp.
TTTTCAAGCCCATTTTAGCAATAATTGTGGGTGGATTATGCCGTTCTAAGTGGGTGGGTATGCTCCGTTTTCGCCATAAACTAAATATAATATGAATCGTAATCTAAAAAGAAATTTCGTAGGAATTTTTCTAATTATTTTTTCCTTAACTCTTTTGAGTACAGGTTGCGATAAGGAAGATGAAGAAAGGATTGTTGTAATGAATGTGTCACCTGAGTTAGTTTGGATTGGAGTAAGACCTCCAGGTCATTATACGGATTCTGTAGAAGTAATGGAATGCGTCATAGAAGACACGAATGAAATTTTGTATTTGCATGAAAATGCTATTGAAGGATTTGAATATATAGCTGGTTTTCAATATAAAATAAGAGTCAAGATAATTAATTTAGAGAATCCACCTGCTGATGGATATACTCAAAGATACGAATTATTGGAGATTATATCAAAAGATAAAAAACATAAGTTTAATTCTTAATCTTTAAAGATATGAAAAAATTAAATTTTTATTTGTTTGTGTTATCATGCATCTTTTTATGCTCGTGTCAACAAGATGAAATGTTAACAACTAATTTACAAGGTAGGAATGATATTTCAGTAGGAAATATTGTTACGTTAAAATCTGGTATCAAAGTTCGAAAGAACGGTGATAAATATATCTTTGGTAGAGATATGATTTTATCACCTAAACAGCTGAAAGCATTGGATGAAACAGGTTCTATTGCGGGTAACATTACAGGTGAGCTAGAACGTAATGTTTCATTGAATCCTGTTACAAATTTGCCTAAAAATTATGACGATCTAGTACAGACAAGGAATATGGGTATTTATCCTACACCTTATAATCTTTGGGCCATGGTCAGATTCGTCTATGATAGTAATTTGACATCCACACAAAGAGGGTATATAAAGCAGGCTCTTTTGGAACTTCAATCAAAAACAAATTTGCGTTTTTACAATGCGACAGGCCAACCTACGCGAGATCCTGTATATGGAATTGATTACCCTTATATAAATTTTAAGAGTATAGGTAAATCGGATGTAAGTTATTCTTATGTAGGACGTATTGGCGGAAAACAAGATGTATCATTGGCAAATTTTGCTTTTGACAATGCATCATTAGGCAATTATGGTGTAATTATACATGAAATATGTCATGCAGTTGGTATGTTACATGAGCAAAGTCGTCCTGATAGAGATAATTATGTAACTATCAATTGGAATAATTTAACAGATAGCGGCAAAGAACAATTTGAGAAACAAGGTTCAAACTATTTTTATCGCGGTGATTATGATTATGCATCGGTGATGGGGTATGGTTCTTTTACGACAAGCATTTCTGTTGTTAATGATATATTTAAACCTATGTACACAAAGAAAGACGGATCTTATCTTTACCAAGGAAATACCGTTTCTGATTTAGATAGAATGTGGATTAATTATTTGTATTTACCTTATGTTGCTCGTTCCGATGTATATAGTGAATTGGATACAGTTGTATATGATGGAAATAATCGGCAATTGACAGAACAAGAAAGATTACAATTACAGGCACAATTAAACAACGGGAATCCTAATCCCCCAGCTGGAGGACGTATTCCAAATGAATTTTAAACATCCGCAAAAAATAAGAGAGCTGTGTTCATTGTGCAGCTCTCTTATTTTAACGTGAAATAAACACAAATAAGTTTCATTAATAATTAGAATATAGCAATAGAGACCTTAAATTTGTAGTGACCAATTATAACATTTAAACAATTATCACTATGTTTCCAGGCTCTAAAGTTACAGAGATTAATTGTATGGCCGATGATTTTTGCAAGGAGTTTACATTGCAGCAGGAAAAATATATGCTTGTGGATAAGAGAAGCATCGAAAAGAAACCAACCGTATGAGTGAGACTGAGATTATGGTTATTCTTATCCTGTTCCGCTCCGATATTTTCCGCTACTTCAAGCTATTTTCTGAAGATTCTCATGTATAAATTGTAATATTATTCTTCGACAAAAATACATTTCTCAACTGCTAATTTTCCTAATAAATATTACGCAATCAACAAAAATCATTAGTTATGCTAACCTTTATCGATCCACATTCAATATACAAGTCGATAATCTCTCCCAGTTCATCGAAGCAGACTTCATCACTAATGCAGCTGGTTCCTTCCTCATTCTGAAGATACACTTCATAATAATCTGAACCGTTCAGACAAATCAAGACATACCCTTGAAAGAGACGTCCGTTGACCCGGAACTTCAGTCCAGGCAAATCCTTATATACCGTTGCCATAAATTCATGAATTCCCCATGACATAAGGATTGCTGTGTCGGTCATTGATACCAGCTGTTCGCGAATTGTTCCAGCTATACGCATAACATAATCTTTATCCATAATGCTAAAGTATTTAATGATTACATACTAATTATTCAAACCACTCACGATTATCCTTCTTCAGTTCTTCGATAAACTGCTCCTCGGGTAAAGCAAGAGTTTCCGCATCAGTGAAGAAAAAAATTTCGTCATAAATATATTCAGCTTCCTTATTGGCAAAGCCTTCATTTTCATCTTCAAAACTACCGGGTTGGATGACATCCAATAAAGCGGTAGGTGCGATAATAAGTTCTTCGCCATCGTTGGCTTGAACTATACGACATACATAAGTATTGCCGCCCCAATAATATTCCTTTGTTTTCATAATTCAATTATTTAAGAGGTATATTACGTCCATATTTATTAAGGTATTCCATCATGCATTTTGCTTCCTCATGCGAAGCCATATTACGGTCATCGTAGTAACGGGTATCATCTGCCATAACCTTAATGCATTCCTTGATCAGTCTGTACAGGCTCTGTTGCAGCGTGGGGTGCATTGTAGGAATTGCAGCTGCAAAGCGTTTCGGATTGAAAGAAAAACTGTTCACCGCCATTTCCAAATCCTTGGCAAGGCGGAATTCTTTAGATTCCTGAATGTTTTTGTCCATAGTTGATTCTATTATTAAATTTGAAAACTCGTTTATTTTTTCCCTTAGTTCGGCTTCCTTATTACCGGAGCCGCTTCGGGTTTTATGGTGCGAGAAATGTCTGCCGTAAAAGCCTATTCCGACGTTTTTTCTTGGTAAAATACTCTTGCTTCGGCAAGGAAGATTTTATCAAGAAATCCATTTCAAAACGAGAGGAACAGGCGCGGCTGACTAAATTTGCACCTGATAAAACCAATGCGGTGACAAAGGAAGGGCGAAAGGGAAACTCGACAACCAACAAAAAGGAGAAATAGAAAAGGACAAGGGTGGCGATGGGGCAATGTGACGGATGGTGTATAACTGGAGAAATTATAAAGGTTTCCGGAGCGGCCGATGACAGAAGACTGCTCGTGCCGGATTCCGTCATCAGCCACAGATCCGGACCGAGATGATTCCAGTAGCCACAGGCTACCGGAAGATAAGGAGGTGAATAAAAAAGGACATTAACCACATATGAAACAGGGAATGATATAAAAGTCTCCCGGGACGGCCGATGACGGATGACTGCTTGTGCTGTCAGTAGAAATCAGCCAAAATCCCGGAGTGTATTGTTTCAGCAGCCCAAAGCTGCCGAAAAACAAGAAGCCGGTAAAAAAAGGACAGCCAGAACACTGGCGTACATACAAGAGGAACGACTATAAAGGTTCCCGGAGCGGCCGATGGCAGAAGACTGCTTGTGCCGGACTCCGTCATCAGCCACAGATCCGGACCTGGTATCTCCAGTAGCCACTGGCTACTGGAGAAAAAGCAGGTAGATAAAAAAGTGATTCGGGCAGTAACAGGAAAAACCGGCACAAAAAAATACAGGACGGATTTCTCCGTCCTGTATCTGAAACAAATTATGAATTATGGTCAGGCAGCAGCCTCTTGAGACTGAGGCTGTTGTTCGGTAGTATCACTTTCAGTATGTTCTGTCTCCTGCTTTGCCTGTTCCTGTACCTGCAGGACAGCTTTCTTTTCCTCGATACGCTGGTGGCGCTTTTCGTACACTTCGTCATGCGAACCCTTGATTTCTGCCAATGCTTCGGGCATGGCTTCTGTGCAAATTCAAGCAACAGGTCGGCTACGGCATTATTTCCGTATGCGTTACTCTTGAAATTGGCTATCAGATAATCCCTGCGGATAACAGCCTTAGCCTTTGGAGTAAGATTTGCTATGATATTCAGTTTATTCTCGTCAGTCAAATAGCGAATGTCTTCATTCTCTATTCCAACGGTTGCGAAATGCTCCTTGCGAAGCGATGAAAGCAGGAAGAAATATATCATCTTGTCCTCGTCCGCACCGAATTTGGTATCAGTCAAATCAACTTCAAAAATCCGTTTCTTAGTGTCATCCACCGTCTTTTCACGTGCAATCTCCTTGTTGCGTTTGTCCTGTTTCTCCAACTTCTGTATCGGTGAGAGCTGTTCCTGCCCTGCTGTCTGTTCGTTAACAAAACTTTGTGTTGCCACTTCCACATAGCACATGGAAATATCTTTCTGACCTATCTGTGCGTACAGGCTTATCTCTCCCTCTTCGTATCTGCGAACCAGTTCCTTACATTCTTCCATATAGTCGTTGACTTCCTGGTCGTACTCCAACTTGGCTTCTCTGAACGCATCTTCCGTTTCATAGTCAGAGGACTGCGGTTTTTCGGGAAGTTCGGGGTATGGATTGCATCTGCCTGAAAGTTCCGTAACCTCATATCCCATTTCCTTAAGACGGTTTACTGCCCCCATATCATAATAGTATGGATTGTACCCGAGTGAAAGTAGTGGATGCTCACTTAATACCTGAACGGCTTTCTCTATAAGAAAAGCTGTGTTGGTTTCTGCAAGACAACCTCTGTTTGCGCAATTTCCGCAACCGCCCTCACAGAACAGCATCATATTATTTGTGTTGTGCGGACAGGACAGACAAAGGGACTTGTCAAAATTGTAGCGGTCAAGGTCGGTCGTGAAGTCACGCTCTATGTTCTTCGCCACTTCGGTAGCTTTCATACCTCGCCAACTGCCATACATGACACCCTCTTTCAAATGTTTGTCGAACACTTCTCTCTGAATGTCTTCGCCATAACGGCAGATTTCGTTCGCTACACTGATTGTCAGCTCGTCCTTTTCCAGAAGTTCCGCAATTTCGGGGATAAGTGCGGTGAACTTCAAACGAGTGCGTATATAGGTTTCGTTCTTACCGAACTGCACGGCTAAAGACTGAATGTCGTGCCTACCGCTTTCAATAAGTTTCTGATATGCGTTTGCTTCCTCAATGGGTGTAACATCCTTTCTTTGCAGGTTCTCCGTTACCGCCATTTCCTCTGCCACCTCGTCCGACACGTTCAGTATGACCGCCGGAATTTCCGTCATTTCCACCATAAGGGAAGCACGGTATCTGCGTTCTCCGAAAACTATCTCAAACTTTCCGTTTTCATCAATCGGGCGCACTCCTATAGGCTGCAAGACCCCTTGCTGACGGATGCTGTCTGCCAGTTCCGCAAGGCTCGCCTCGTCAAAATGCTTGCGTGGGTTATAACCGCTCGGCTGAATGTCTGCCAATGCTACCATACTGATGTTCTTTTCTTCTACTGACTGCATACCTGTTTTTTCCATAATTCATTGAATTTAATTGTTAATAATATTTTTATTTTCCCTCTGGTCGGATCCTTTCTGCCGGACCGCCTTGGGGTTTTATGGTGCAAAACAAGGATGTCGGTACAGCCCATTCGACGTTTTTTTGAAGCAAAATACTCTTGCCCAGCAAGGAAGATTTTCCTTCAAAATGCACTTCAAAACGGAAGAATCAGGCGCGACAGCCTACATTCGCACCCGATAAAACCTATGCGGTGGCAGACAAGGAATGACAGCAGGCAATAATCGCAAATAGAACAGGAATTGGCCAGCGGCCTGTATAAAAGGCATCTGATAAAAGGAATGACGGCTTGGGCGGGTAAAAGAAACGGTCTGCCGGGCAAACAAAATGGGGACTCTTTCTGACTGTGACATTCCGGAGGTACGATGGATGGCACAAGCAGAATGTGTCACCGTTTGCCCATGACACCGTCGGCCCGGAAAGGAAAGATACGGACAAAAGGCGGAATGTGCCGGAGCAACAACCAGGCAGGATGCCCATATAGCGGAATACCGGTTGTTTCGACAAGTCGAAGCTCCGATATGAAGCGGTATGAAGCAGACTGCCGTTGGTCGGGCACAGCCTTCCGTACCTTGAAGTGGAGGGCGGACCGCGGCACAGACATTATACCTTAATTTCGGGTAGGGAAAGCCGGATATAAAAGGAAGAAAATACCGGAAAGGTATCCATATAAAAGGACACTGGCAGACAAGGCCATGAAGGCAGTCCCGTATGACCGCCTTCTCCTGCCTGTCAATCAACGAAGTTGAAATACCTGTCGCAAAG
>CALUJF010000084.1 GCA_944320855.1 uncultured Phocaeicola sp.
GAGCTTTATTTACTGCCCAAAGAAATTCCTCGTAATCCATTGGATACATTGATATTCTGGTTTCTTCGCTTGGTATCAGAATGCCTTTTACGTTCTTTTTGATTGAAAGTAGGGAACCGGTTTCTATATAATCGTATCTATGGTCTTTTACCAAGTGTTTTATTGCCTGTCTTGCCGGAGGGTAAAGTTGTACTTCATCAAAAATTATAACGGATTTTCTTTGATGCAATGAGGTGTTGAATAGTGATTGTAAACGTAAAAAAAAGAAGTTAAGATCGGATAATTGATTAAACAATTCTTTTACGCTTTTGTCTGCTATTGAGAAATCAATCAGAATATATGATTCATATTCTTTGCGTGCAAATTCTTCAGCTATAGTTGATTTGCCGACACGTCGTGCTCCTTTTATTAATAGAGCGGTATTACCGTTGCTTTCTGCTTTCCATTTGAGCATCCTATCATATATCTTTCTTTTGAATATTCTATCTGCTGCCATGATAACTGATAATTACATTGTTACGTGTACTAAAATACTGTAAATTCATGATATGGCAAAATGTTTTAGATTGTTTTTGTCGTAAAATGGAAAATGTTTTTAGTTGTTTTTGTCGTAAAATGGAAAATGTTTGAAATCCTTTATACCATATATAAAATGAATATTCAAGTCACAAACCTGCAAATAACCTTACATAATCTATAAATACAACTTATATATTTATAGAAAATGTCGAATCGAAAGGGTTTTGTTTCCGTTTCATGATAGGTTTTATTAGGATGTTTAATCCCTTCCATATTACCCGTAATAAATGTTAATCATTTTGTTTGTTGGGAAAATAGTTATTTCTTTGCAAAAGTTTCCAATGGAAAATATTTAAAGCGGTGAATAAATAGAAATAACAAAAAACAATAATACATTATGAAGTATTTTATAGTAGGAGGTGTGGCAGGAGGAGCCACTGCAGCGGCAAGAATTCGCAGAAACACGGAGAAGGCTGAGATTATCATGTTCGAGAAAGGTCAGTACATTTCGTATGCAAACTGTGGATTGCCATACTATATCGGCGGAGTGATAGACGACAGGAATAAACTATTCGTTCAGACTCCGGAGGCTTTCGGCAAGAGATTCAATATTGACGTTAGAACAAACTCGGAAGTTGTATCGGTTGATGTTAAGAACAAGACAGTTGCTGTGCGTACCAAGGACGGTAGGGAATATACCGAGCAGTACGACAAGCTTCTTTTGTCGCCGGGAGCATCTCCGGTGGTTCTGCCTTTGCATGGAATAGACAGCAAGGGGATATTCACATTGCGAAACGTAAACGATACTGACAAAATCAAAGAATATATCAGCAAGAACACTGTAAAGCGTGCCGTGATAGTGGGTGGCGGTTTTATCGGTCTTGAGATGGCTGAAAACCTCAGACACGCCGGAATGGAAGTGGCTGTAGTGGAAATGGCAAACCAGGTGATGGGATCTATAGACTATTCCATGGCGGCACTCGTACACGAACATCTCCAACAGCAGGGCGTGAAGCTGTATCTTGAACAGGCGGTTGAGTCTTTCAAGGATAACGGTACTTCCCTCGATGTAAACTTCAAGTCCGGAATTTCGCTTAGTGCCGAGCTGGTGATACTTTCTATCGGTGTACGTGCTGAGACAAGACTTGCGGCAGAGGCAGGATTGAAACTGGGCGAAATGAAGGGTATCTATGTGAACGAATATCTTCAGACATCGGATGCCGACGTATATGCGGTGGGCGATGCCATAGAGTTCCCTCATCCCGTAACAGGCAAGCCGTGGCTTAATTTCCTTGCAGGGCCGGCAAACCGTCAGGCAAGAATAGTGGCAGACAATATGGTGTTCGGCAACAAGGTTAAATACGAAGGTTCGATAGGAACATCCATTGCCAAGGTATTCGACCTTACGGTGGCTTCTACAGGTCTTCCTGCAAAACGACTGAAACAGATGGAAATACCGTATCTTTCGGCTACTATACATTCAGGCTCACACGCCGGCTATTATCCCGGAGCATTGCAGATGGATATAAAGATTACTTTCTCTCCTAAGGATGGTCGTCTGTACGGAGCGCAGATAGTGGGTTATGACGGTGTGGACAAGCGTATAGACGAGTATGCTCTGGTAGTGAAGAACGGAGGTACAGTGTATGACCTTACAAGACTGGAACATGCGTACGCTCCACCGTTCTCGTCAGCCAAAGACCCTGTGGCTGTTTCAGGTTATGTGGCAGGAAACATCCTTTCAGGCAAGATGACTCCGCTTTACTGGCGTGAGCTTCGCGATGCGGATCTTTCTAAAGTCACTCTTATAGATGTGAGAACTCCTGACGAATATTCTTTGGGCAATATACACGGCTCGATAAATATCCCTCTTGACGATATGCGCGACAGAATGGGCGAGATACCGACTGACAAACCTGTGTTCCTGTATTGCGGAGTAGGGTTGAGAGGTTATTTTGCATCGAACATTCTGAAGGAAAACGGGTTCAAGGATGTGCGTAATCTGATAGGCGGTGTAAAGACATACAAGGCAGCCGTGACAAAAGTCTGCACTCCAGGTGATGATGCCATGAAGTGTGCTGCCGAGGCAAAAGAGGCATGTTCGTGTGTAGTGGAGCAGAGTGAAGCAAAGACCATTAAGGTTGATGCCTGCGGTATGCAGTGTCCCGGTCCGATATTGAAACTGAAAAAGACAATGGAAGGACTCAAACCGGGTGAAAGACTTGAGATATCGGCTACAGATGCCGGTTTCCCTCGAGATGCGGAATCATGGTGCCGCACTACGGGTAATAAGTTCATATCTTCTTCACCATCAGCAGGTATATATAAGGTAGTAATCGAGAAGGCTACGGCATGTGCCGCAGAGGCAGTAAAGCAGCAATCTTCGGCAGACGGAAAGTCATTCATCCTCTTCAGTGATGACCTCGACAAGGCTCTTGCCACATTCGTACTGGCAAACGGAGCTGCTGCCACAGGAAAGAAAGTTACTATCTTCTTCACATTCTGGGGACTGAATGCCATCAAGAAGGAACGCAAGCCGAGTGTACAGAAAGATATCTTCGGCAAGATGTTCGGCATGATGCTGCCTTCAAGCTCGAAGAAACTCAAACTCTCGAAGATGAATATGGGCGGTATCGGCTCGAAGATGATGAGATACATCATGAAGAACAAGGGTATCGAATCGCTGGAATCCCTCAGACAACAGGCTATCGACAATGGCGTAGAGTTCATCGCCTGCCAGATGTCGATGGACGTAATGGGAGTGAAGAAAGAAGAGTTGCTCGACAATGTAACGATAGGCGGAGTAGCCACATACATGGACAGGGCACAGGAGTCTAACGTAAATCTGTTTATCTGACGCATGGAGAAAATATCATGTATATGCAAGATGCGTGAACTTTATAAGGCTATCACCGAACTGGAGGATAGCCTTATGGAGATTTACGGCATATCACTCAACGAGGCAATGGTGATGTGCAGCATAGGCAGCAGGAAGGTTGCCGCAGGGGAGATTTCACAAATCACGGGATTTAAGTCGTCGCACCTCTCAAAGGTCCTTCGCTCGATAGAGGACAAGGGATTTCTGATAAGGGATTTCGGCGACAAGGACAAACGTCAGATTTATTTCTCACTCACAACGGAAGCCATGCAGTGTATGGAGAAACTGAAATGCGAAGGTTTGCCTGTTCCGGAACTTTTGAGTGAGTTCTTTGCGTGCGGTCATGGAGAAAAAATGTAAGTATTATTTTAATTTTATAGATATATGAAGAAAATAGCATTACCGACAAGAAATGGCAATATTGACGACCATTTCGGACATTGTGCGTTCTACACGATTATAACTGTCAATGATAATAATGAAGTTGCAAAAACAGAAATCATGCCTTCGCCGGAAGGATGCGGATGTAAGTCTAACATAGCATACCAGCTTCAGGAAGACGGTGTGACACTTATGCTTGCCGGCAATATGGGTATGGGTGCCCTCAACAAACTGTCGTCTTGCGGAATCAAGGTTGTGAGAGGTTGCAGCGGTCCCGTGATGGATGTGGTTGAGGCTTATCTCAAAGGCGAGTTGAAAGACTCTGGCGAGGCATGCAGCCATCATAGTGACGATGGACATGAGTGCCATAATCATTGATTTTAATATTGCGGTGATATGAAAAAATGAGCAACCGGAGCTGGGGCTTGGGTTGCTCATTTTGCGTATGTATATTCAAGGATAGTTTGTCACTTGTTCATTATATGCTAAAGTTTCATTTATGATATTGTAGTATTTAAATGCTATTTAAATATCATTTAAACAGTGTTTAAATAAGTATGATATATAAAAATAAGCTAATACTATTTATTTGATTTTATCTATTTTCAGCGACTCCTTGCAAATCCCGTTCAATCCACATTCCGCACATTTAGGCGAACGTGCGATGCAGACATATCGTCCGTGCAGTATCAGCCAGTGATGTGCCTTGGGAACAATATCCTTTGGAATGTATTTCATCAGATAATTCTCTGTGGCAAGCGGAGTAGTACATGATTTTGGAACCAGCCCGATTCTGTGGCTTACACGGAACACGTGGGTATCTACCGCCATCGCGGCTTTATTGAAAACCACGCTTTGTATCACATTTGCAGTCTTGCGGCCCACACCGGGCAGTTTCACAAGTTTTTCGAGTGTGTCCGGCATTGTGCTGTTGTATTCGCTTACGAGCATCTTAGCCATACCTACAAGATGTTTTGCCTTGTTATTCGGATAGCTCACACTGCGGATATATTCGAAAATAACTTCCGGAGTGCTGGCAGCAAGTGCTTCGGGAGTGGGGAAATCGTGAAACAGTGGGGGAGTAATCATATTTACACGCTTGTCCGTGCATTGAGCGCTAAGTATCACTGCAATAAGCAGTTCAAAAGGATTTGAGTAGTGAAGCTCGGTCTCTGCCACCGGCATTGCCTTCTCAAAATATTCTATAACCTTATTATATAATTCCTGTTTACGCATAGTCTGTTACCATTTTTTGTGTCTGAAAAAGAAGAAAAGTGAGATACCCATAGTCAGCATCAGTGTCCATGCAAAAAGGTATCCGTATTCCCAGTGTAGTTCGGGCATCCATTCGAAGTTCATTCCCCATATTCCGGCAAGGAATGTCAGAGGGATGAAGATAGTGGAAACTATGGTGAGCTGCTTCATTATGTCGTTCAGTCGCTGGTCGTTTCTTGAGATGTAGAGGTCAACGATGGCCGTTATCAGGTCACGGCAGCTTTCCATTGTCTGAAGTACGAATTGCAGATGGTCGTTCACATCGTTGAAGAACGGACGTTGCTGTTCGTTCAGCAGTTCGTTGTCGGCATGGAACAGTTTGTTGATGTGTTCCTTCATCGGGAAGATACATTTCTTTATTATGCGGTAGTTCCTTCTGTATTTCTGTATGTTCTCTATTCCAGGCGCATCCGGATTGTGAGGAACGATTAAAGCTTCTTCCATATCCTCCAGTTCATCTTCCATTGTTGTCAGCACTGACATGAAATTTGCCATAGAGCTGTTCAGTATCACACTTAGCAGATAGTCCGACTGGCGGTGACGGATTTTCAATGTGTTTTTGTTCAGAGCTGAAATAATCTCATTGAAGAAATCTGTTTCTTTTTCTACGAATGTAAGTACGAAAGATTTTCCCTGAATGATGCATAACTGCATAGGCTCATAATCATCGTCTTTGCCCATGGTCAGAAGTTTGATGATTATTACATTGTAATCATCATGTTCCTCTATTTTTGTCAGATGGTTAGGGTTAAGTATGTCCTGGGTGGTCAGGAAGTCGACACAGAACATCTGGCATACATTTTTTATCTTGTCCGTGTCCTGCATACCTGTAACCTGTATCCAGTTTATTTCGTCCTCGTTCATCAGCTCCCGCAGGTGCTCGAATTCTATGTCTTTGTGATATGTTATGGATTCTTTCTTATATGAACACAGGTTTATTTTGGTGGGAAACTTGTTCTCGCCGGTGTACCTAAGTTGTTCTGTAAGTAGGTTGTTTTTGGTCATGGTGGAAACTCTTTTTAAATACAGCTTCAAAAGTAAATATAATATGTGAGATTATAAATAAATGTTGCTTTTTTTTAAAATAACCTCTATTTTTGTGTTATAGTAGCGGGATTCAGAAGAATTCAGAAGTATTATAAGTATAATAAGAGAAGACGGAAATGCAAAAACTGCGCTGTGTAGTAGAACGTATCACATACCAGAATCCTGAG
>CALUJF010000085.1 GCA_944320855.1 uncultured Phocaeicola sp.
ACCAGGATTCGAACCTGGGACCCCCTGCTCCCAAAGCAGGTGCGCTAACCGGACTGCGCTACACCCCGAAGGCGTTTTTCTCAAATGCGGTGCAAAGATATAGGTTTATTTTTAATTAAACAATAGTTGATACAATCTTTTTTAAAAAGAAATTGTAAAAAGACAACAAAGAGAAGTATAAACGCCTAAACGGATTTAGCGTTACACGTACGTGTTCCGCTTTCTATATACAGACATTTTCTTAAATCTACCTAACCGTAATGGTAAACCCTTCGGAATGCGAACCGAACTGAGGCGCATAGACCGAAATCACAGAAGCAGAACCTGAAACATAATTTCCGGAGCGAGTGACATAAGCATCATAAGTGATAGTATAAGTACCCTTGCGCATACTGTCAGCAAAAAACTCCACTGACGCATCCTTGTTCACACGATAGTATCCAAGTCCGCCCGACCATGAATAAGACGAAAGTTGCGATGCCGCTTCAAGACATGCCGGCTTTTCATCCTTTATTCTTACGAAATCCATATCACGGTCGGCACTGACGGTAATGGATACCGTAACCTTATCACCTACCGACAATACTGATTCACGGTCTATCTCCCTACCGCCGGACATATACTTGCGCTCTATCCTCAATCCGTCGCCATCATAAAGTTTCACCTTATCCATACTTTCAAGACACTGTGTATATACAGAAGCCCATCCCGTACCTGAACCTTTACGTGAAACAGTTATAGCCTTTACATTATTTATCTCCTCGCCATGCAGAGATACAGAGACCTGACCTATCGCATCATCCGGAGTAGCGATTGTTTCACCGCCAACGTTTGCCGTCATAACAGAAGTGGAATCGAGCCTGCTTCCTCCATCGACAAGAAAAGCGTATATGGCATTTACAGACGATACCGGAGTGTCCCACACCTGTACCTGCTTCTGCTTCAACAGCCATAGGCGCATATCATCAAGCAGAGCCTCCTTGTTCTCTCCCAAACGCATTATGGCCTCCATAGCAGATACTTGAGCCGGTATCCTATAGTTACACCAAGAATATCCTGCTTTGTAGGTATCGAAATAAGAACCCATTTCTTCATTGCCAACCATATATTCCATAACCGACTGCAACAGCACCTTTGCCTCATTCTTCTTGCCGGCAGCATCCATCACCGTAGCCATTACAGATTTATCCTGTATATCGAGCGATGCGGACTTGCCCATGAAATAATCCGTAAAATATGAATTGACCTTTGCATCTGCCAGACGTGCAGCATCCTTATCTATCGCACAAACATACAGATAATGCATTATCATATCCTGCGGCACATAAGTGTTTTTATCATTTATCACACGACTATGCCACTCGGTAGCCTCTTTCGCAAGATATCCGATTGCTTCCAGATAAACATTGTTCATCTGCGAATCGAATGTTATTCCCAGACTCTTAAGCCTTGCCAACGACTGCACTATCTGCAGAGTGATATAGGAACTTGACGACATACCCTTGAACCACGGCCATGAACCATCCTCCAACTGTAGTTGCGCCAAGTTTGTTACAGCCGTTGAAAGTCTGTCTTTCATTCCGTTCACATCAAAAAGCAAAGCTATGCGCTGTTTCCGTGCAACATCATTTTCCGCCTCTGCCAGCCACGGAGTTTCTTCGATGATAATGCTCTTCAATTCCTCATTCTTAGACAGTTCCGACCAGAAATCTTTGTCGCTATTGCCTTGCAACATCCATGTATCGAACACCTGCTTGATTTTCGGATTTGACTTGACGATATGCAAAGACAGCGAATTGGCATACAATGCGGTAGCCCATGACATAGCGTCATCCGAAGAAGGAGTGCCAAGTACAGGCAATGCCTGAATCACGTGCCATTGCGGATTGGCCGTCATTTCCACAGTAAGTCTTTTGTTTGTGGCTGTCTGACTTCCGCCATTAAACAGTTTTCCGGTATCTACCGTCTTGGTTTCATCTCCACGCAACTGCACCGGGATGTTCTCAACTATCAACTGCTTGTCCGACAATACAGGCAGATAATGACGTTCGCCATCGCTGAAATCACCGGCCTCAGCCATTATTGTACAAACCAACACGTCTATTCCTTCCGTTACCTTATAACTGAAAGTAACGACACCTGTTTCACCCTCACGGACATTAAAATCGTTTGTTCCGGAATATACCACCTTACCGCTGATTGGGTTTGATATGGTCATTGTCACCTTTCCGCTAATATCTCCATCTGACATATTTATAAGCGATGAAGATATCGAAGAGTCATCGCCTACTCTTACGAAACGAGGCATATTGGGCTGTACCATAAACGGTTTCGACGTAGTGAACGAAGCTTTCACCAAGCCGTAATCCATGTCCTTGGTGTGTACAAAGCCGTTGAAATTCCATTTCGTCAAGGCGTCAGGCATTACGAACGATAATGTGACTGTTCCTGTGGAATCGGTATGCAGACGCGGATAATAGAACGCTGTTTCGGAGAAGTTTTCACGAAGCGCAGATACAGACGTTCCACTTCCTGGTATTTCCGGAACAGCAGGTACATAACCTTTATTTTTTGGTATATCCGAAGTTCTTATTTGAACCATTTCATAGAGTATCATTTCCTCTTCCCCATTCATACGGTCCACACTTTTTGTAAACAATCCACTATTTGTTGTTTTAGGCATAATAATTCCACGCGAGGCATAATAATTCCATGAAAAAGGTATAAATTGAGTAAACCCGTCACCATAAAAAAAATCTGTTCCATAACCACAATGAACATATCCATAACCTACTTTTAAATAAGTCTTATCATATAAATTCAAACTGCATAAACTGACAGACGGAACTCTTCTTTCAAAATATAGCCTGAAGTCCCATTCATGCGAATGAAGTCCATCAAGCGAAGCATCGTATGCCGATGCAAGCATTGATGCATTTACCGGTCTGCCATCCTTATCCCTGACTGTAAGTTTCCATTCCTCTTTCTGTCCAGGTAGAAGCTTATCTCTGAATGTTTCCCAAGATACCGTCAGGCTCTTATGCGGTTCAGGCTTTTTAAGTATTATATCTCTATTATACAATCTGCCATCGCGCATGAAAGAAAAACATACGGTTATACCGTCGCCATACTCTTCCTTATAGCTGTAGCTGAACTTCTTTATAGAATTAGATAACATAATTCTCTTGCTTTCAAGTCTCTTTCTATCAGTAAAGACATCAATCATCAGATAAACGTCCTTATCAGAACTACCTATATAAAAATCGACACTCTTACTATCATCAAATGAATCTCCATCCTGATAGAACCATTCCTTAGTTTTAAAAGGAGGAACCTTATCTTCTAAAGAGAAGAGAACAAAATCATGTGTTTCGGAAACCTCACGTCCTTTAGCATCCGATGCCGAAATTCTCATACGGTACTTCCCGGAAGGAAGAGAGTTCAGCTCGTAAGGAGCAAATGACTTCTGAGACTTAGCTTCTCCTCTGAATACCGCCCTTCCTACAATCTTTTCTTCACCGTTCAACTTGTATATGGAATACCTGATATCCGTATTCACAGGCATCCTTTCACTATTGACAGCCTCGAATCTGATTTTTTCTATTCTATCTTTTACGAACATATCAGGCAAATCCGAAATATTCAGATAAAGAGATTGTTCACCTACAGATACGGAATACTCTCCCACCTGTGTCTCGCCGGAAACACTTGTAACTATGGCAGTGACATTATACCTGTAATAAGAGTAAGGCTGTGACAAAGACTCGCTATCAGGCTTCACCAGACAGAAATCAATATGGAACTTTCCGTCGGCATCAGTCACAGTCTCGCCTATAGAAATCTTTGTTTGCTCACTGTCATGTCTCCACCACATATTATTCATCCTGAATATACGATATTCCACCTTTGCCATACGCAAAGGAGCACCTGCAAATGTCATAGCCTTTGCTTCTGCACGCACCGAATCTCCAAGAGAGTACTCATTTTTGTTTTTATCGAACACCACATCGAATGTCGGACGCTTGTATTCTTCTACCCTTATACCGCTATAAGCATTATCGGCCTTAATGCCGAAATATCCCGGCATCGCATTCTGCTTTAAGATAAACTCTGTACTGTAAACTCCGAAATCATCGGTAATTACTCTGGCGTTCCCTACTTCCTTATGATTCGAATCAGATAGTGTCACAACCACTTCTTCACCCTTTAAAACAGAAACAGAGTCTCCTTTTTGTATATATTTCACTCCTGACACATAAACTTTCTGTCCAGGACGATAAATGGAGCGGTCGGTAAATATAGTTGTATGATTCATAGTCTCCACCTCGTCTGTAGTACTGAAATCTCCACCAAAGTAGAGATTTGCGATTCTCATAAAATCATTGCCCGGAGTACGCACATTCATATACTTCAGTTTATCATTTGCCGTACTGACAATCACACTACCATTTTCATCGGTTGAATAGATATTATTTATTTCATATTTACCGTCTTTCTGCAAGTAGGACACTATTTCTGCATTCTGAACGGGGTGACCGGTCATACGATCAACAGCCACAAGTTCTTTCCTGTCGCCTGGTAAAGGTATAACAACACACTGATATGGAGAAACATAAATCACTTCATAATTAGCCACTTCAGGTTTCTGCTTTGAGAACAGTTTCAATATATATATACCATCTTCCGGCAATTTATACTTCAGTCTTGTGGTTCTAATCTTATAATCCTCAGTCTGTGGAAGAGTGTAATTATTTACAGCCACTCTGTTTCCTTGTTTCTTAATCAGATTCTCATAGTTTTTTCTATCAATCAGTTTTTCCGAAACGGGAGACAGGCTTAATCTATAGGCTTCTATAGTAACACTCGTTATATTTTTATACGAAACTTCCACATCCGACCTATATCCCGGATATATAAATGGTATTTTGATACTCAAACTCGGAGATTCGATTAGTTTTACCATATTGTTCAAATCATCAGTCCATTCAGAATCAGGATAAAGTGTCAAAGCTTTTTTTACATAAGACATTGCCTCTGCATATTTATCACTGTTGATGTACAAATGAGCCAACTTCAACACGATATCACAATACACATCAATATCCTGAAACTCAGAAGCTAAACTCTCAAATTCCCTGATTGCATCATCCAAAGAAATTTTATTTCCGTAATACACACAATCATCCGACAGGTATAATAACCGTGCCTCACGTGTCAAAGCCTCAGCCTTTCTGTCACGATAAGGACTGCTTGTCGCAGAATATAAATCTATAAGCGAATCATAAATGTCAAGTATCTCATTATGGATTTTATTTTCATCATCAAATTCTTGAATAAGTTGCAGCGTACGCACAGCCTGACGGGCAAGAAAATCGTACATATTGTCATCAAAATACTCCTTGCTCAAATCCTTTGAGATAACAACAGGATAGAACAAGGCAGCAGAACGCGATGCCAACAAATCTTTTTCCTGCAAAGACAAGCGCAAGCATTGTATAATCAAATCCATTTCCCAAGGCTCTCCCTCAGAATAAATCCTAGCCCAAATGCTGTTAAGTACAGACCTGCCTAATATATCAGTTTCTGAAGAAGCCCACTCCTTCAGCTTTTCTAACTGTATACTAATGCTGTCAGGACTAAGCCTCACCTTATATTCCGAACAGACCATGAAAGCCTTAATCATCTGCGGCAAGTTTTTGTCCGCAAGGGCCTGCGAGAATATATTTTCTGTTTTTTCTATAACTGAGCGTGGATGGTCTTTTTTCTGAAGCGATTCCACTTCTTTCCACATTCTGTCATAATTCTGTGCTTCCAATGTTATCGGGAAGATGAAACAAGCCATCATCAATCCCACAAATAAACAAATCTTCTTCATATGCTTTGATTTGGTTTAACCTATATGTTTTATAAAGAAACAACTTATAAATGTAATTGCTGCATTTTTAATGCTAAAAGATGTATAAATCATGGATTTTGTGCATATTTGTTGTAATCAGGTAGGTTTTATTTGACTATCAACAGATTGGATAAAACTCGCACGAGAACGGGCAATGGAT
>CALUJF010000086.1 GCA_944320855.1 uncultured Phocaeicola sp.
ATACGTGCGAAACTCTTTGCAAGGATAACCTTTACGTTGAGGAATCTAGGTTCCATGGCAGCATGTTCACGGCTTGAGCCTTCGCCATAGTTTTCTTCCGCCACTACTATTGATGAAATGCCTTTAGCCTTATATCCTCCGGCTACAGCCGACACTTCGCCATAACTGCCGTCTGCCGAGTTCCAAACCTTGTTCGTCTCTCCGTTGAAAGCATTCACAGCTCCCATAAGCATATTTCTTGAGATATTTTCCAGATGTCCGCGGAATCGAAGCCATGGACCAGCCATTGAGATATGGTCTGTAGTACACTTGCCTTTGGTCTTGATAAGCAAAGGCATATCCAATAAATCCTTACCATCCCATGGAGCAAACGGCTGAAGCTTCTGCAGACGTTCTGATTTCGGATCAATGATAACCTCAATATTGCATCCGTCAGCCGAAGGAGCTACATAACCGTTATCATCAACTGTAAATCCTTTCACTGGAAGTTTGTCAGCGGTTGGAGCATCCAGTCTAACCTGCTCACCTTTATCATTTACCAGTGTATCTGTCATTGGATTAAAGCACAGGTCTCCTGCAATGGCAAAAGCTGTAGCAATCTCAGGCGATGCTACGAAAGCGTGTGTATTAGGATTACCGTCAGCACGCTTCGCGAAGTTTCTGTTGAACGAAGTCACAATGGAATTCGGTCTTGTAGGATTATCTATTTCGCGCTTCCACTGGCCAATGCAAGGACCGCAGGCATTTGTCATTATCACGGCACCTGCTTCTTCAAAATCGGCAATCATACCGTCACGCTTTGATGTACAGTACACAAGTTCAGAACCAGGGTTTACCAACAATGGTGATGCCATCTTCAATCCTTTATCCTTCAGCTGTCTTACCAATGAAGCAGCTCTTCCCAAATCCTGATATGAAGAGTTGGTACATGAACCGATAAGTCCTACTTCCATACGTTGAGGATAACCGTTTGCAATTACCTTGTCCTTGAACTCAGACAACGGGCATGCCGCATCCGGTGTAAACGGACCGTTAAGATATGGTTCCAATACAGACAAATCTATCTCAATAACTTTATCATAATACTTTTCAGGAGATGACAGAACCTCATTATCCGCTTTCAGGTCATCAGCTACTTTCAGGGCCATGTCGGCCACTTCTTCACGTCCTGTAGCTCTGAGATATTCCACTATTTCATAATCGAACGGGAATACGGATGTAGTAGCTCCTACCTCGGCTCCCATATTACAGATGGTAGCCTTTCCTGTAGCCGAGATTGAAGAAGTACCTTCACCGAAGTATTCTATTATGGCATTTGTACCACCCTTGACAGTCAGTATTCCGGCCAACTTTAAGATAACATCTTTTGGTGCAGCCCATCCGTTAAGTTTTCCTTTAAGGTGTACACCTATTATTCTCGGCATCTTCAGTTCCCATTCCATTCCTGTCATAACATCAACGGCATCGGCTCCTCCTACACCAATGGCAATCATTCCAAGACCGCCGGCATTAGGTGTATGCGAATCCGTACCTACCATCATTCCTCCGGGGAAAGCATAATTCTCAAGTACAACCTGATGTATGATTCCTGCTCCCGGTTTCCAGAAACCGATTCCGTATTTCGATGCCACACTTTTCAGGAAATCATATACTTCCTTATTGGTTGTCTGTGCCACAGGCAAATCTACAGAGGCTCCTTTATATGCCTGTATCAGATGGTCGCAATGTACCGTAGCAGGTACGGCCGAAACACTCTTTCCGGCATTCATGAACTGAAGCAATGCCATCTGCGCTGTGGCATCCTGCATGGCTACCCTGTCCGGACGGAAATTTACATAGTCCACACCTCTCTCAAAACACTTGATGGAATCAGCATCGTAGAGATGGCTATACAAAATCTTTTCTGCCAAGGTCAAAGCCCTGCCTAATTTTTTACGTGTATCCTGTACTTTACCATTATATGAAACATAAAACTGTTTCATCATTTCAAAATCATACATCATAATAACTAAATCCTATTAATTATGTAAATACCTTTTTATTGTCAATCAACTATTCTTTAACCTTTAAATCCAGCTATCAAAAGTCCAATAAAATACTGTTTTTGATAAAAATCGCGCAATATTCGGTATTTTAATTGATATATGCAAGCAATATGCAATATTTAATTGATAAAAGATATAATTTCCTATGACTAAAGCACAAAAAGTTACATAAATATACAAAATCAGAAACGTATGCCGATACTGACAAAAGCCGAATGCATCAAACAGGCTTTCGGCAACGGAAGTTTACTTCCCTCAACAGTGATATTCCTGCTACCGCCATAAATATCAAAATCAGAAAAAATATAACCTGCTGAAAGGACCATCCTTTCGTCAATCTCCATCGATAAGGCTGCACGTACATTATAATATATTTTTCTTGCACCGCTGTTTGTCACTTCTTCCCTTTTTATGGCAGACCACGTTCCCTGCTGATTCGGGTAGTAATCAACGGAAAATCTTCTGTCGGAAGGAAGAGGTATTGTCAGTCCCGGCGAAACAGAAAGATATAGCGCATAGTCCTTATCTCTACCTACCCACAGTTTTGGTGTATTAAAACGCAAGGCAGGACGGAAAGCGAAAAAGTAACTGACTGAATTATCGTTGGTTTCACTCCACCTCGACTGTTTATTGGCTGCTACTCCACCTAAAGATTTGGATGGGTACGGAGAAGTAAACACCAAGCCTGCCGTCAGACCTACATAATCTATAGGCAGAAAGGTAACTGAAGGCTCAACCTCCCAAGCACTTTGATTAGTTAAGGCTCCGGAAAGTTCAACTTGCCAAAAACGTTTCTCCCCTCTATCTTGAGAATAAAGTGAAACAACACCCCACGAAAGGGAAATAGCGATAAAAAATCTTACAATCTGTGTTTTAAGGATACTCATAAACAAACTTTTTTATTATATTAGTCAAGTCTAAAATTTAGCGTCAGAATAAGCTCAAAGAAGTCTGAAAAAAACGAACCGTCATTTTATTTAAAACTTGCCCACATTTTAGTTCAAATGCGGGCAAGTTTTATTTTAAGCTTCAAAGCCTCCTGGTTCAAAATACAAAAATATAGTTTTTCATCGTGACGGCATAAGCATACCAATGTACATCCATCTGCCAGACCACCACTGATTTTCAGCGTTTTATACAAAAGCATGATGTACATCTACAATTAAGCAAACTATCCCTCGAATGCAAATCAACTATCAGGACATCAAACCATATAATAAAACAACTTTAAAAAGTAGAAAAAAGTAAATTATTATCCGCTTTTTCAATCTTTTGTTTAACTTTGCGTCCGAAGTAAAGACAAAGGGGTGCCTAAAGAACTGACCCGGGCTGAGATTATACCCTATGAACCTGATGCGGTTAATACCGACGAAGGGATTGTCCTCAAAAAAGACATCCGTCATAAGATATTCTCTCAAACTGTAATTCTTACATTCTCTTTGTGTTTGCTTTGACAAACACTTTAATACCATCATTTATGAAAATAAAAGTAAACAACAAAGAGACAGAACTCACCCAAGGCAATAATGTTGCGTCGCTTGCACAACAGCTTGAACTTCCACAGCAGGGAGTGGCAGTTGCCCTAAACAACCGTATGATTCCGCGCAGCCAGTGGGCTGAACAGGAAATCAAGGAAGGCGACAGTCTTGTCATAATAAAAGCAGCTTGCGGAGGATAATGACATGGATAAAAAAGCATTCAAACTACAGTTCATCACTCATTTCACCGAACAGTATTCTTATCTGGATTCTGCCCGTATGGCTCTCGAAGGCGGTTGCCGATGGGTTCAGCTGCGCATGAAGGACGCTTCAGACGAGGAGGTGGAAGCCATTGCTATAAAGGTCAAGGAATTGTGCAGACAATATAACGCGACTTTCATCATAGACGACCTTGTGGAACTCGTCAAGAAACTGAAAGCCGACGGTGTACATCTCGGAAAGAACGACATGCCTATAGCTGAAGCAAGAAAGATATTGGGAAATGATTTCATCATAGGCGGAACAGCCAATACTTTCGATGACGTTAAGGCACATTACCTTTCGGGAGCCTACTATATAGGATGCGGCCCGTTCCGTTTCACCACAACCAAGAAGAAACTAAGCCCTATATTAGGTCTTGAAGGATACCGTTTCATCACCGGTCAGATGAAAACCGAAGGTATCAACCTGCCGATAGTGGCAATAGGCGGTATCACGATTGATGACATTCCGGAGATAATGCAAACCGGAGTGACCGGCATCGCACTGAGCGGGACTATACTCAGGGCTGAAAATCCGGTGGAAGAAACAAGTAGGATAAAATCACTTATCGAAAGCTTTTAACTATTTTCATAGATATCCCTGTGAACGGTAAATGAACGGTAAATGAACGGTCAGTGAACGGTGATGTAAACGTGTAAAATCAAGAAAAGGAGAGTTCATTACGCGTTCAGTACGTGTTCATTACGTGTTCAGTAGGCGTTCAATTAAACCCTCATATAGGGTTAAATAGCTTTTAAATACTATTTAAACACTATTTAAACGCCATTTAAATTGAGAGAAAAACTAAATTATTTATTACATAACAATGGAAAAACTTATTATTGCGGGTCGTGAATTTGATTCCCGCCTTTTCCTGGGAACAGGAAAATTCAACTCAAACCAGCAGATGGAAGAAGCCATCCTGGCATCAGGCACAGAAATGGTAACTGTAGCCATGAAACGTATCGAACTCGATGACAAGGAAGACGACATGTTGCGCCATATCGTTCATCCTCATATACAGCTGTTGCCAAACACTTCGGGAGTACGTACAGCGGAAGAAGCTGTCTTCGCCGCACAGATGGCCCGTGAGGCATTCGGAACTAACTGGCTGAAACTGGAAATTCATCCGGACCCTCGCTACCTGTTGCCGGACTCAACAGAGACACTTAAAGCGACAGAGGAACTGGTGAAACTCGGTTTCGTAGTCCTTCCTTACTGCCAGGCCGACCCTACACTCTGCAAGCGTCTGGAAGAAGCAGGTGCCGCTACCGTGATGCCTCTTGCCGCTCCTATAGGCACAAACAAGGGATTGCAGACTCGCGATTTCCTCCGTATCATAATCGAGCAGAGCAATGTTCCTGTAGTAGTTGATGCAGGAATCGGTGCTCCAAGCCATGCAGCCGAAGCAATGGAAATGGGTGCGGCAGCCTGCCTTGTAAACACAGCAATTGCCGTTGCAGGTAATCCTGTGGAAATGGCTATCGCATTCAAGGAAGCTGTCATCGCCGGTCGCCGTGCATACGAAGCAGGATTAGGCATTCAGGCTGACAACCTTGTAGCTTCTGCTTCATCTCCTTTAACTTCATTCCTAAACGAATAAACTTTACAATTTACATGGACAACGAAAAAGACAAAAAAGCATACGCCCATGCAGAAAAAGCCTACATGCAAGGCACAATGTTCCCTTTCATTAAAGTAGGTATGCAGAAAGTAAACCTCACTCCTACCGTAAACATCATAGACGGCGAGAAAGTGATGACACCGAACGCCCCTGTATACATATATGATACAAGCGGCCCTTTCAGCGACCCTAATATCGAGATTGACCTGAAGAAAGGATTGCCACGTATGCGTGAGAGTTGGATTACATCACGCGGCGATGTGGAACAGTTGCCTTCAATCACTTCAGAATACGGAAAGATGCGCCGTGACGACAAGTCGCTCGACCATCTCCGCTTCGAACATATCGCATTGCCATACCGTGCCAAGGAAGGTAAGTGCTGTACTCAGATGTACTATGCCAAACAGGGTATCGTAACTCCTGAAATGGAATATGTTGCCATCCGCGAGAACATGAACTGCCGCGAGCTTGGTATCGAAACATATATCACTCCGGAATTTGTACGTGACGAGATTGCTGCCGGACGTGCCGTATTGCCTGCCAACATCAATCATCCGGAATCGGAACCTATGATTATAGGACGCAACTTCCTTGTGAAGATAAATACCAACATCGGCAACTCTGCCACTAC
>CALUJF010000087.1 GCA_944320855.1 uncultured Phocaeicola sp.
ATTCTCGTTTTTCTCTTGAAATATATGAACTCATAATGTTGGTTTTTATGAGTCAACTTTTTTCAGGGTAAGACAGTAAGACAAGAAATATTTGTCTGTATTCAGTTTTCGTTTACTAAATAATAATTGGATGTGTAAACATGTGTAATTTCACTTTCACATCTTTCACACGCAGATATAGAAATGGGGTATTCTTTGATTTCTTTTTTTAGAACAGTACCAATCCTGCTTCTACCGTTGGATTTTTGGAGTAGGGTAGATTGTGTTTATATGTCCTTGTCCATGAATATCCGCCGGCAATGAAAATACCTAACTTTCTCAGAGGGTTATATTCCAGTCCGATACGTGGCTGGATGGCATATAACCGGTCGGGGATATTTTTGTTCTCAAGTGTTTCGATATGGCTGTAGCCGATGTCTGTATTCAGATATAGCTTTTCTTTCAATAGAGGAAAGGCAAGTCCGGTTCTGTATATGCCGGTCACGGAAGCCTTGTCGGTAATTTCACCAAGAATCATGCCTGCGCCCAACTGCGTATATATCAGTTTGTTTCTGAATCTTACCTCTACGTTGGATTTATAAAGATTTCCTCCCGAAACTATCATCTGAATCCTTGTCTGCGGTTTCAGATTGATTATGCCTACCTGGCGTGCGCAACTGTCTCCATTGATATTCAGAAAACCTATCTGTACACCCTTGCTGCATTTGTTGCTCACGTTTGAGAATCCTAATTGCAGCCCCTGGTTGTCGCCGGAGTAGTTGGCTATACCGCCAATCTGTACACATTTGTTTGTTACGCTGACATTGCTCAGTGCCGCTAACTGCAGACCTTTGTTCTCGTTGCCCGCTATGTTCATCAGCGATGAAATCTGTGCTCCATGCATGTTATTGCCGCTTACGTTTGTCATACCGCTTATGGCAATGGCTCTCTGTTCATTTCCTGATAAGTTTGCCAGACCGGATATAAGACAGCCTTTATTATTGACCGAACTCATATTGATAAGTCCCGTAAGCATAAATCCTTTCTGATTGTTGCCGGCTATGTTCCCTATACCGGATATCTGTACGGCATAGGAGGCTCTTCCGCTGATGTTGAAGAGTCCGGCCACTCGCAGACCGTGCGATTTTATTCCGGAGATGTTTGCCAGTCCGGCCACCTGCATTCCCGAGCTTCTGTTGCCGACTATGTTTACAAATCCTGAGGCCTGAAAACCGGATGTTTTCTGATGGACAACATCGGAGATGATGTTCACGCTGGCTCCTGTAAGATTCTGGTAATTGCTGAACAGGCCGAGATTGAAATACGTGTTGCGATTTTCGTCCTTCGGGCCTTTTATGCTGAGAGATATGCTTTTCCCCTTCTTCAGGCCGTATTCCTGGGCGTGTATGGGGGAAAATACAGTTCCTGCCAGTGCCATGACTGACAGGAACGTGATGATATTTGTAGGGTGTTTTTTCATTGATTATTTGACGTCTTGATACAAGAAGCGTTTGATACTCTTCTTTGGTGTCTTCTCGAATTCTTCCGGATATATCTTCACACGTGCTATCTGCGAGTAGGCCGGAAGTTCCGAGTTCAGTGCTATGCGGTTTTCCTCCATAGCCTTTTCTATATCGCTTGCGCTCATGCCTTGTGCGTATGCATCGTCGAAGTCCGGATATATCAGAGCTGCCAGTTTGTGGTCTTCCTGCTGTATGACAATGCTTTCGCATACGAAAGGAAGGTTGTTCAGCTTGTCTTCTATTTCTTCCGGATATATGTTCTGACCTGAAGGACCGAGGAGCATGTTCTTGCTGCGTCCTTTTATGGTGATATTGCCTTCTTCGTCCATTATACCCAAGTCGCCTGTGTGCAGCCATCCGTCCTTGTCTATGGCCTGTGCGGTAGCTTCAGGATTCTTGTAATAGCCGAGCATCACATTGTCACCTCTTGTTATGATTTCGCCCACTATGTTGGCCGGGTCCGGACTGTCTATTCTTACTTCCATACGCGGAGCTGCCTTGCCGCATGAGCCCGGTTTGAAGCGTTTCCAGTCTTCATAGCAGATTATCGGACCACACTCCGTCATTCCGTAACCCACTGTATATGGGAATTCGATACCTCTGAGCAGCTTTTCTACATCCTGATTGAATGCCGCACCTCCGATAATAACTTCGTAGAAGTTTCCTCCGAATGCCTGTACCATGTGTTCTCTTACGGCAGCCTTTATCTTGTCGTTGATGATAGGCACTTTCAGGAGAATCTTCATCTTGAGTGTCTCGAGTTTAGGAAGCACGTTCTTCTTGATGATTTTCTCTATAATCAGAGGTACAGATATTACGATGTTAGGTTTAACCTCGGCAAATGCCTGGAAGATGATTTTCGGGCTTGGCATACGTGTGAGGAAGTATATGTGACATCCTGTACACATTTCGTATATGAACTCGAATGCCAGACCGTACATATGTGCCATAGGAAGTATCGATATTACCTTGTCACCCGGTTTGAGCGACAGTACTTCGAATGCAAACTGGGTGTTCGACCACAGCGACCTGTAAGGAAGCATAACCCCCTTTGAGAAACTTGTTGTACCTGAAGTGTAGTTGATTATGGCAAGTTCCTCAGGATTGTCGCGACGGTAGGACACATGCTCGCGTCTGAAATTCTTAGGGAATTTCTTTCCGAACATTTCGTTCAGATGCTCTCTGGCGTACAGGAGCTTCTCGCTGCGGCATACCAATAGGGTGAAGTCTGTCATAAGGATGATGCCTTCGAGTGCAGGCATTTCTGCTTCGTTGAGGTTTTCCCATGCCATGTCGCCCACAAACAGTATGCGTGCGTCAGAGTGGTTTACAATGTTGTGGACATTGTCCGGCTTGAACTCATGCAGAATAGGAACAGCCACGGCTCCGTAAGTAAGGATTGCCAGGAATGCTACTCCCCAGTGAGAACTGTTTCTTCCGCATAATGCCACCTTGTCTCCGGGTTTTACGCCACTTTCTTCTAAAAGGATATGGAGTTTTTCGATTTTTCGGGCTACGTCCTTGTATTGAAGTGTAGCTCCCTTATAGTCGGTAAGAGCGTCAAGGTCCCAGTTTTTCTTGATACTTTCTTCTATGAAAGCTATGAAACTTTTTTCCATAATTGATTTTTTGAGTGTGCACAAAATTCTTCCATCACTCGTGGTTGCTGTAGTATTTCATGAACTGTGTTCTTTCGAATGGATTTATGCTTCCGGCGGCCTTGGCGTTCATGATTCCCTTCATGCTTTCAATGCTTTCGTAGCCTTTTGATTCCATCCATGCAGAGAGTTCTTTTGTCATTTCAGCTATTTCCTTTTCGCCGTACTTGTAGATAGCGCTGCACACTTCCACTGCACTTGCTCCAGCAAGGATTGACTTGATTACTCCTTTACCGCAGTGAACGCCGCCTGATATTGCATAGTCTATCTGAGGAACTTCTGCCGATGCGATGGCTGTCCATCTGATTTTTTCGGCGAGTTCGTTGGCCTCGCTCATCACATTTGTGCTTGTGAAAGTCATAGTGTCGATGTTGATGTCCGGCTGGTAGAAACGGTTGAACAGCACCACTGCAGCAGCTCCGTTGGCATAAAGCTGGTTGATAAGGGCTACAGGGTTTGTAAGGTTGCTGCCGAGTTTCATTATCACAGGGATGCTTACTGCTTTCTTGATATTTTTCAGTACGTCGATGTGCATCTGCTCGAAACCTCCGTAAGTATAGTCTTTGTCCGACTGCAATGAAAGGATATTGATTTCCAGTGCATCGGCTCCTGCTTCTTCCATATGTTTGGCAAAGTCTGTCCATTCGCTTGTAGAATAGCAGTTGATACTTGCTATCACAGGTATGCTGCATGCCTTTTTAGCCTCTTTGATTAGCTCGATATGCTCGTTGAGGGCATTAGAACGTACATATGCATTAAGATAATCGTCCGCTTCAGGAGCACCGTAACCGCTCATCTGTCCTGCCTGTATGCTGATTTGTTCCTCGAATACAGATTTCAGAACAACTGCGCCGGCACCTGCAGCTTCCAGTTTCTTGATTTTCTCTACGCTGTTTGTAAGACCTGAACTGCTCACGATAACAGGATTCTTCAGTTTTAATCCTGCAAAGGTTGTTGTTAATTGTGTCATAATATAAATATGATTTTAATAGTTTCTCATTCCGAATATTTTACTTCCGATTCTTACGAGTGTGCTGCCATGCTTTATTGCCAGAGGATAGTCGTCGGACATTCCCATCGACAGTTCTTTGAACGAATCGCAGTCCTTGAAGAACGTTGATTTCAGCTCGTTGAAGTATGCCGCAAGCTTTGTAAACTCGCTTTCTATCATTGCGTCATCATCGGTGTTTGTGGCCATCCCCATGATTCCGTTTATGCATACGTTCTTGAGTTCTTTCCAGCTGCCTTCGTTGAGCATGTCGGTACATTCCTCAGGAGTGAATCCGAATTTAGTCTCTTCCTTGGCAATGTGTATTTCCAGCAGGCATGGTATTACTCTGTCTGCTTTAGCGGCCTGCTTGTTTATTTCGGCAAGCAGCTTGTAGGAATCAACGGCATGAATCATAGATATATAAGGTGCAATGTACTTCACTTTGTTAGTCTGCAAGTGACCTATGAAATGCCATTCTATGTCTTGCGGAAGGACTGTATGCTTTTCCTCCAGCTCCTGCACCTTGCTTTCTCCGAAGATTCTCTGTCCTGCATCGTATGCCTCCTTAATGGCTTCGGCAGGGTGAAACTTCGATACGGCAACGAGTTGTGTGGTTTGTGGCAACTCCGCTTTTATTTCACTCAATATTGCTTTAATATCCATGATTGATTTCTTTTCTTATCTGTTTGCTGCATCCGGGAATTCCGGTTTCACGTCCGGTTCTGCCGAGTATGGATAAACATCAATTATGGCTGTTTCGGCTACGGATGCTATCACGTAGTCGGCCATTGTACCTTTCATGCCTTCGTCCAGCTTCTTGATAGAGTCCTTCAGGTCGGCAGCCTGTACAAGTACGTTTGTAGCTGTTTTCTTTTCGGCTCCGCTCTTTTCGTCGAGGGTTATGAAATACAGCTTGCATTTATACCATTTGTCGGCTTCATCGTCCTCGCAGAAAAAGAGTTCGCTGTAGTTCGCCCTCTTGATGTCCGAAACGGTAAACTCTCCGCTTATGAATGGTGTAATCTCTTCTATTATTCTTGATTCAGCTTCTGTAAAGCTCAGTGCATCTACTAAATAAGGCTCTGTCACCTTCTTGTTCATGCCGTTTTCCGCTACTTTCTCGTATCTGATTTTGCATTCAAACCAATTATGCATCATGTCGTTTTACGTTTTTTTATTTAAATAGTACATATAGTTTATTTCGACAAAGATAGTATTTATTTGTAAACAGTGTACGAAAACGGACAAAACTTTCTTGTCTGTTAGTTGTTTTATTTAGCTAATCAGTTTATATTTGCAGTCAAAATTTTATATAACATAATAAATTATGCCACAAATATCCAT
>CALUJF010000088.1 GCA_944320855.1 uncultured Phocaeicola sp.
CCTTCTTTCTTCAATTCGATTGCTGCGCCAAGGATTGCCTGAGTCTGCATTTCTGTGATTTCAGGATATGTGTTACCCAAACGGCAACCACGATGTCCCAACATAGGGTTGTGTTCGCAAAGGCTGTCAACTCTCTGGCGGATATATTCTACAGTTACTCCCATAGCCTGTGCCATTTCTTCCTGTCCCTTCAAATCGTGTGGTACGAATTCGTGCAATGGTGGGTCAAGCAAGCGTACATTGACTGGACATCCGTCCATAGCCTTGAATATGCCTTTGAAGTCAGCTTTCTGATATGGAAGAAGTTTTGCAAGTGCTTTCTTACGTCCTTCAACGTCGTTAGCAAGAATCATTTCGCGCATTGCGATAATCTTCTGATTGTCGAAGAACATATGTTCTGTACGGCAAAGTCCGATACCTACAGCACCGAAACCACGTGCCACTTCTGCATCATGAGGAGTGTCGGCATTTGTACGGACTTTAAGTCTTGTATATTTGTCACACAAGTTCATCAGTTTAGCGAAGTCGCCTGAAACTTCGGCTGCTTTTGTAGGAACTTCACCCTGATATACATCACCTGTACTACCGTTTAGTGAAATAAAATCACCTTCTTTCAATACAGTTCCGTCTATTTCGATTGTACGAGCCTTATAATCTATATTGATTGCTCCGGCACCTGATACACAGCATTTACCCATACCGCGTGCTACAACGGCTGCGTGTGATGTCATACCGCCACGTGCAGTGAGGATACCTTCGGCAGCAGTCATACCTGCAAGGTCTTCAGGTGATGTTTCTATACGGACGAGAACCACTCTGTGTCCGTCGGCTCTCCACTGAGCTGCATCATCGGCAAAGAACACTATCTGTCCGCAGGCAGCACCCGGTGAAGCCGGAAGACCGCGAGTCAGTGTCTTGGCTGTGCGCAATGCCTCCTTGTCGAATACAGGGTGGAGGAGTTCGTCAAGCTTGTTTGGCTCGCATCTCTTGATGGCTGTCTTTTCGTCGATAATTCCTTGTTCAAGCATTTCCATTGCTATGCGAACCATGGCCGCACCTGTACGTTTACCGTTACGTGTCTGCAGGAACCAAAGCTTGCCTTCCTGAACTGTGAATTCCATATCCTGCATGTCGTGATAGTGGTTTTCAAGTTTAGTCTGGATGGCATCAAGTTCCTTATATATTTCAGGCATTGCTTCTTCCATAGAAGGGTATTTTGATACTCTTTCTTCTTCAGAAATACCCTGGAGCTCAGCCCAACGCTGTGAGCCGATTTTTGTGATTTGCTGTGGAGTACGGATACCTGCCACTACGTCTTCGCCCTGTGCATTGATGAGGTATTCACCATTGAAAAGGTCTTCGCCTGTAGCGGCATCGCGAGAGAATGCCACACCTGTAGCCGAAGTATCGCCCATATTACCGAATACCATTGCCTGTACGTTTACTGCAGTACCCCATTCGGCAGGTATTCCTTCCATTTTACGGTAGAGGATGGCACGTTCGTTCATCCATGAGTCGAATACGGCGCAGATGGCTCCCCACAGCTGTTCGTATGCGCATGATGGGAAATCTTTTCCTGTCTGAGCCTTTACAGCTGCCTTGAATCTCACTACCAGTTCCTTCAGGTCTTCTACTTCAAGCTCGTTGTCCAGACGTACGCCCTTAGCTTTCTTCACATCTTCTATAATAGCTTCAAACGGGTCGATATCTTCCTTGTTCGTAGGTTTCATTCCGAGAACCACATCACCATACATCTGTACGAAGCGGCGGTATGAATCCCATGCGAAACGCTCGTTTCCTGTCTTTCTTGCAAGACCGGCTACTACTTCATCATTAAGACCAAGATTAAGGATGGTGTCCATCATACCGGGCATTGAAGCGCGGGCACCTGAACGTACAGAAACAAGAAGCGGATTTTCCACATCGCCGAATTTCGATTTCATCAGCTCTTCCACACCTTTGATGGCTTTTTCCACGTCATCTTTCAGTAAAGCTACGACTTTATCTTTTCCTTCAGCATAATATTCATTACATACATCTGTTGTTATGGTGAATCCCGGAGGTACCGGAACGCCAATAAGATTCATTTCTGCAAGATTTGCACCTTTTCCCCCAAGTAAGTTTCTCATGTCAGCTTTTCCTTCGGCCTTACCGTTCCCGAAGGTATAAACTCTTTTTGTTTCCATGTTTAGTGTAAGGTTTTTAAGTTATTAGTTATTTAAATTAATATCATTCTCTTATTTACAGGCTGTAAATTTTGTAAAATACTGTCTGTTTTTCTTTAACGATGGCAAAACTATATATTATTTGCGGATAAACAAACATAAAAAGCATATTCTACAACATGTTTTTGCAATGTCTATATAGCAAAATCAACTATTTTGCAAATCATGGTATATTGTCGGAAAAAATGACTAAATTTGTTCCCAAATTGGTTTTATTGAAAAATAACGTGGCAAGAAAGAAAAAAGAACTACCTTTATTGGAGAAGGTAACGATAACAGATGTAGCCGCAGAAGGCAAAGCCTTGGCTAAAGTGAACGATTTAGTAGTGTTTGTCCCGTATGTAGTGCCGGGAGATGTTGTTGACCTGCAAGTGAAACGAAAGAAGAACCATTATGCAGAGGCGGTGGCTGTAAGGTTTCATGAGAAATCTCCAATGAGGGCGGAACCTTTCTGTCAGCATTACGGCGTGTGTGGAGGATGCAAATGGCAGTGTCTTTCGTATGAAGATCAGATACGCTACAAGCAGAAACAGGTGTTTGACAATCTGACACGTATCGGAAAAGTGGAACTTCCTGAATTCATGCCTATCTTAGGTTCGGAGAAAACCAAGTTCTATAGAAACAAGCTCGAATTTACTTTTTCAAATAAGCGTTGGCTCACTGAAGAAGAGGTGAAGCAGGATGTGAAGTATGACCAGATGAATGCTGTAGGTTTCCATATTCCGGGAGCCTTCGACAAAGTTCTGGCCATAGAGAAATGCTGGCTTCAGGATGACATCTCCAACAGAATCAGAAATGCCATACGCGACTATGCATATGAGCACGACTATACTTTCTTTGACTTGCGTTCTCAGGAAGGATTGTTAAGAAATATGATGGTCCGTACATCGTCTACAGGCGAGCTTATGGTGCTGTTGCAGTGTAAGGTTGTGACTGACGATGACCGTACTAAGATGATGGAGATACTTCAGTTCGTGGCCGATTCGTTCCCTGAAATCACATCTCTGATGTATGTTGTCAATAATAAATGTAACGATACTATAGGCGACCTCGATGTGGAAGTGTTCAAGGGTAACGACCATATCTTCGAGGAAATGGAAGGGCTGAAGTTTAAAGTCGGACCAAAATCATTCTATCAGACCAACTCAGAACAGGCGTATAATCTTTATAAGGTGGCAAGAGAGTTTGCCGGTCTTACAGGCGACGAACTCGTTTATGACCTTTATACCGGAACAGGGACTATTGCCAATTTCGTGTCGCGCAAGGCAAAGAAGGTGATAGGTATAGAATATGTGCCTGAAGCAATAGAAGATGCTAAGGTCAATTCTGCGATAAACGGTATCGACAATACGCTGTTCTATGCAGGTGACATGAAGGATATCCTTACCCAGGATTTCATCAATGAGCATGGCCGTCCTGATGTAATCATCACTGACCCTCCACGCGCAGGAATGCACAATGATGTAATCGACGTGATAATGTTTGCTGCACCTAAAAGAATAGTATATGTAAGCTGTAACCCTGCTACTCAGGCGCGCGACTTGCAGTTGCTCGATTCTATGTATAAGGTAATGGCCGTTCAGCCTGTAGATATGTTCCCTCACACACATCATGTGGAAAATGTTGTTCTCCTTGAGAAAAGAGAAGAAGCATAAAACAAACTAAAATCTGAAAAGAAAGTGGAAGAAAGAAAGAACAGACCGGGAAAACGACCGGTGGCACGTGCTGCGAATAAATGTACTGTATATAATGTGTCGGAACCATCGGAACTGATGGAGTTTCTGATGAAAAAGATGTCAGGAATCAGTCGCACACGAGTTAAGGCATTGCTAACCAATCGTGTGGTGATGGTCGACAATAATATTCAGACGCAATATAATTTCCCTCTGAAACCGGGAATGAAAGTCCAGATAAGCAAGGAGAAGAACAAGCATGAGTTTCATAATCCATTGCTTAACATACTGTATGAAGATGCTTATATTATAGTAGTGGAGAAGAAGGAGGGACTTCTGTCTGTAGCTACCGACCGTCAGAAAGAGCGTACGGCACAGCATATTCTGAATGAATATGTCAAACGTCAGCATCCGAGAAACCGTGTGTTTGTGGTGCATCGTCTTGACCGCGAAACATCCGGAGTTATGATGTATGCCAAGGACGAGAAAACTCAGCATACACTGCGCGACAACTGGCATGAGATAGTATTCGACCGCCGGTATGTATCCGTCGTAATGGGTGATATGGAGAAAGACCAGGGAACTGTAGAGTCATGGCTTACAGACCGTAAGCTTTATGTAAGCTCGAGCGACTATGATGACGGCGGAAAATTCTCCGTTACACATTATAAGACTATAAAGCGTGCCAACGGCTATTCGCTTGTAGAACTCAATCTTGAAACAGGACGTAAGAATCAGATACGTGTGCATATGCAGACTTTAGGTCATCCGGTGGTAGGCGACTTGCGATACGGTTGTGAGTTCGACCCTTTGGGAAGGCTTGCACTGCATGCATTCAAGCTTTGTTTCTATCATCCTGTGACAGGGGAGGTTATGCAGTTTGAAACTCCTTATCCGGGCCCTTTTAAGAATCTGATGCTCAGGAAATAAAATCATTTTATTATATGAATTTTCCCGTTTGCCGAATGTGATACAACGTATCTGTTTGGCAAACGGTTTTCTTTTTATATACAGATATTCTGACACTTGTTTTAAAATTTTTCGATGCAGAAAGCGGAACACGTTCGTGTTCCGCGTGTAACACGTACGTGTTCCGCCCG
>CALUJF010000089.1 GCA_944320855.1 uncultured Phocaeicola sp.
AAGGCCGCTACATCACACCTGAAAGGTCTGAAGATAGGTATTATGGGATGTATAGTAAACGGTCCGGGCGAAATGGCTGATGCCGACTATGGCTATGTGGGTGCCGGACGCGGTAAAATCAGTCTGTACAAGCGTAAGGAATGTATTGAAAAGAATATTCCGGAAAAACAGGCTGTAGAGAAACTTATAGAACTGATAAAGGCTAACGGGGATTTCCACGAGAAATAAAATTGTCAGACCAACTAACCTTTATATATAAAGAACCGTACCAATACTAAAACAAGCAGAATCAGTCTATAGTATATGATACGGTTCTTTATATTTCTATAAGTTAATATTATAAAGTCATCCTTCAAAACACTAAACCTTTCGTTCCCTACAAACAGGCTCATAATGATTGTTTTCATCAAAACAGGTGGTGCACGTTCCCGAAGTATGCTCAATCAAGTTTTTTCTAACCTCATCATGTTCTTTAAACACTGTAAACCACACAGACCAATGTCCTAATTTATCAGCAATTTCAATAATATCATCAACAGTCAAGTTTCCTGACTCATATTTTTCGAGAAATCTTTTAGCCAGATTCCATGTTTCATATCTTCCCTTCCATCTGAAATCTCTTTTACTTGCAGCCTCCTCACCAAAAGGGTCTCGACCCATTTTTACCAGATTATATAGATTCTCAGCTTTTTTGTATTCTTCAACCGGCAGATTCGGGTTTACTCTTACGCGCCCGGACTCCTCATAAATAAAATCCAAATATGTATTATCAAGATGTGGAAAATGGGTTGTTTCCAAGTTCACCTCTGCATCGTTCTTACAAGTGTTACACATACTGCACGACAACAAGAAATTATCCCAATCGTACTCTGCACCTTTCCTGCTCTTCGGTTGTATATGTTCTATGTGCAAATCAGCCAGTCCCCTTGGTTCTTCACAATACGAACAAAACATACCAATATTTGCGGCCAAAGGCTCCTTTGCATCACCATAAGGTTTATAATGTTTCCTGACTGTATGTTTTACCCTCTCATTCATCGAGGTCTTAAACTCAACAGTATCACCGGGTTTCTTCTTTTCTACAGGTCTCATTCCTTGGACATTTTAGCATTATACTCAGTCTTTATCAAAGCAACATAAGCAGGCTCATCGCTGAATTCTGCCTCGATTTCCGTAAGACGCTCTTTCAGTTCGGCAGCCTTTGAAGAATTTCCTTCATCAAGTTCCTTAAAATATTGGGTTGCTATTTCAACCATCTCGTTATATCGCTTACTGCGTATCTCGTTGGCTAATCCCATTCTACCGCTTGCAATATCTTCAAGACCTTCCTTATCAGGTGCCCCTTCCGTATATGAATCATCATCAAAACTGATAAGCTCACCCTGTTTAAGACTCTGAACAATGAAAGGAGAATGGGTTGTAACGATGAACTGTATGTTTGGGAAAGCACTCATCAAGTCCCTGAGAACAGTTTTCTGCCAGATAGGATGAAGATAAAGGTCTACCTCATCGATGAGTACAACTCCCGGAGTATATCTCACTGAATTATATCCAAGAAATCCATTGAGCTGAATACAACGGTAAGCTATCTCCGAAACGATATTTATCATAGCCTTAAGTCCGTCACTCATATATGAATAATGATGGCGTTCAGGAGTCTTTCCCGGAATAGAAACTACAGCTTCTATTTCATCATTATCCATGTCAATCTCTGAAAGCGTCGGAATTGCTGTTTCCAAAGCAAGATAAAAAGCCTCTTTGGTACCTTCAAACTCCTTACCATCTTTGATACTCTTTTCATATCTGCGAAGCCAGTCAAGTGCCCCTGCAAAATCAACCTGATCTGACTCTAAGGCAGCTCTGTAAGCCTTTTCTATTCTTTGTTGACGCTCTACAACCTTACGTGATTGTCGGAACTGAGCATCAATGCGGTTTGTTCCGAACGAAAGAAGAATTGGAAGTACGGCATTGTCGCCATTTTTCTCACGTTTTTTTTCTATCTCATTAACAATATCAATCAGTTCGCCTGCACATTCCTGATTATGGGTTGTACTGCCGGACTTCGTAAACTCTCTATACCAATTGATGTTCTGAGGTTCCAAAGTTACCCCGACTGGCCCGGATTTGACTGTACGGTAAATCAATGCATCAATACTGATACGTGGAAGTTCCTCATTGGGAAAATAATCTTTTTTCTCTTCATCGTATCTCAGGAATCTGTCAGCTACAACAAAATTTCTCCTAAAACCTTTACCGCCACGAAGTGATTTAAGTGACTGTAAATACGCACCAAGTCCAACCTGAATAGCATTAAGAAGTGTTGTTTTACCTGCTGTATTATTACCAATGGCAACAGTAAGTTGGCCGTTAAACTCAACTTCCTTTTTTTCAAAGCCTTTAAAGTTTAACATTTCAATTTTTCGAATCCTCATACTGACATGCGTTAAATTACCTTTATATCGCAAATATACTATTTTTCAATCAATAAGACTTAAAGAAGAATAGAATTATATATCACTGAAACTCGTCATCAGATAAGAAACGCCCCGTTTCAGAAACCGTGACACGTTCGTGTAACGCGCGGAACACGTACGTGTAACGGGCGGAACACGTACGTGTTACGCCCGCGTCACGTACGTGTTCCGCTTTCTGCACCGAAGAATTTCTGTAAAATTACTTAGATTTCGTTTCTTCTGCGACAGAGAGTATCTTCGAATACTCTGCTTTGTCCTGAAGAACCTTTACAGCGCTTTCCAGATCGGCATCGTCTTTCAGACGCTCCATTGCCGCACCGCGCTGATAGAAATATCTTGTAATGATTTCCTGCGACAGATATTCGCTTATCTGTTTCTTGAATGTTTCAAGGTCGCGGTCAAGGTTATGGTTCAGTTTCTTTTCCAAGGCTGCAAACTCTTCTTTTGCTCCATCCATATAGCCTTCAAACTCAGCCACTTCCTTCAATGATTTCAGCATCTTCTCGCTCTGGCGGTCGTAAGTGAAATCACGCGATTTCACTAGTGTCTTGAATGCTTCGTAATCATCATCCGTCAGTTTGAAATCTGCCACTGATACAGGCGCCTGATGCGTCCAGCAATACTGTGTGGCATAATCGAATATTATATCTTCATTCATCAGATAGAAGATGATGTTCGGGAATTTCGGAGCTTTCACCTCGATGTCCGGACGTATTCCTCCTCCGTCGCGCACCTCACGGCCTATGGCTGTATGGAATACGTTTGTAAGACTGTCCGGCGTACGTGCCACAGAACCGTCGGCATTCTTCTTCGAATAGTCTATGGCCTGGATACATCTTCCGCTTGGGATATAGTATTTTGAAGTAGTCACCTTCAGAGTTCCGTTATATGGCAGCGGACGTGTGGTCTGTACGAGTCCTTTTCCGTATGTACGGCTTCCAACTATCACAGCACGGTCGAGGTCCTGAAGCGAACCGCTCAGAATTTCGGAAGCAGAAGCAGAAGCCCCGTTCACCAGTACCACGAGAGGAATTTCCGTATCTACCGGCTCGAAACGTGTCTTGAATGAATTCTCAGCCTGTTTGATTTTACCTTTTGTATAAACCACTTCCTGACCTTTAGGAACAAACAGTCCTACTATATCGACAGCCTCAGACAGAGAACCTCCACCATTGTCGCGCAGGTCGATGATAAGAGATTTGGCACCTTTCTGTTTCAGTTCGATAAACGATTTCTTGAAATCCTTCGAGCAGTTGTCGGTAAATCCCTGAAGAGCGATATATCCTATACTGTCGCGCACCATTCCGTAATACGGCACAGGATTGGTACGGATGCTCTTTCTCGTGATTTTAAATTCCATTTCAGTACTGTCATTCTGCATCGGACGAAGAACTTTCAGCACGAACGATGTACCCGGCTCACCACGCAAGGCATCGCTCACCTTGCTTGAAAACTCCTGTGGCTTAAGGTCGCCGCGGAGCATTTCCTTTCCTCCCACCTCAAGGATGATATCTCCGGCCTTCACTCCGGCTTCGGCAGCAGGCATTCCTTCAGTAGGCTCTACCACTACTATACGGTCGTTGGCCTCATAATATCTGATTGCGGCACCTATACCACCGTACTTACCTGTAATCATTTCCTTAAGACTGCTGACTTCCTCCTCGGGATAATATTCTGTATACGGGTCGGTAAGAGCCAACATACCGTTCACACCGTTCTGTATCATCTTTTCCACATCGATGGTATCGACGTAGAACATATCGAGTTCCTTAAATATAGAGTTGAACAAATCAAGATTCTTGGCAATCTTGAAATTACGGTCGTCACCCTTAAAACTTAACAGCCCCAATCCCACGAGTACTGCAAACGCTGCAATGAGAGTTCTTTTAGTGTTCATATCTTTAAAAAGTTTACATTCGTAATATTAAATAATGTGTCCCCAAATATGGATTGCAAAGAAAAGCATTATTCTGTTTCAAACAACAGAAATGCTCTATTATTTAACTTAATTTCGTCAAGGAAAGGAAGATACACATTGCCTGGATACTACAAAAAGCAAGCTAAAATGTGAAGATGAAAATATTTTTATTATTTTTTCGCTTAAAGTATTGCACAATTCAAAACAAGGTAGTATCTTTGCACCGCAATCGAGAAAACAACCTTCTTCAGTAGCTCAGTCGGTTAGAGCATCTGACTGTTAATCAGAGGGTCGTTGGTTCAAGTCCAACCTGAAGAGCC
>CALUJF010000090.1 GCA_944320855.1 uncultured Phocaeicola sp.
GGTGTTCCGCACGAAAGCAACTGTCCACCACCCTTTCCGCCTTCAGGGCCCATGTCGATGATATAGTCAGCCATCTTGATTACGTCAAGGTTATGTTCTATAATGAGTACTGTATTACCCTTGTCAACCAGGCGGTTGAGTACGTTCATCAGTACACGGATATCCTCAAAGTGCAATCCTGTGGTAGGCTCGTCAAGGATATAGAAAGTCTTTCCTGTATCTTTCTTCGAGAGTTCTGTTGCAAGCTTCACACGCTGGCTCTCTCCACCGGAAAGAGTGGTTGAAGGCTGTCCCAACTTGATATATCCCAAACCTACTTCCTGAAGTACCTTTATCTTGTTCAGTATCTGAGGTACATTTTCGAAGAACTCCACGGCACGGTTTATAGTCATATCAAGCACATCGGCTATGGACTTTCCTTTGTATCTCACTTCCAGTGTCTCACGGTTATAGCGCTTTCCATGACACACCTCACAAGGAACAAGCACATCAGGCAGGAAATTCATTTCTATGGTCTTGTATCCGTTTCCTCCGCAAGCCTCACATCGTCCTCCGGCTACATTGAAAGAGAAACGTCCCGGCTTGTAACCGCGTATCTTCGCTTCCGGCAGACCGACAAACAGGTTTCTTATATCCGAGAACACTCCGGTATATGTAGCCGGATTGGAACGCGGAGTACGTCCGAGCGGCGACTGGTCCACATTCACCACCTTATCTATATTTTCAAGCCCCTCTATTCTGTCGTATGGCAAAGGGTCCTGAAGCGAGCGGTAGAAATGCTGCGACAGTATAGGCTGGAGAGTATCGTTTATAAGAGTTGATTTACCGCTTCCCGAAACACCGGTCACACAAATAAGTGTTCCTAACGGAAATTCCACATCCACACCTTTAAGATTGTTTCCTCTGGCTCCGAACAATGAAAGTTTCTTGCCATTACCCTCTCTTCTCTGAGCAGGTATCTCTATTTTCATTTCGCCATTCAGATACTGCGATGTCATGGTGTGAGTCCTCAGCATCTCTTCCGGAGTTCCGGCAAACACCACTTCACCCCCAAGTCGTCCGGCCTTCGGTCCCATATCCACTATGTAGTCCGATGCAAGCATCATATCCTTGTCATGCTCTACCACTATCACCGAGTTACCTATATCTCTAAGGCTTTTCAGGGAGTTTATCAGTCGGACATTATCTCTCTGATGAAGTCCGATACTCGGCTCATCGAGGATATAAAGCACATTTACAAGCTGCGAACCAATCTGGGTTGCAAGACGGATACGCTGGCTTTCACCACCCGAAAGACTGACAGAAGTACGGTTGAGAGAAAGGTATTCAAGTCCCACATCAAGCAGGAATTTAAGTCGGGTACGGATTTCTTTCAGAATCTCCTGGGCTATAACCTTCTGCTTGTTGTCAAGATGTTCCTCCACTCCCTGAAGCCATTCATAAAGCTCGCTGATATCCATAGAAGCAAGCTCGTAAATATTCTTGTCGTGCAAACGGAAATGCAATGCCTCCTTATTAAGCCTCATCCCCTTACACTCAGGACAGACATCAGTCTTGGCAAACTGTTCAGCCCATTTCTGGGCAGTGGCAGAAGCATCTTTCTCCTGCATCATCTGTATATACTTTACTATACCTTCGTATTCCACAAAATAGTCGGACGAGGTATGGACGAGCGAACTGTCAATCTTCAGACGGTCGTCGCATCCGTAAAGAATCTCATTTATGGCATCTTCCGGCAGTTCACTTACCGGAGTTTTCAATGTAGCTTCATGACGTTCAAGCAAGGCACTCAACTGCCAGAAAATCATAGCATTCTTATACTTTCCGAGCGGTGCAATTGCTCCTTCGTACACTGAAAGCGAACGGTCCGGAATAACCTTGTCAACGTCTATCAGATTGACATATCCCAGTCCCTTGCATCGTGGACATGCACCCTGCGGAGAATTGAAAGAGAAATTGTGCGGTGCAGGTTCACGATATGAAAGACCTGTAACAGGACACATCAGGCGCTTGCTGTAGTGACGGATACTCTCTGTCTGGGCATCAAGTATCATAAGCAGGCCGTCTCCCAGCCGCATGGCTGTAGCCACACTCTGGCGCAATCTTTTATCCTCTTTCTCGGTTACAACCGTTTTATCCACTACCACTTCTATATCGTGGTTCTTATATCTGTCAAGCTTCATGCCGTGCGTGATTTCCCTCACCTCACCATCAACCCTTACGTATAGGTAACCCTTCTTACGCACCTGCTCGAACAGCTCCTTATAGTGTCCCTTACGGGTACGAACCAGCGGAGAAAGTATAAAGATACGCTTTCCCTTATAATCACGGTTTATAAGTTCTATGATTTGTTCTTCGGTATATTTCACCATCTTCTCGTCCGAAAGATAGGAATATGCCGTAGCTGCACGGGCATAAAGCAGACGCAGATAGTCGTATATCTCGGTAGTAGTACCCACAGTGGAACGCGGATTCTTGTTTGTCGTCTTCTGCTCGATTGAGATAACCGGACTCAGTCCCGTAATTTTGTCCACATCAGGACGTTCCATTCCCCCAAGGAAGTTTCTGGCATAGGCAGAGAATGTCTCTATATACCTGCGCTGTCCCTCGGCGAAGATAGTATCGAATGCAAGCGACGACTTACCGCTTCCACTAAGCCCGGTAATGACCGTCAGACTGTTGCGCGGTATCTCGACATCTATATTTTTCAGATTGTGTACACGTGCTCCCTGCACGCTAATCGTTTCTTTTCCTTCTGTCATATCTTAATATTCACTGAAACATTGCAAAGATAATGCTTTTTTCGTACTTTTGCCCGTAAATAATCATATAGCTGAAAAATGAAATTTATTCAATCTGTATTTCTTGCACTGGCACTCATGGCCGGAAGCAGTACCAACTTAATGGCTCAGGCATCGGCCGAGAGCGGATATTTCCTACACACAATAACCAAAGGCCAAAGCCTATACTCCATATCAAGTATGTACAATGTAAGCATTGACGACATTGTACGCCTGAATCCGGGCAGCGACAAACAGATTCGCGAAGGGGCCGCGCTGAAAATACCTCAGGCTGTTTCTGACAATTCGGATAAGCCTGTATTCCACACCATACAAGCCGGCGAAACACTGTATCGCCTCTCAGTGAAATACAACATCACAACCCAGGCCATCTGCGAAGCCAATCCGGGACTGAGCAGTGAGAACTTCCGCAGTGGTCAGGTTATCATCATACCTGTACAGTCGGCATCGAAAACAGAAAAAGAAACTCCCAAGGCTACCACCAAAGAGGAAACTACCGTAAAGATGAACGACTGGAAGGACATGCACAAGGTGGAAAGAAAAGAAACCATCTACAGCATAAGCCGCGAATACGGAATAACTGAAGAAGAACTGATAGCAGCCAATCCGGAACTGAAAAACGGAAAGCTCAAGAGAGGTACTTTCCTATTTATCCCATACGGCAAGAATGAACAAAAGACACAACAGACTGAATCAAAACCTACAGTACAGGAACTTACCAACGAAGAGATATTCAGCCGGTTTGAAGATTCCAAGAAAGAGATAAAGACTATAAAGGCAGCTGTTCTTCTTCCGTTCATGGCAGGGACAAGTGCAAACATGGAAGAACAAATCAGAATGGTGGAATACTATGAAGGATTCCTCATGGCTGTAGACAGTCTGAAGAAAGAAGGTGTGTCTGTAGACCTTTATACATACGACACTAAGGGAAGAGAAGCAACCCTGAACAATATACTTGCCAGGAAAGAGATGAAGAATATGGACATCATATTCGGACCGGCAAGGTCGCAGGACATTGACGCTCTGGCTACATTTGCCGACAAGAACAATATCCGTCTTGTTATACCTTTTGCCCCAAAGGTGGACCAGGTGTTCAAGAATCCGCATATCTATCAGGTAAACACTCCGCAGTCATATCTGTACTCGGAAGTCTATGAACATTTCAACCGCAAGTTCAGCGGATGTAATGTGATATTCCTCAATGCAAGCAACGGCGACAGAGAAAAGGATGAATTTATCAAAGGAATGAAAACCAGACTTAAGGAAAACGGAATAAGCTATCGTGACTTTACCATAACAGACAATTTCTACGATATTACTACCGTTATGGATACGCTGAAAAACAACATATTCATACCGACATCCGGAAAGAGTACAGCTCTGGTCAAGATTCTGCCTCAACTCACACAGATACGTCGCGAGAGACCTGATTATTCGATGAATCTGTTCGGCTATCCTGAATGGCAGACATACACCAACGACTATTTGGCAAGTTTCTACGAGATAGATACATACTTCTATTCGTCATTCTATACAAACAATCTTTTCCCGGCAGCCGTAAACTTTACTCAGGCATACCGCCGCTGGTACAGTAAGGATATGGCGAATATCTACCCCAAATACGGAATGTTAGGATATGACACCGGTTATTTCTTCCTGAAAGGACTGTCGAAATACGGTAACAAGATGGAAGAGAATCTCGGTTCGATACACGTAACACCGATACAGACAGGATTCAAGTTTGAACGTGTAAACAACTGGGGAGGATTTATAAACCGGAAAGTATTCTTCGTACACTTCTCAAAGGATTATGAACTGATAAAACT
>CALUJF010000091.1 GCA_944320855.1 uncultured Phocaeicola sp.
GAACAGACAACAGGAATTGGAAGCTACTACCTACAAAATAAGAAGTCTCCGCAAGGATGTACACGAGGTATATATGAAGGTAGTGGATTTATCCATGATTGGTGAGACCGTGCTGGACTGGAATGAGGAAGACATGGCGGCGTACCATGAGAAGCGACTGGAAGTAGACAGCCTGCTCAGCCGCTTCAAGTCCAGAACCTGCCGCAGCGAGCGTATAGACAGCATATGCCAGCTGCTGGCTGAAAAGGAAAAATTGCTGAATAGAATCATGCTGGTACTCTACGAACAAGAAGAGATAAAGGAAAAGATAGCAAGACATTACCGGATGCAGCGACATCATTCTGATGGGTGACCGCAACCGGCTGGTACAGATCGGCAACAATCTGCTGAGCAATGCCATCAAGTTTACGGAAAGCGGTACGGTAGGACTGGACATTCGCCGGCTTTACCAACGTGCCCTACAAGAGAGAGAACGGTAAGTTCGTAACTGACGGTACGACCATTTATTTTGACGACACCGAAACTAAGACCTTCATTCCACATACAGCTGCCCCGGCGCAAGCGTCAAGCCGGAGCTGCCCATAGACAGAATGGTGCGACGGCCGCTTTCGCAGGTGGCAGCACAAAACAAGCGTTCTTTAAAAGATTGTATAGGAAATAGAATGATTATTGCCGGAAAAGGGTTATTTTTGTTAGCGTAATCAAAAGAAAAAGAATACTATGGCAAAGAAATCGACCCTCCAGGTGAAAGGTACCACTATCAGGACCTTGCAGCACAACGGCATTGACTATATCTGCATCACGGACATCGCTCGCCAGAAAAATCCTGCCGAGCCTAAAGACGTAGTGAAGAACTGGATGCGACTGAAGAACACGCTGGAATACCTCGGACTGTGGGAGCAACTAAACAACCCCGCGTTTAAAGGGGTCGAATTCGACCCCCTTTTGGCGGAAGCGGGCAGCAATGCGTTTACCATGAGTCCTTCAAGGTGGGTGGAACTGACCGGGGCTGTCGGCATCCTGTCGAAAAACGGTGCCGGAGGCGGGACGTATGCGCAGCGCGACATCGCGTTCAAGTTTGCCAGCTGGGTTTCCGTGGAGTTCGAGCTGTATCTTGTCAAGGAGTTCCAGAGGTTGAAAGAGCAGGAACAGACTTTGCTGGGATGGTCGGCCAAGCGAGAACTCTCTAAAATAAACTACCATATTCACACAGATGCCATCAAGCAAAATCTCATTCCGGCGGAAGTGACGGCACAGCAGGCAAGCCGCATATATGCCAGCGAGGCAGACGTGCTGAACGTCGCCCTCTTCGGCATGACGGCACTTGAATGGCGCGATGCCCATCCAGACTTGAAAGGTAACATCCGTGACTATGCAGGCGTAAACGAATTGATATGCCTGTCAAACATGGAAAGCCTGAATGCTGTGCTCATCAACGAAGGGTTGTCCCAGCGCGAACGGCTCGTCAAACTGAACCGGATAGCCATACAGCAGATGCGCATTCTGGAAGACACAAACCGGAAGTTGCTGAAATAATCATTTTCTTTCCTTATCATTCTTTTGTTCGGAGCGCTTATAAGTAGTATTGGAAACATAAAACTTAGAAACGATATGAACTTATTGAAACATTTTACTTACCCGGCTGCAGCCGCGCTGCTCCAAGATAGCGGCAGGATATGTGCTGATACTATTCGTCATTTTCGGCATCGTATATATTTGGCTCAATGAACAGAACAGACAACAGGAATTGGAAGCTACTACCTACAAAATAAGAAGTCTCCGCAAGGATGTACACGAGGTATATATTATTAAAAGCCGTTTTTATCTTAGTTCATCAAAAAGTTTCTATCTTTGCGAAAGTTAAGGACTTGTGTATGAGCATAGACAATCTCGATATAGTAAAAGAACTGATAGCTGGTGCGGAAAGCGATACAGTGGAATTCAAGGAAACCACCGGACAACTGGAGCGTGGAGTGGAGACACTCTGCGCTTTTCTGAATGGTACGGGAGGCACCGTTTTGTTTGGTGTGACCGACAAAGGGAAAATCATCGGATAGAAAGTGAGTGACAGGACGAAACGTGACATTGCGGAAGCAATACGGCGTATAGAACCGTTTGCCAACATTGAAATATCCTGCATTGACATTCCTGATACCGACAATAGCATCATAGCCTTGTCAGCGGAAGAGCAACGCTATATGCGTCCATTCTCATATAAAGTACGTGCCTACCAACGCATAGAAAGTGTGACATCATCCATGCCACAGGAGATTTACAACCAACTTCTGATGCAGCGTGGAGGAAAATACGCTTGGGAGGCAATACCAAATTCCGACCTCAAAATATCCGACCTTGATGAACATGCCATAATGGGTGCAGTACGTGGTGGCATACGATGCGGACGTTTGCCTGAAGCTACGATACGGGAAGACTTGCCGACCATCCTTGAAAAATTCAACCTGTTGCATAACGGCAAACTGAACAATGCTTCAGCAGTTCTGTTCGGACGTGATTTTTATTACTATCCCCAATGCCTGCTCCGACTGGCACGTTTCAAAGGCACGACCAAAGATGAATTTATAGACAATCAGCGTGTTACAGGCAATATCTACACCCTGTTGGATGCGGCAATGTCATTTTTCTTCAAACATCTGTCTCTTTCCGGAAAGATTGTAGGGCTGTACCGTGAAGAAGAACTGGAGATACCTTATAAGGCATTGAGGGAGTGCTGCACAAATGCTTTTTGCCATCGTCTATATCACCGCCCCGGCAGTTCAGTGGGGATAGCCATTTACGATGATCGCATTGAGATAGAGAACAGCGGAACTTTTCCACCGGACATGACAATGGAGAAACTGCTGAGCGGACATAATTCAGAGCCGCAAAACCTAATTATCGCGAACGTTTTGTATAAAAGTGAGGTGTTGGAAAGTTGGGGACGTGGCATCAGTCTTATGATTAGCGAATGTCGTCGTGTTGGAATATCCGACCCAGAGTTTCATACGGACGGGAATAGCGTATGGGTCGTTTTTCATAGGAGAACAGTCGGGCAACACCCGACAGCTACCCATCAATTTCCCGACAGCTACCCCACAAGTGGAAAGAGTGTTAGTGTCAATTGGTGAAAATACTGTTGCTACGAAAGAGATTATGAGTATAATGGGCTAAGACAGAATCTGGTAGAGTTTCTTTATCCGGAAAACCCAAAGCATCCTCGGCAGAAATACTGTTTTACCGACAAAGGAAAGGGTTTTTTGAAGCAACAGTAACTATATGGCGAAAAAAGAGGACGTGTTGGAACACACGGAGAATTCACTATTGAGAGAGGTTGTGTTGGAGGTTATAGAAAAGTGAGATATAAGAATAAAGAAACAGGAGCCTTCGGCGGTTGCCGGTGGCTTCTTGTGTTTGCACATGTAGCGTTAGGAAATATAAGAAAAAGCAATTAACTCAAAAATGCTAAACTAAAGAATTTGATGGTAAAAGAAATAATTGTATCTTCACGTACACGCATAAAAAAAACGGATTCATCACCAGTAACTGAAAGCTGGGAGAGGAACGCCCGGGACTGCGATACAAAAGTACAAAAGATATGGAACATAACAAAGCAGGATTTTTATTTTATTATATGTCATTAAAATGTTACTTTTGCATATGAAGAGTTCTTTGATGGTTACGCAACGCACAGAAGAATAAAACAGCATATAAATAACTAAATACAAAAGAAAATGGATGTCATGAGTTTACAGTCTGAACAAAACGATTTGATACGTCGGATACTTGATATAAATGACCTTTCCTTATTGAGCAAGATAAAGGATATGCTTATTGCTGAAGAAAAAGCGTGTATTGCAGGTGAAGATATTGTCCCGTATATGACTCGTCAAGAGATAGAGACGCATATATCTCAGTCCTGCGAAGAAGTACGTCAGATTCGTGAAGGCAAACTCAAACCTTTAAATGCGGAGGATTTGCTTGAAGAGTTGTAATATAGTGGCAACCCCAGAGTTTGGTAAGAGTCTTAAAAAACTGGCGAAGCATTATAAATCAATTAAAGAAGATTTTTCGCGATTACTTGACCAATTGAGAATAAATCCTGGCATGGGTATTGATTTGGGTAGAGGATTGCGTAAGATACGTATGACAATTACCTCAAAAGGGAAAGGCAAAAGCGGTGGAGCGAGAGTTATCACTTTGGTCACCATACATGAATCTGACAGTACCGAAGTTATATTACTTGCCATTTACGATAAATCAGAACGTGATAATATGACCGATAATGAACTTTCTGCATTGCTAAAGCGCAACGGTCTTTAAAAACATTTTATTATAAGTCTTTTAGTCACAGTTATTGAAAAAGTGAGATAAGAGAATAAAAAAAACAGGAGCCTTCGGCGGTTGCCGGAGGCTTCGTGTTTTAGGAATAGATGGTTATTTCGGGAAATATGAATATATGTCTTTTATGTGGAATACTCGGTCTTAGAGGCTCTTTTAATGATAGAAATTTGCTTTTTAAAAAGAAATTGATTTCTTTTGCATAAAAGGA
>CALUJF010000092.1 GCA_944320855.1 uncultured Phocaeicola sp.
GATTCATTCAAGGCACTTGATGCCGATTTCTTCTGCCTGCAGGAAACAAAGATGCAGGAAGGACAGCTTGACCTCAGTTTCGAAGGATATACATCATATTGGAACTATGCCGAAAAGAAAGGCTATTCAGGTACGGCAATATTCACCCGTCATCAGCCTCTGAATGTCACTTACGGTATAGGCATTGACGAACACGACCACGAAGGACGTGTAATCACACTCGAGATGGAAAACTTCTTCCTCGTAACGGTATATACTCCAAACTCACAGGACGGGCTTAAACGTCTGGACTACCGTATGACTTGGGAAGACGATTTCAGAGCGTATCTGCAGAATCTTGACAGCAAGAAACCGGTATTGGTATGCGGCGACCTTAATGTGGCACACAAGGAGATAGATTTGAAAAATCCTAAGACCAACCGCATGAATGCAGGATTTACCGACCAGGAAAGAGAAAAGTTCCAGACACTGCTTGATGCCGGCTTTATAGATACATTCCGCCATTTCTATCCAGACATGGAGAATATCTATTCGTGGTGGTCGTACCGCTTCAAGGCACGCGAAAAGAACGCAGGGTGGCGTATCGACTACTTTGTGGCATCGGCACGCCTCTCTGACAAACTTCAGGGAGCAAAAATACACACAGAGATATTCGGTTCAGACCACTGTCCGGTGGAAGTTACCATAGATTTATAACATAAGGATGAAGAACGACGGGTTTACACTCAGAAAAAGACTTAAGAGCTTCAAGTTTGCTTTCAACGGTATAAAACTGCTCATTACGCGAGAGCACAATGCATGGATACACTGCTTTGCGGCTGTATGCGTCATAGTGGCCGGATTTGCTTTCAACATATCCACAACAGAATGGATATCTGTAATATTTGCCATAGGAACAGTGCTTGCGGCAGAAGCTGTAAACTCGTCCATCGAAGCCATAGCAGACCTCGTTTCACCGGGATATAACGAAGCCATAAAACGCACCAAGGACCTTGCGGCAGGAGCGGTACTGATACTTGCCATAGCAGCAGCCATCGTAGGACTGATAATATTTGTCCCGAAAGTAATGGAAATATTCTGTTGAACAAACACGCATGAAATTGCGTTTTTATAATAAACAATAAAGATATGATTAAAAGAATCAGCATATTATTTATGGTGTGCCTGCTGTCATTTTCCATCAGTGCACAGACCATTGAAGTTACCGGAAGCCGTAAGGCAGTCCGTACATCGGGCGATGTAGGAGCAGTTCTTCTCCCCGTGGCAGGGCTGACGGCAATCCTTATAAACAAGGATTGGGAGGGTTTGAGACAGGGAGTATTTTCAGGTATCACCACACTCGGAGTAACTTATGCGTTGAAATATGCCGTTAAAAAAGAACGTCCCGACCACAGCAATTTCCACTCCTTCCCTTCCATGCACACATCAGTATCGTTTGCCGCGGCTTCGTTCATACAGCGCAGATACGGTTGGAAATGGGGAGCGCCGGCTTATGTTCTGTCCACATATGTAGGCTGGAGTCGCGTATATGGCAAGAAACATGACTGGTGGGATGTAGCAGCCGGAGCAGTAATAGGTACAGCCAGTTCGTACATCTTCACACGCCCGTTTGCCAAGAAACATAATCTTACTATAAGTCCCGTTGCAGGCGACGGACATTACGGTGTTTATGCTTCGATGAGTTTCTAAGATTACTCACAGAACTTCTCAAAATCTGTTTCAAAAGCCTCAAAGCCACCGGGATAGACACGCGCTATTTTGTCCGACACCTTTGCCCTGTCTGTTTTATCCTGTAGCAGAGTTATAAAATCACTCAGAAGCTGACGTGAAACATTTTCCAACATGAAAGTTGTAATAGCGTGTGCCAATATATAGGCATACTGCTCATCCGTTCTCTGCTTTTTCATGAACAAAGTCCTGTCAGCATCTACAAATTTCCTTAGGTTTATCTCACCAAGCATGTACATGGTACGTATTCTCCCCTTCTCGTATGCCGTCATGGAATGTCTGATTCCTTTTTTCCCGACTTCGCAATGCTCGAAATACTCGCTCAGTCCCTCCATAAACCAGATAGGAGGATTTACACCGGTTACCTCTCTCGTAAAATAATGGCTTAATTCATGGTATATGACAGGAAGCATCCTCTTGCGATCCTTATCCATTCCCAAAATGACGGCCTCCTTTCTGTTATGCATATATAACGCATTTACATTTTTCAGCGGATGGTATTTGCTTATCCCTATCGTATCAAGATAGAACACTCCTTCGCTGCGTTCATCAAACACCGTCAACCTTACCTTCAAGCTGTCTTTCAGCCCGAACATACGATAAAATTCCATCTGGTAATCCATCATACGTTCTATCTGCCGGCATTCCTTTTCCGTCAGGGCATCTCCTCCATACTCAATGAGTAATCCTCCATTGGCAAACGAACTTGACCCATATAATATGAAAACTATCAATAATAATATATGTTTCATTTCCTGTTCTTATTTTTCAAATACCTTTTCTGTTCGCGTTTGCTCATATCCTGCATTATCAGTTCATCATCTATTACTGCCCTGTATTTTCTTTTTTCCTCCATCTGTACATCACCCTCGTCGGTTCTGAAAACAGGCATAAAATGAGAATACGGATAGCCTGTAGCCTGAAGAGACTCAAACTTATTCTCGTCGAGGAAAAAATATGAGATTGATACTGTCCATCTGCCTGCTATCCCTATAGGCTGTCCGGTCATCACTTCTTCACCCGGCACGATAAAATTCTCATCCATACCAAGATAAGCAGCAAAAGTATGGTCGGAATGATATATCAGTAATTGACGAGGATCAGAAGTCTTGCACGCCATTCCACCTCTTGTGGCATACACTGTATCTCCCTGATGCATATAGAAATTCAGAGTCTTCCTGCTTTCATGTACATCTGTTTTCCACGCAGTCCTTACACCGTTCTTCACAGGAAGGGCATACGGACGTTTGACATCAAACTTTTCTACAAAGATTCCTCTGTAGAACCTGTACGATGAAGGATTCTTGAACGGATTATCAAAGTTAGAACCTTTTGGTATTTTAAATATGGTATTTTTCCCTGGATGCAGATTATAAGAACGGTCATCAATGCGATAGACATAATAATCGCAAAAATCATTGTTGGTATAAACCAAAGACAAGTCCTGATTAGAATTCCTCTCCCAATCAGATTCTATTATATTGAATGGCTGCTTCATCATTGACATAAATGATTGCGCTGAGCCTTTCAAAAAAAATAAGGTTAACAGCATTACAATGCATGTCTGCGTTCTTCTATTATGCATATCAAATATTTATTTAGAAAATTCCTGATTTTAGATTTATAGATTCAAAGATAGTATTATTCTCATTAAAATAGCATTTGTTTTTTTATTTAACATTTTTTCAATCATCCATTATCTACATAACCAAATATGAAATCTATATTACTCAGTCCATAAGACACCATGCCTATATATAAGATTATATCACTGGAATTTGTAAATCCACATTTCAGAGTAACAATTTTCCATCGCAAGCGAATACAGGTACGGTTTGATAGTCGAACCAACCATACGACATCCCACCATAGCCATATCATACTTGAAATTGTCATAGTTAGGTCCTCCAACATATGCTTTCACATACCCTGTAATAGGGTCCATCGACATAAATCCTGCACGTAGGAAGTGCTTGTAGTATTTAATGGAATCAAGAGGAGTCATTATAGTGTCTTTCTCACCCTGATATGTAAACACAGTCATCTCACGCGGAGTATTGAAAGCCTTCATTATTTCCGCATCCGAATATCCGGCTGCCTTCATCACACGGCGACGTTCGCTCTGTCTGATAGAACGGTTCAGAATAGCATCAACCTCCTCATTAGTAAGCTGATTGGTATATGGTGCTGTCTTTCTACCTTTCTTTTCCTTGAAAAAACGAGGCTGCAGATACTCAGCTACATGCTCCTGAACTGCTTCTTCAGCATATTGCTGCATGCGCGAGTTGATAGTAGTATAAATCTTTAACCCGTCTGTATAAAGATTATAGTTTGAACCATCCTTTTTCTTGTTCTTTGCACACCATCCGTACAGAGGATTTGTTTCCCACGCAAGGGAATCTTCGTAGAACTTCTGCATCTGCCATCCGCGATAATTCTTCTTCACAGGTTTTTTTGCATTCAGCACACCGCGAAGATACTCTCTGAAGTATGTAGCCAGACCGTCATTATGGTCAACCGGTCGGTATTTCAGAACCAACGGTAGCGCCTGAAGCGAATCGCGTTCAGCTTCAGTCAGATAACCGGCTTTACGCATCTGGTCGAGTACCACATTTCGTCGTCCGCGTGTACGTTCATTGAAACGGCGCGGATTGTACAGGGAATGATTCTTACTCAAGTTTCGGATTTAGAATATTTCGCTGAGAAGTAAATAAAAAAGGCTTTGAGAATTTCTGTATATAACAGAAA
>CALUJF010000093.1 GCA_944320855.1 uncultured Phocaeicola sp.
TTAGCTCAGTTGGTAGAGCAACTGACTCTTAATCAGTGGGTCCAGGGTTCGAATCCCTGAGGGTGTACAAAGGAAGCTAAGCTTAGCAACCTAAAATATTGAAAAGCAACATCATAAGTGCAAACTTATGATGTTGCTTTTCGTCGTTTTCTTAATATCCAAGCATCTCGCAAAGAATGTCGGCCAAAGCTTTTTCCTCGTCTGATGAAACCTGACCTATCTTTGACAATATTCTTGTTTTATCTATTGTTTTAATCTGGTCTGCTGCAGCATAACTGTCATTAGTCAGTCCACTTGCTGGTGTAGCCTTTATCAGGACTCTCGTTGGTATATCTTTTTTTGTGGAAGTTATTGGAAGTATTATTACTGTTTTCAACACTCCGTTCATCTCATCCGGTGATACCACTACGCACGGCCTGGTCTTCTTCATTTCGGCCCCCTTGGTAGGATCCAATCCTACCGAAACAATGCTACCTTTACATATTTCCATCGGCTCTGAAGTTTTAATTTTAACATTAGAATTCATTTGTGTTGAACAGTCTTATCCTTTATATCAGCTCTTCAGCTTCACTATCGATATAGTCAGGAATCAGCATTTCGTCCTCACCTTCCAACGCATATTTGGCGAATGCTTCAGCCCAACCTTTACGCACATCATTAATTTTCGTTATTATTATTTTCTCCTGGCTATATTCTATATTGATAGAGGCACCTGTATTAAAACCTCCCTCAATAGCGATAAATCTTGGAATGATTAATCCCACAGATGTACCGACTTTTACAATCTTTGCTTCCATTGTTCAATCTAAGTTTGTAATAATTAAAATTCACTGAGTCATATTATTCACCTAAGGTATGAAACAACTGTTCATACACTGCAAATATACAAACAAAGAACGAATATTACAATATTATTATAATAAATATAATAATAGTATTATAATATCCAAACTCTGCGCACCTCAAATAAACTTTGAGATGGCCTCGTTTTTTTGTATTCATCAATTGATTTTTGTAATTTTGCGGACGCTAACAAATAAATGTAATTAATTATGGGTCTATTATCATCTCTGTTCGGAGGAAACAAGAAAAACGAAAGCAACGAACATGAGAAACAGGAAAAGAAAAACTTTGAAATTCTAAAATACGACGGTATCAGGGCACGCAATATCCGACAGCTGCCATATGCCATCAAATGTTTTGAGGAAGCTACAGCCATCAAGGAGGACATAGAAACAATGGAACTCCTTGCAGCTTCTTATCTTCAGACAGGAAAAACCGAAGAGGCAAGAACCGTATATAACAGACTGGCGGAAATCGCACCCGATAACACAAAAGTTCTTCTTTCGTTGGCCGGAGTATGCTTTATACAGGAGGATTATTCAGCAATGAAGGAAGCATGCAGTAAAGCTATCGTCATAGACGACAAGAACAAAGCCGCCTTCTATTTAGCGGCAAAGGCTGAAAAGGGCACCAAAGACTATATCCAGGCTATAGTAATGCTGACAAAGGCTATTGCCATAGACGAAGATTTCAAGGATGCATATCAGTTGAGAGCTGAAGTTCTGTGGGAAATGCGACAGGCAAAGGAAGCATCGGAAGACCTTGACACTATTTTATCGAAAGACAGCGACGATGAAGATGCCCTGGTTCTGAAAGGTGAAATCTGTGCTGCAACAGGAAATACGGATGAAGGAATTTCATATCTTGACAAGGTTCTTTCCATGAATCCTTTCAATGAAAAGGCATATATAGTAAAAGGAACAGCACTGCTTGAAAGCAAGGAATTCGACCGTGCTATCGAAGTTTACGATGAGGCACTGGAACTTTCGCCCGAAAATGCAAAACTGTATCAGGAAAGAGGACGTGCCAAACTGCTGAAAGGCGACAAGGACGGTTCTGTGGAGGACCTGAAAAAGGCAATAGAGCTTAATCCTGAAAGCGAAAATCAGATAAGCGGTAATTATAACAATTTCTCGCAGGAAAATAAAGTGGGAATATATTAATATATTATATTATAACAGCGTTCGAACAGCGTTATAACGGTATTCGAATGAAGTACTAAGACATAGTTATACCGCATTCACTACCCGTTCAGCGAACGTTCAGTGAACGTTCGCTGAACAGACAGTAAACATCATATATACAAAAAAATCCGGAAATGAAAGATAGTACAAATCTTCTGTTTCCGGATTTTCTATATAACGAGATGTAATATTTACAAAGTCTTATAAGCTTCAGCAAGCTGCTTCATGGCGCGTTCCAGAACAGAACGCTGAGTACCGACATTCATTCTCATAAATCCTGCACCCTCACGGCCGAACATCTCTCCGTCATTCAATGCAAGCCCTGCCTTATCAGCGAAGAATGAATTGAGTTCCTCATGATTCAAGCCCATCTCACGGCAGTCAAGCCATATCAGATATGATGCCATAGGGCGAACAGCCTTTATTTTCGGCGTATTCTCCTTCAGGAAAGAATCTACATAGTCAATATTACCCTGAATATATTCAATACACTGGTCGAGCCATTCTGTTCCGTTGGAATAGGCAGCCTCAACTGCCGGAAAGGCAAACACGTGTCCTGCATTCAACTCGCCTGCTTCAAGATAAGTCTCAAACCTGGAGCGCAATCCGTCATTATAAATAACTGTATGCGATGCAGCCACACCGGGCATATTGAAAGCCTTGCTCGGAGCCATAAAAGTAACGGAATTGTTCTTGGCCTTCTCTGAAACCATGGCAAAAGGCAGATGCCTGTGTGGAGGAAGCGTCAGGTCGGCATGTATCTCGTCCGAAAATACCAAGATATTGTCCTCTGCACAGATTTCCGCAAGTTCTTCCAGTTCTTCTCTTTTCCATACTACCCCACCCGGATTGTGAGGATTACAGAGTATAAGCACACGTACACCTTTCTTTATACTCTTCAGCAGTTCCAGATTCATCCTGTATTCTCCATCCTCGAAAATCATAGGACATTCCACAAGCTGTCTGTTGTTTCTTGTGGTAAGCCATGCGAACGGATGATATACGGGCGGCATAATCACAACCTTGTCGTTGGGCGAAGTGAAACAGTTCAAGGCCATCCCCAGTCCGGCCACTATACCCGGAACGTAGTTGATATGCTTCTTCTCCACCTCCATGCCGTAACGGTTCTTCACCCAGTTGATAATAGAGTTATAATATCCGTCATGCTTTACAGTATATCCGAACACAGGATGCTCGCAACGTTTCTTCACTGCATCAACTACAAAGTCCGGAGTTGCGAAATCCATATCCGCCACCCACATCGGGATAAGATTGTCCCTACCCCATATATCTTTCATTTCGTCAATCTTTACTGCATTTGAATTTCTTCTGTCAATCTGTTGGTCAAAATTATACTTCATAATGATTATTAAGTGTGTTACTTATATTAAACCAGCATTACAAAATAAGGTAATAATGTTCGAAAATTAAAAATTTTGAAGAAAATTTTCATGATATTCTTGTTTTTTCAAGAAAAGTATTACATTTGCAACAGAAACGATAACAAAAAGTATTTATGAGAACATTTGCTACATACTTCTTCTTTTTCTTTTATTACTTTTACTTTAGCAATAAAGTGAAGCGGGAGGTCGTATGTGCATGATACGAAAAGAAATCAATACAAAATAATATAACGAAATCCCGCTTCCATATGAGGCGGGATTTTTTTTAACGGTATAAATAAAGATGAGAAAGATAGCAATTCAAGGAGTAAAGGGCTCATATCACGACATAGCTGCCCACAAATATTTTAAGGATGAAGAGATAGAACTTATTTGTTGCAACACATTTGAGGAAGTGTTTGCACAGATGAAGAAAGACAGCGACGTGATAGGCGTGATTGCAATAGAAAACACAATAGCAGGAAGCTTGCTGCACAACTATGAGCTGCTTCGCGAAAGCGGTGCGACCATCATAGGAGAACACAAACTCAGAATAAGCCACAGCATCATGTGTCTGCCGGAAGATAACTGGGAAGACCTTACAGAAGTAAACTCACACCCTGTAGCCCTGGCTCAGTGTCGCGACTTTCTGCACAACCATCCGGAGCTGAAGGTAGTAGAAACAGAAGATACAGCCGGAAGTGCCGAGAATATCAGAAACAATAACCTGAGAGGACATGCGGCAATCTGTTCAAAATACGCTGCCGGACTTTACGACATGAAAATTCTGGAAGAAGGAATAGAAACAAACAAACATAACTTCACACGTTTTCTGGT
>CALUJF010000094.1 GCA_944320855.1 uncultured Phocaeicola sp.
TGGAGAGTGAATGTTCCGTCTTTAGGTCCTACAGTAGGCTGGCATTTGGTTACAGCAGAAAGGCATACTTCCGGATTCACAGCAATGGCATCAAGCTTATCTCCCTCCGGAGCACAATGAAAATACCATACATTATCATCTTTGCTTGCCAGAGAAAGCGGCACGCCGTATGCAGTACCGTCCGCTCTGGTAAAACTTACAGTTATATACGGAGCCTTTTGCATCACCTCCAATGCCCATTGGCTGTCCATTTCACGACTTGTTTTTCTCATATTCCACAAATTAATCATTCAACTGCCACAAAAATACTATCATTACTCCTATCCGTATGTAAGATTTATGACAGAGACCTGCATTTGGCAATAAATAAAAGACATTAATACGTAAATATATTTGACTATTAGAGATTAAACAGATACTTTTGTATTTGAAACTGTAAAGCAAAGATGAAAACAATAACTTTCGATAATTACTACAAGGAGAAACTGTTGTCAATACCACTGTTTTGTGATTTGCCAGACAACATCAAACACGAGATTATCAAAAAGCTTGATATAAAGCTTTATGATATTGATGAAAACACAGTGGTATTGGAACAGGGCAATGTATGCTGCAATCTGTATGTACTTCTTAAAGGTACATTGGAAGTTAATATCATCGATGCTAACGCCAATGAAGTCCTGATAGAATATATAGAATCGCCAAGGGCATTTGCCACACCGCACCTCTTCAAGAAGGACAACCGTCTGCCCGCCACATTTAAGACTATAGAAAGATCTGTATTACTGACAGCTACCAAAGATTCCACATTCGAACTGATAAGCAAATACCCTGATATATTGAAGAATTTCCTTTGTGTCTCGGGAAATTGCAATGTGTGTACAACTATGAGACTGGATGTACTGTCAAGAAAGACCATACGTGAAAGAATACTGGTATATCTGATGAAAAGAATTGACAAAAAATCTTCTACAATAAAGCTTACGCATACCATCACCCAACTGGCGGAATACTTTAATGTCACACGCCCTGCCCTTTCGACGGAATTCAACAAGATGGAAAAGGAAGGTATTATTACCCGTAAGGAGAACAATTATATTGAACTTAATCTGAAGGCTATAAAGAACATTTCCATGGTTGACATACTTCAGTAAATATTTTTAAAGGAATGGTTCTGTATGCCCAAACATCTGAAAAAAACGTGGGCAAATTTTAAGTCAAACTTGCCCACGTTTTACCTAAAATTTGCCCACATTTTTTTTAGTATTCTCAAATGATAATTTTACTTGACCGAATCGATCTCTTTCAGCAATTCCTCTACAGCAGCCTTCAGCTGAGTATCCTCACCTTTAACAATAGTTTCAGGAGAGTTCAGGATGTAGATATCCGGTTCAAGCTGTGTATTTTCCAGATAGCTTCCGTCAGGCAAACGATAACCTACCACAGGAATACCGAATACAAGTGTAGGATCCTGAAGACGCTCCCAATTGACACTTGTCATAGTTCCGGGAACAGGAGCACCCACCAGTTTGCCTATGCCCCTATGCTTGTATACCCAAGGAGTTCCATGAGCATTAGAGTAATTGGCCTCACACTGAAGCATAATAGAAGGCTTGTTCCATCTGCGGCTTGGCATATCACAAGCTTCACGACCTCTTATCACCTGTGTGAAATACTTTTTACCACTGAACAGGACCTCGATATCCTCATGCAGGCGGCCTCCACCATTGAAGCGTGTATCGATGACAATTCCTTCACAATTATTGTACTTACCTAAGATATCGGAATATACTGTACGGAAACTTCCGTCGTCCATAGACTGGATATGAACATAACCCAAACGTCCACCGGAAAGTTTCTCTACCTCCTCAGCACGCTGCTTAACCCAACGTTTATACAGAAGTGAGCTCATAGCACCACTTGTAACCGGCTTAACCACTTCATCCCATCTTTCACCGGATTCTGGATTATAAACAGATACAAGCACCTTCTTTCCAGCCTTTCCGTTAAGCAGATTAGTATAGTCTGTATACTTGTCTATAACACTGCCGTCAATCTTTTCAATTATATTTCCGGCCTCAACTTTAGAGTTCTTTCTGTCGAACGGAGCTTTGGCCACAACTTCAGAAATACGAAGTCCCTTGCCTGAGTATTCCCAGTCGTACAGTAATCCCAAGTTGGCTGTAGCCTCTGTCTTTGAAGACGGACGGTAGCTTGCACCGGTATGCGAAACATTAAGCTCGCCAAGCCACTCACTAAGCATCTCGGCAAAGTCATAATTATTTGAGATATGAGGCAAGAAACGGCGATAAGCTGCAGTAAGTCCTTCCCAATCTACTCCATGCATATTAACTTCATAGAAACGTTTTTTCTCCTGTTTATATACATGATTAAACATATACTCACGTTCTGCGGCAAGATCCATTTTCATTTCAGCCTTATATGTTATAGGCTTCAGAGACTCTGACGAAGCATCCATTTTCTGCATATTGCTTCCGCCAAGAATAAACACAGCCTTACCTTCCTTATCGGTCTGCATATCTCCCCATCCGGCATCCATCTTATGAAGGAGCTTGGTCTCTTTTTTTCTCAGGTCCAACTTCCACATATCATATCCACCCTCGAATGAAGACAGATAGTAAAGCTTTTCTCCATCCTTTGAAATAATAGCAGAAGCAATGCTTGATGAGTTAGGAGTAAGACGGACAATGCGGTCTTCTATGCCATCAGTTTCAACTTCTACTGGTTTTACAGATTCTTCGTCCTTCTTGTCGGCATCATCACCCTTCTTTGATTTTTTATCGTCTTTTTTTGAACCTTTGCCACCCTTAGAGTTATTTTCCTTCTTGGAAGCCTTCTCCTGTTCTTCCTTCAGAGCCTTCTCTATTTCATAATCCTCCTTGCTAAGACAGAATTTATCGTATGAATCCTGATTCATGAAAACTATCATCACATCATCCAGCGAGCCCCATGAAGCATGATTACGCATACCATATCTCTCGGTAGTGAAAAGAAGAGCATTACCATCCATAACCCATCGAGGAGAACCGCTTGTGTAACCGCTTCCTGTAATATTCACAATATCTCCTTTTCCGTCGGCCTTAACAATACCTATGTCAGTGTAAGGATCGTGTTTGTGACCTATAAATTCAAGAGTGAACCACTTTCCGTCAGGACTCCATGAATACTCAAATCCTCCGTAAGTATTATACCATGTAGAACCATCGGTAATCTGTCTTACTTTCTTCGATTCGAGGTTCACCACCATAAGTTTGTTTCTGTCTTCAATGAAAGCCACTTCCTTACCGTCGGGAGAGAACTTAGGATATCCACGTTCCACCGATGTTGAAGGCAGCAAAGCTTCTTCCTCTATAAGTGTGGCGTTAGGGAAGTTAGGATCATACTTACGGGCAATCTTAGCCAGATATAGTCCCCAGTTACCTCCTCTTTCGCTTGCATAAACCAAAGTGCGGTTGTCTGCCCCGAAAGAAACACCTTTCTCTGCTTCCGGAGTATTGGTTATCTGCTTGGTAGTATTGTATTCTACAGAAGTCACAAAAACCTCACCACGCACAATAAATGCCACCTGTTTACCGTCTGGAGATACTACCGCCTCACTTGCGCCACGTGTGAAGCTCATATTTTCAGGTATATCCTCATCATCCCTCACAACAGTAACATTCAGTTTCTTTGGCTTTTCACCAAGATTCTGAGTATAAATCTCACCATTATAAGAGTAGCACAATTTATTTCCGTCACCAACCGAAAGGAATCTTACCGGATGAACCTTAAAGTCGGAAATCTGACTCACATTCTTTGGGTCTGATAGTGGGAAAGAATAAACATTAAAAGATCCTCCGTCTCTTTCACTCAAGAAAAATACGGTCTTCTCATCATCTGAAAATACAGGATTTCTGTCTTCACCTGCACGCTCTGTAAGATTGGTATGCTTTCCGCTTTTTGTATCATATAACCAGACATCACGTGTTACGGAAGAAGTATGATGCTTTCTCCACTCATCTTCATACCCCTTACAGTCCTGATAAAGGAATAAATCGCCTTCATTATTAAACTCAACCATTTCGGCAGGAGTGGCAAGAACCTGTAAAGTTTTTCCTCCTTC
>CALUJF010000095.1 GCA_944320855.1 uncultured Phocaeicola sp.
GTAAAAGAAGTTCCGTCTTCTGACAATTCTATCACTCTTGCACCATTTGACAAATGATTATATACAGTATTTCCCCCGCTATATCTTCCATATGCCAATAATATATTGTTCCAATATACAGCATAATCGTTATCATGGTCATGCCCAACAAAGATACCCTTTATATCGCCCATTTCCTTCATTGCAGCAAACATTCCTGAATTCAATTTAGGAGCACAGACTTGTTCCATACGTGTACCTATCATTACTGCATTCTGATCTTCTACTGCATAAGAATATTCAGGAAGCGGTATATGGAAAAAGGCAAATGACTGAACCGGATTTCCTCCATTGGCAGATGTAAACTTTTTACTGTTCTCACGATACCACTCAATCTGGTCAAAATTTATAAAACCATATCCTTCTATATTCTTAATCGTGGAATATGTATTGGAATCCATACAATATAATATGGCTGCATCCTTTGTATTATCGTTCGACCTAACTGTCAATATGTAATTAGAGGAACCGGAAACACCTTCGGCCGTAGTCGTAAGGTTATACTCAAACGAAGATGCTATATCAAACAACTGTTTGCGAGTCATCCCTTGTTCATCATCGTGATTTCCAAAAGTTATTCCAAAAGGGATTTTAAAATCTGAAACAAGTCCAAGCACTTCACGGAATCCCTCTTCTGCCGGTTTTCCATATATTATATCACCGGTAATTATCACCAAATCAGGTTTTTCCACATTCAGAACTTCCTTAATTCTCTGTAAGGCCACCTTTGAACGTGAGTCACTATAAATATTATGAACATCAGTAAACTGCACAATCTTGAACTTTCCTTCCTGATTGAATTTTAAAACATTTTGCGCCTCAATACCGAAAGTGCAGCATAAAAGGCATAGCACAACACATACAAATCTCATAATTCTACTTGTTATTGTATAATAATATATTCTGTCTGTAAATCGATAAATCTTATTTGATGTTATAAATTTAAGGCCAACTAAATAAAAAAACATTATTAGAAGCAAATTTAAATTAGTTTATTCTATGATTTTACAAAATAAGTAATTTAAATTTTACAATACAATAACAGACGTTGAATATTATGAGATTAGAAATTCTTAGCAACAACATTATTCAATAATAAAAAAAAGAAAATCTCCGTTACATCACGAAACGAGGTTTATGATATAACGGAGATTATATGCCACATTTAATATAATTATTCAGTTGGAGCAGGAAGTAGAACTATTTTTATGATAGTCATATTTTTACCATTAAAACTCATTTTATTATAATCGCTAGTTATTTTTCCAATTAATTCATCTGTTACTTCATAGTCAAAATAACCGGAAACATCGTTTATATCAATAGCAGCTGCACCTGAATAAGGGAATTGCAGCTGTGCGCCAGATGCATCTTTATAAAAGACTCTCCAAGTATCACCTGCTTTTGTTTCAGAAAGGAAATTATCGTACTGAATACTTAATGAGTTATCCCAATTACCCAAATTCCTTTCACCTTCCCAAATCACAATAGGAACAATTGGTGTAATAGTATTTTTGCTATAAACAGATACGGACTTCAAAGTAATTTCAACATCAGAAGATATATTTATTCCTGTAGTAAACTCTCCTACTGCAAATATGACTTTTCCTTCTTTCATATTTTCAGGTAAAGTAAATTTCTTTGAGCCCTTTGAAGATGATGATACGGTAAGTTTTGCTGCTGTAGAAGCATCAGTTCTTGAATATTCTATACAATAAGCATCTGTATCAAGCAATGTACCACTAAAATTCTCTTCAGAAACAGTTATAGTCGAATTTGTAGTCAATGTTTGATCTTCAATTAAAACATACTTTGTTTTGGAAGTAGTAATATCAACATCTGGAGCAACGACCCAACCTTCTGACTTACCTTCATCTGTCCAATCATCTATATCTGGAACTAAGCCAGGCTGCTCTACTGAAGGATCTTTAGAATAAAGAACTACAGGAAATGTATATCTTTTTGAAGAATCAAAAGATATGTTGTCAATAGGACATCTGTAAATTTTATTGTCAGAAGTCTTTACTAATATTATACGTCCTTCACGTGCTTCGTCAGGCAAAACTATAGCCTCGTATTGTCCATTGGTTTTATTAACAAATTGCAGAGAAGAATTATATTCTGCTGCTTCCTTAGCTGTCACTGTTCCATCAGACATATTCAACACACCTTCCTTGCATTGCTTGTCAATACTTACAGTAGCATCATTCAAAGGATTACCGTTCTCATCTTTTATGTTTAAAACTATTTTAGATAGTTTATGCTTGAATGTCAAATCAACATTATTTGTACCAGCCTCTACCAAAGGAGATGAAGCATACATAATGTCGTTATCAGACAAATTATCTCCCAAAGTAAATGAATAGTTTCCATCAGTCACGTTTTCATTATATGGATAAACAGCCATGAAATTCACTAGGGTTACATCTCCACCAGGATAAGTAATCGGAGTATCGGATGTAAAGCCATCAATAGTTTCTTCAGAATTAGTATATTTTACATTTGTATTTAAATACGATGTAGCATCGTCTGCATTCTGCATATAAACTCCTATTTCGTCTCCTGCCTCCCAATTATTATCTATTGCACGACTTTTAATTATTGAAGAAGTAAAACTTACAGCAGTTCCGGCAGTATTATTTGTAATATCTGTCACTTCATTTTTACATCCGGTAAGGGCAAGACCTACAGTCAAGCCTAATAATAATGTCTTTTTCATAATCAATATGTTTTGAAAGTTAATAATATTTTTAATTTCTCCATTTCACGTAATCGGTATCAGCTGCATCATTCCACCATGCCTCAGTGGCTTGCTCTTCCCAATTGTCTATACTGCTTGGATACCACGGCATGAACCAAGCCCATTTCGCTCCGGCTTCCCAAATATCAGAAATATTTGAAATTCTACCGCATTCCGTTAAAGCAATCATCATGTTAGGATATTTTTCTGCCAGATTATAAAACTCGTTTACAAACTCATCTACATCGCTGACATCGTACAAATCACGTCCGATAATATCAACATACTCGTTTCCAGGGAACCATTCTTCGTCATTACCTTTTGAATCGGAAGTCCATACCCAAATCAAGTTATTCAATTCGCGCTCCTTTATCAAATATTTATACATCATCTGCCACAATTGTTTATATACTTCAGGACCTCCAGCTGCCCACCAAAACCATCCACCTGATGCTTCGTGGAACGGTCGCCATATAACAGGAATACCGGCATCAGATATTGGTTTCATATAATCTGCAAGTTTTTTCAAATCATCATAGAAAAATTTCTGCTGCCATGAATTTTCTTCAAGTACCTTAGATGGATCAAAAGTTGTAGATGAACTGCCTGCACCTGGAACATAAAATCCTAAAGTATAATCTAATAAATCAATACTTGTAACAGTACAACTTTTTCCATTAAGTACAAACCCGTCTTTTATCTTTTCTTTGATTTCATCCGTTAGTTCCAAAACATATTCAGTCATATCGGAAGATATCATAACCGATGATATATCTTCTCCGTTTTCTTTCTCTTGAATAAGTATCTGTGCTTCATCTTTAACGTCAGAAATAGAGAATCTTATTTTGGTAAAATTATTTACATCATTACCATTTAAATTAATCACACAACTTATCCAATTACCCAAATCATGTTGCTTTTCTAATAATTTTATCCCATTATAAGGGTCTTTATCCGGCACATTCCAATGCCACATAGCAGATACTATACCACCTGCATTGTACCAGTTTTTAACCGGAGATATATCACCATAATTAATCCAGTTTGCAGGCGAACTGCTCAAATGACCATAATCAAAACCGTTCAACAGCGGTGTCTTGCCTATTTTCTGTCCTACCAGTTCTGCATACTCACTGTTCCAGCTATGATATTGGGATTTCTGTACCTGGTCTATAGCCATAGCACCTGAAATTATGTTTTTACCATAATTTCTCACCAATTCCGTATATAACCTTTTGGCTTCAGGTGAAGCAT
>CALUJF010000096.1 GCA_944320855.1 uncultured Phocaeicola sp.
CTGAAAGAAGAGAGTATGCATCTTCTGAATCTTGCAGAAAAGATACTTACAATAGCCAAGATAGAGCAGTCAAGACTTAAACTCACGGACGAAGAAATTGATTTGAACCAGATGTTTGATGAACTGATACAGAAATTCAGTGTAAAGTCCGATAAAGATATTTCATTCGAAAAAGATTTTAGACACACATCGCACATTAAAGCCGACAAGGAATATTTGAAAGAAGCTATAAGCAATCTGATAGACAATTCTCTGAAATACTCTGACGAAAAAGTGACTGTGAAACTGACAGCAGAAGAAAATGGAAGTTCAATCCTTATAAAAGTCCGGGATAATGGATGGGGTATTCCACTGAAAGAACAGAAACGGATATTTGAGAAGTTCCAACGTGGCGGACTCGAATATAGAAAAGACAATAAAGTATCAGGTTTCGGACTTGGACTGAACTACGTCTATAAAGTCATAACAGCTATGAACGGAAGCGTTTCGCTAAACAGCATAGAAGGAGAATACAGTGAATTCATATTGACCTTACCTATAAAAAACTGATGAATGATGACAAGAGTATTACTGGTGGAAGATGACAAAAATCTGAGTTTCATACTAAAAAGCAGTCTGGAACAGATGATTGGAGGTTATGAGGTATTATCCGTCGCCAACGGTAAAGACGGATTGGATATGCTTACAAAGGAAAACTTCGATGTAATAGTTTCGGACGTGGAAATGCCTGTAATGGACGGAGTGACTATGGTACAGCATATCAGAAAGAATCATCCGTCATTAGCCATAATTTTTATTACCGGTCTTACTACGGCCCGCGATGTAATAAACGGATATCAGGCCGGAGCCGATTTCTATATAAAGAAGCCTTTCCTTCCAGAGGAACTTGACGCACACATTCAGGCTGTATTAAGAATGAGGCATAACACTCAAGCAGAAAGTCCAGTCGGCAATGATGAAGATACTATATTTACAATAGGCAAATACAGTTTCGACCCGACACAGAACCTGCTAATATTCGAAAATGAACAACACAACCTGACAGCCAAGGAAAGCAAAATACTTGAAATGCTTTGCCGCGAAAAAGGAAAAGTTGTAAGCAGGGAAAACATCCTTAATGAAATCTGGGGTAATTCTGATTTCTATTCATCCAGAAGCCTTGATGTTTTCATTACGAAACTCAGAAAATATCTTTCTAAAGACACAGATATATCACTGAATGTGCTGAAGGGTGTGGGAATATGCCTTAAAGTTTAACAATAACCAAACAGCCGACCGGTTCACAACGAACCTGCCGGCTGTTTTTATCATCAATTATTTCATTATTAACTATTATCTTTCTGATATAGGTTTGTAAGGTACCTCATTAAGTACGTTCTTGTATGCAGGACGGATGATACGACGACCATCGAAATGCAATTCCTCGATACGGTGAGCCGTCCATCCGACAATTCTCGCCATAGCAAACAGAGGAGTGTATATCTCATGAGGCAATCCCATCATCTCGTATATAAATCCTGAATAGAAGTCAACATTAGAGCATACTTTCTTCTTGTCTCCCTTGACTTTCTTGAAACAAGCTATGGCACGTTTCTCTATCAGTTCAAGGAAGGCAAATTCTTTCTCACAGCCTTTTTCAGCCACAAGTTCACTTGCCAGTTCCTTCAGAAGAACTGCACGCGGGTCTGAAATAGTATATACGGCATGACCTATACCATAGATAAGACCACTCTTGTCGTAAGCCTCCTTATTCAGCATACGGGTTAGGTATGTATCTATCTCGTCAACATTTGTCCAATCTGAAATGGCTTCTTTCAGGTGATGGAACATATTTACAACCTGAATGTTTGCGCCACCATGTAACGGGCCTTTAAGTGAACCAATTCCGGCTGCGATACTTGAATATGTGTCGGTACGTGTAGAACTTGTTACTCTGACTGTAAATGTAGAGTTGTTACCACCACCGTGCTCAGCCTGAAGAACCAGCAGAAGGTCAAGCATACGAGCCTCAAGAGGAGTGTAATCTTTCTTTATCATGTAAAGAAAATTCTCAGCCAAAGAGAGTTTCTCATCCGGATAGCGGATATGCAATGAACGTCCGTGTGTACTATGGCGGTAGATGCTATATGCGTATGCTATGACTGTAGGGAACTTTGAGATAAGCTCGATAGACTGACGCATAAGATTGTCGCGCGAGATATCATCCGGATTAGGGTCGAATGTATACATTTCCAGAACACTACGGGCAAGGATATTCATTATATTATGGCCTTCCAGGTCGATGATATTCATCGTTGTCTTCTTGTCAAGAGGCATGTTGTCGTTTATCAGTTCCTTGAAAGATGCCAACTGCTCCTTGTCCGGAAGTTCGCCCGACAAAAGCAGATATGCAACCTCCTCGAATCCGAAACGTTTCTCTTTCAAAAGAGCATGAACGATATCGTCCAAATCATATCCTCTATAGAAAAGTTTTCCGGGAATTGCTTTCAAGCCTTCTTCGGTTTTCTCGTATCCCACTACGTTACCTATCTTGGTAAGTCCCACAAGCACACCGGTTCCGTCCTCGTTACGAAGTCCGCGCTTTACATTATAACTCGTAAATAAACTGTTGTCTATTCTGCACGCCTGTTTGGCACATTCGGAAAGTTTGTAAACTATATATTCTTTTTTCATGTTCAGTTCGTTATAGTTGAATTAAAGACTTTGTATTATTCTCTCTGCAAATTCATCTGTACCCAATACCTTACCGTCCGGCATAAATCTTGCCAAATCGATGGTAGCCTCAGAATTTTCAAAAACATGTTCAAGGGCAGATGTAATCAGGTCGGCCGCTTCCTGCCATCCCAGATACTCAAGCATCATTACCGACGAGAGAAGAAGAGAACACGGATTGACCATATTCTTGCCTGCAATATCAGGAGCTGTTCCGTGGGTTGCTTCGAAAATGGCATGACCGCTATTGTAGTTTATGTTTGCTCCCGGAGCGATACCTATACCGCCTACCATGGCAGCCAGCTGGTCTGATACATAGTCACCGTTAAGGTTCAGAGTAGCGATAACAGAATAGTCTTCCGGTTTCAGCAATGTATTCTGAAGGAAAGCATCGGCAATACAGTCTTTTATTATCACTTTTCCCTTGTTGATAGCCTCAGCCATGGCAGCCTTTGCAGATTCTTCACCCAAATCCTTCTTCAACTGCTGATAATAGTTCATGGTGAATGTCTGTTCTGCAAACTCTGTTTCGGCCACTTCATATCCCCATTTCTTGAAACCGCCTTCGGTGAACTTCATGATGTTTCCCTTATGGACAAGAGTTACCGACGGAAGTTTATGGTCCAAAGCATATTGTATGGCAGAACGTACCAGACGTTTTGTTCCTTCTACAGAAACAGGCTTAACTCCAAAAGAAGAAGTTTCAGGGAATCTCACCTTCGTCACTTTCATCTCATTGTAAAGGAAATCATAGAATTTCTTCGCTTCAGGAGTACCCTGTTCCCATTCTATTCCGGCATATATATCTTCTGTATTCTCTCTGAAAATACACATGTCAACTTTCTGAGGTTCTTTCAAAGGAGATACAACGCCCTTGAACCATCTTACAGGACGCAGACAAACATACAAGTCCAATGTCTGGCGCAATGCCACGTTGAGCGAACGTATTCCGCCTCCTACAGGTGTTGTAAGCGGACCTTTGATTCCTATAAGATATTCTCTGAATACATCCATAGTAGATTGCGGAAGCCACTCTCCCACCTGTTTATAAGCCTTTTCACCGGCCAG
>CALUJF010000097.1 GCA_944320855.1 uncultured Phocaeicola sp.
TGGTCATTTTGAAATGGCCGGGCTTTTTTGTTTGTAAACATTAAATAATTACCTTTGCATTATCATTCAAAACATCACAAAATGCAGCAGGAAGACACATATAAGACAATTGAGGGGATTTCCGAATCAATTTACACAGAAAAGCGAAGCAAATTCATAGCTATAGCTCTTCCGGTACGTACACTTGGAGAGATAAAGGCATATCTTGAGGAGTATCAGAAGAAATATTATGATGCCCGCCACGTGTGTTATGCCTATATGCTTGGGGCAGAAAGAAAGGATTTCCGTGCCAATGATAATGGTGAGCCTTCCGGTACGGCAGGACGTCCAATACTCGGTCAGATAAACTCTTTCGGACTTACGGATATACTTGTTATAGTGGTGAGATATTTCGGTGGGATAAAGTTGGGAACAAGCGGTCTTATTGTTGCATACAAGACTGCTGCGGCTCAGGCTCTCGAAGAGGCTGTAGTAATAGAAAAGACAGTAGATGAGGATGTAGCTTTCGCTTTTGAATATCCTTTTATGAATGATGTGATGAGAATCGTGAAAGAAGAGGAACCGGAAATACTCGAACAGTCCTACGATATGGATTGTCTGATGAAACTTAGAATCAGAAAGTCCTCAATGCCTAAGCTGAGAGCGCGTCTGGAAAAGGTGGAAACACTGCGTTTTATTGAAGAAGAGGAAGAACCAGAGGTTTAATATTGTATAATTATCAGAAAAATAGAACTGCTATTTGTGAATTAATTATAAAATGCTACCTTTGTAATCGAACGATAATTATATAACTATGAAAGCATTTGTGATTTCTTTACTTCTTGTCTTTCTTGTTTCGGGGTGCGAGATGAGAAAAGATATAAGCATTGTGCCTTTGGAGGAGGTAGAGGAATTGCTTGAAAGTATATCTATAACAGAATTGTTTCATGAGAAGCCTGTAACGGCAGAAGACATCAAAATCACCAAAGAACTTTTATTCGACAAGTATACTCTTGAAGATGTGTATCCGTACAAGGACACCGTGCGTTCCATAAAATGGGAAGTGATAAAGAAATGTCTGGCATACGTCGAGAATATGGAGCCCGAATCAGGTAAGTGGTGTGTGATACAGAATTATAGAAACAGAAACGGTGAAGCACCATTGGTCAAGAAGTTTGTCAGAAATGAATACACACGTGTGTCGGATACATTGGGGGTGGAAAGATATCAGTCGGTACCTCTTTATCTGTTGTCGGACACTGTTACTCCCGAGCGTTACGGTCGTGACGGCTCTCTTGCCTCTGTGCTTGGAAGAAAGGGGGGATATATCCATATACGCCCTGCCACGTTCGATGATGAATGGTATGTTCCTGAGAGATATGTCAAGATGCTTCCCGATTCAACAAACTTCCATCATGTGATTTTCGTAGACCGTGGAGACCAGAATATAACTACACTTGAGAGAGTGGCCAAGGCAGAATGGAAGGTGAGGAGTATTAATCCTGCAACAACAGGCCGTCATCTCCCTCCGTATGCTCAGGAAACACCGCTTGGTATGTATCTCGTTCAAGAAAGGAAGCAGAAGATGATTTTCCTGAAGGACGGTTCGAGTGCAGTAGGCGGATATGCGCCGTATGCAAGCCGTTTCACCAATGGGGCATATATCCATGGAGTTCCTGTAAATGTCCCTGACACAAAGATGATAGAATACAGTTGGAGTCTTGGCACTACTCCTCGTTCACATATGTGTGTGCGTAATGCAACTTCACATGCCAAATTCATCTACGACTGGGCTCCGGTGCAGGAAAGTCTGGTGGTTGTTATCGAATAAATATCCGATATAACATTTCATTGAGTTTTTTAACCTTCTGATTTTCAGAGATATTAATATAAAGCATTATCTTTGCATCCGGATTTTTCATGGATTTTTGATAATGCGCAATATATTAATATCTATATTTCTTGTATGTTCCGGCTTTGTGGTTCCTGCCATGGCGCCGTCTTCTGCCAGTGGCATGCTTGTACATTCTCCTTCCGAAGTTGATGAGTGTGCAGAGCTTTATGCGTCCATGCAGCTTGAGGGAGTTGTCAATTATAAAGCTTTCCGTCAGGCAGTGGAAGGTTACAGGAAAATAGAAAACCGTCATCGTGATATTCTTACCCTTATAGATTTCTCCAAGCCATCTACAGAGAAGCGCCTGTATGTGTTCGACATGAAGAACCGTAAGATGCTTTTCAATTCACTTGTATCGCATGGCAGAAACAGCGGTGGAAACTATGCCACATCATTCTCAAACGAATACGGTTCCTACAAAAGTTCATTAGGATTTTATCTCACAGAAACTACTTACAACGGCGGTAACGGATATTCGCTTATCCTGAATGGACTGGAAAAGGGAATAAACGATAAGGCAAAGGAGCGTGCCATAGTGGTTCACGGTGCATCGTATGCCAACCCTTCAGTGATAAAGGGCGGCGGACGTTTGGGAAGAAGTCTTGGATGTCCGGCACTTCCTCAAAAGGTTTCAAAACCCATTATCGATGCGATAAAAGGTGGCAGCGTGATGTATATTTATGCTGAGAAACCGGAATATTTTGCTCAAAGTGAGATACTGTCAGATGTACTAAATGAAATGTAACGGACAATTTTACTTCTCCATATCCCTTAAATGTATCTCCAGTGCCTTTACGGATATATGTATCTCCCAGATTGAAATACCGAGTGATGCTATAAGCAACAGCAGTGCTATGCCGAATACATACACTGCTGTTGTATGAAATCCTATGTAAATCAGAAACATTGTTATCACGCAGAGAAACAGACTGGATATACCAAGCACCTGCATGCTTCGTGTCAGATAGAGTCGGCGGCGCAGATTGTCTATCTGTGCGGCTGTCACTTCCGAGTGTTTCTGTACATATTGTTCCTTTAGAGTTCTTACAAGCTGTGCGTACGACAGAAATCTGTTGGTATAAGCCAGTAGTATAAGTGAAACTGCCGAGAACAGCAGGGCAGGAGTGCTTAAGTTCAGTTCTTCCATATAATTTATGTTTTTATATTGTTTTCTTGTGTGCAAAGTTAGCTTTAAAATCTGAAAATATAGTCTTTTTGTAAGGTTTTGAGTAAAAAGAACTAACTTTTTATCCTTTTTATGTTAAAACAGACTAAAACCTGAACTGATATTTTTATACGTTATTTGCAGCTATTAATTTTGTAAGTGATTAAAGATAGGGTTTTGCAATGTTTTCGCATAAAGTAACAGGTAAATATATATCCAGAATAGTTTGTATGATCATGTTTGTGCTCATACAGTTCGATGTGTATGGATATGACATGATTTATGCTGCTGTTTGTGATGATGCTCAGCCTGTAGTTCTTAATTCAGAGGATGAATCTTCCGTAAATGATTCTCAAGACCAGTATTCCGAGTGGTCCGACCCTGTGTACAGGACAACTTCAGTCCGTTTAATCCCTGATTCAATTTATTCTTTGTTCATTATGCCCGTATTTTCTTTTGAAGATTACGGAGTATATATACAGCCTTATGTATCTAAACTTCCTTTATATATAACGGATTGTCATCCTTATATAATGTTCAGAGCCTTGCTGATTTAGCGGACTCTGTCTTTTTTATTCCATGACTGCTGCGTCGTGGAAAATCATGTATATCTTATTCAAAAAACACATAGTTTCTTATTAAAATTCTATTACGTAATCTTATGAAAATTTCTATTCAGAAGGTTGCTTTCCTGTCATTGCTGGCAGGGGTGCTT
>CALUJF010000098.1 GCA_944320855.1 uncultured Phocaeicola sp.
GTCGATTATCAAGAGAAACTTAGCAATAATATGAATGAAAGATGGTCGGATAGAATATATGCCGATGGCTCATGGAATTCCAATTTATATCAGTTCTTTTTCAAAGTATATAATAAGTTGGTACAAACCTTGCCTGTCCCATTCTCATTGAATGGCATAGAAAGAACAGAAGAAACTGCAGCTCATATTGCTATTAGAGAAGCTTTGGTCAACAGTCTTGTACATTCCAGTTATGCAGAACAAGGCAATATTGTTATTATCAGAGAAAAAGATAAAATAATATTCCGTAATCCCGGAAGAATGCTTATCACCATAGATGATTTTTATTCTGGTAGCCAAAGCGTTTGCCGTAATCCCATCATACAGAAATTTTTCATTCAATTGGGATACGGAGAAAAGGCCGGTAGTGGTGCCGACTTTATTATAAAAGGATGTAGAGAGAACCAATGGCATATGCCAGAGCTTATTGAGAATGTACAGCCAGATACAGTTTCTTTATATCTTTATATGTCAGATAATGATACAAGCTTGGATAGTAATGATACAAGCTTGGATAGTAATGATACAAGCTTGGATAGTAATGATACAAGCTTGGATAGTAATGATACAAGCTTAGACAAAGTAGGGCAACGATTAAACAGAGATACATTAATAAACAAAGTCCTTGGACTATGTGAAGATTGGATAACAATAGATGAAATATCAGAAAAGGTTGGAAAGAGCCATCAATATATAAGAGGAAAGATTATACCAGAGATGCTTAAACTCGGACTTTTGGAGAAACTTTATCCCGAAGCATCAACTAGTCCTAACCAAAAGTATAGAAAACATAATATTAATATGAAAGAAGTAAATCTGTAAAGATAAGTCGGTAATGAACGAGCAGCAAAACAACGGAAATATAATCCTCTACCAGACAGAGGATGGCAAATCAAGGATAGAAGTAACTCTATGCAATGATACGGTTTGGCTTACAGCCGACCAGATGGCAGAGCTGTTCCAGCGAAACAAATCTACCATTTCCCGACATATTAAGAATGTATTTGAGGACGGAGAGTTGAATCCGGACTCAACTGTTGCATTTTTTGCAACAGTTCAAAATGAAGGAAACAGAAGTGTCGAACGAAATCTTGCATACTATAACCTTGACATGATAATCAGCGTAGGTTATCGTGTCAAGTCACACCGTGGAGTACAGTTCAGAATATGGGCAACAAATATCCTTCGTGAATATCTTGTAAAAGGATTTGCCATGAACGATGATTTGCTGAAAAGAGCCGGCGGAGGAAACTATTTCGACGAACTGTTAAGCCGTATCCGCGACATACGTTCCTCGGAAAAGGTATTCTACCGCAAGATACTCGAAATATATGCCCTGAGTATAGATTATGACCCACGCACAGAAGCTACAATGCAGTTTTTCAAGACTGTACAGAACAAGATGCACTACTCTGTTCATGGACATACAGCAGCCGAGATTATTTACGATCGTGCTGATGCTGAAAAAGATTTCATGGGACTTACTTCATGGACAGGTGCATTACCAAAACGCACCGATGCTGAAACAGCCAAGAACTATCTTTCTTCAGATGAATTGGATACACTCAATAGAATAGTCAGTCTGTATTTGGATTTTGCAGAACTTCAAGCCAAATCGCATAAGCCAATGTACATGAAAGACTGGATTCAGAAGTTGGACGATTTTCTAAAGCTTTCCGGAAAAGAGCTGTTAAGCCATGCCGGAAAGATTTCTGCCGAACTTGCAAAGCAGAAAGCAGATATGGAGTACGACAAGTTCAAGGAAAGGACTGTTTACAGCCTTTCACCCGTAGAGATTCATTTTCTTGAAAACTTTGAAAAGGAGCAGAAGAAGCTGAAAGGCATATAAAAGATTTTTATTATGACCAATATAAATAAAATATCCATACGTTTCTTTGATGACAGAGAAGTACGTGCCATTTGGGATGACGAGAATTCCAAATGGTGGTTTTCTGTACTCGATATTGTTGGCGTGCTAAATGCTCAGGATGATTATACAAAGAACAGAAACTACTGGAAGTATCTGAAAAACAAGCTGAAGAAAGAGAATAATGAGTTGGTTAGTGTCACTAACCAACTGAAACTAATGGCTTCGGACGGAAAGCATTATATGACAGATGTCCTTGATAACACAGGAGTCCTTTCTCTTGCAGCATGTTTCCCAAATACCAAGGCTGCCCGGTTTGTGGAATGGTTTACCAACAACGATGAAACTATAGACGGACGAAGTAAATCGAAAGCATATGCTCTGTTTGAAAGCAGTCTGATTGACAGCATTGAGGTAGGAACCATAAAAGGTTTGCAGCAGATTCATGCCTATTTGTTTGGCGGACTATACGACTTTGCCGGACAGATACGCACGGTAAACATAGCCAAAGGAGGATTCCAGTTTGCAATGGTTCAATATCTTCAAGCTACATTGGAACAGATAGAACGTATGCCCGAAACAAGTTTTGATGAGATAATAGACAAGTACGTGGAGATGAACATAGCCCATCCTTTCCGTGAAGGCAACGGACGCGCCACACGTATTTGGCTTGACCTGATGCTGAAGAAAAATCTTAAAGTCTGTGTGGACTGGAGTAATGTAAACAAGAAATCTTACCTTGATGCAATGACTCACAGTGTATCTAATGCTGATGAACTGAAAGCACTTCTGCGCCCCGCACTTACCGACAAGATTAATGACCGTGAAACCTTTATGAAAGGTATTGATTACTCTTATTATTACGAACAGGAAGATTGAGGATTATGGGAAATAGATACGATAAATATAAAGACAGTGGAATTGCTTGGATTGGGGAGATTCCGGAGCATTGGGAAAAAATATGTTTAAAGCGCCTAAGTAATATTAATACAGGTAATCAAGATACACAAGACAGTGTTCCTGATGGAAAATACCCATTTTTGTGCGTTCCCCAAAAGTAGAAAGAAGTAACAAATATACTTTTGAAGGTGCATCTATACTAATGGCAGGTGATGGGGTTGGAGCAGGAAAAGTTTTTCATCTTGCTGATGATAAATTTGCTTGTCACCAACGAGTATATTGTATTAATCAGTTTAAAAATATAAATAGGATATATTTATTTTATTATTTAAGTTCATTATTCTATCATGTAATAGAAAGTGCAAACTCTAAATCCACTGTGGATTCAGTAAGGTTACCTATGTTAGCCGAATTCCCTGTATTCATGCCTTTAGATTTTGAGCAACAATCCATCGCCACCTACCTTGACCAAAAATGTGGTGAGATAGACGAACTGATAACTTTGCAAGAGGAAATGATAACCAAACTGCAAAGCTACAAGCAATCTGTCATTACCGAAGCTGTAACCAAAGGTTTGGATAAAAATGTTCCTCTAAAAGATAGCGGTATCGAATGGATTGGGGAGATTCCGGAGCATTGGGAAGTGAAAAGACTTAAAAATTCAGGATATATTTATGGTGGACTAACAGGTAAAGCTGGTAATGACTTTAATGTTGAAGAAAGTGATAATTATGGATATTTTATACCATTTACTAATATATTCAACAATATGTATATTCAATACTTCGGTAAATAATTAATTAAACACTTAAAAATCAGCGAGTTGAATTAACAAGAGTTAGCATAAAAGAATT
>CALUJF010000099.1 GCA_944320855.1 uncultured Phocaeicola sp.
TTAGGCTACTGTTGACGGAACAACAGGTTCAGACATCATGCTGAACAATTACTTGTACGACTTCTTGTCGCACATTTATTGCAAAATTAGTATTGCAGCCAATTACCCCGTGTAGATGAATTACTGATATTATTACCTCAATTACATTATAACCGCCAATCATATCACAAATCAGTAACATAGGTTATAATATCAGTAATTAAGGTTGTGCGAGAAACCGTATAATTCACTATTTTTGTAAAACGAAAAGAATATAAAGATATGGACAAAACAATCAATTTGGACAGTATCGACCAGTACAACAAATTGTATGGTCTGGAAACCCTTCATCCGTTAGTAAGCGTAATCAATCTCAACGAAGCCACACGGGCAGTTGACACTATACGCATAAACTACGGAGTATATGCCATCTATCTGAAAATGGAGAAAGCCTGCGACATCAAGTATGGACGACAAAAATATGACTACGAAGAAGGAACAATAGTCTGTTTTGCGCCCGGACAAACAGCAGAAACAAAACCGACTCTCAATCAGATTAAGACGAATGCATACGGAATAATCTTCCATCCGGATTTGCTTCGAGGCACACCACTGAACAAGACTATAAAGAATTATACATTCTTTTCATACGAGATAAACGAGGCTTTACACGTGTCGGAAGAAGAACAGGGTATTATATTAGATTGCCTGAAAATCATCCATAAAGAACTGGAGCATGGTATCGACAAACACAGCAAGAATCTGATTGTCACTTACATAGAGCTCCTTCTTGGCTACTGTATGCGTTTCTACGAACGACAGTTCATAACACGCAGTAAAAGCAACCATGACGTTCTGATTCATTTCGAACAGCTTCTGAACGAATATTTCGAAGGTACAACAGCCGAATACAACGGACTTCCATCTGTGAAATACTTTGCAGACAAGTTGTGCCTGTCGCCCAATTACTTCGGCGACCTGTTTAAAAAAGAGACAGGCAAAACTCCACAGGAATACATCCATGAAAAAGTCATCGAGATAGCCAAGGACCGTATATCAGGCACACAGGATACCATAAGCCAGATAGCATACTCGCTCGGATTCCAATATCCGCAGCACCTGTGCCGCCTGTTCAAGAAAAGAGTGGGATGCACGCCCAATAAATACCGTGAAAATATTATAGGCTGAAAAGGAAAACTGAATGAAAGAAATACTGAACATAAAGAGTGTGTGCGAATGCAACCGTAAATTAGGATGCAAAACGCTGCATCCCATGATAAGCATCATCAATCTGGAGCATAGGGATTTAAAGCACGAGGCAGTAACATTCGGTTTCTACACTATCCTGCTGATAGAGGAATGTGCCAACAACTGTTGCTGCTGCGGACGGAAGTATTACGACTATTCAGATGCCACTATGGTATTTATCAAACCCGGCGATAATTTCAGTATGAGTAAAGATGAAGTGCTGCCCGACAAAGGATGGCTTCTGGCTTTTCATCCTACACTACTCTTCCAAACTCCGCTAAAAAGCCATATAGAGAATTACACATTCTTTTCGTACAGCAAAGAAGAGGCATTGCACTTATCCGCACGCGAAACTGCAACCATTATGTGCTGCTTCAATAACATAGAAGAAGAATTACATCATTCCATCGATAAGCATACTGCAACAATTCTTTCAAAACACATTGAATTATTGCTCGATTACTGTACCCGTTTTTACGAGCGTCAGTTCATCACACACGAGAATAAAAACAAGCTCATCCTTGAAGAGTTGGACAGACTGATTGAAAAATACATGGATTCCGGCATGTTATGCAATTCCATATTACCTACATCGGAACTCTGTGCCGCAGAACTTGGTCTGTCAGAGCCTTATTTCAACGACCTCCTGAAATTTGAAACAGGCAAGACACTATATGAGTATTTCGAGTGCAAACGTCTGGAAACCGCAAGAAAGATGCTTGACAATCCATTGAATACCCCGGCCACTGTAGCCCATCGGTTAGGTTATAGCAATGTGCAATATTTCAGTCTGATTTTCAAAAAGATAATGGGTGTTTCTCCTAATGAGTACAGATGCCTGAACAACTGAAGCCCAGTTTTATTGGCATTTCAACTATAAAGTATAATATCAACATTACGAAAAAACCATGACAGCGAATCAATCAAAAGAACTGTCATGGTTTCTGTGCTTTATTTTCAAAATTTCATTTTATCACCCTATAGTAATCAACCTTACGAGGTTTCGGGGCATCGGCCGGTTTTGCCGGATATCCCAAAGCAAGCGCACCAATACCAACCAGACCTTCAGGCAATCCGAAACTTTCCATCAGTTTCTTTCCTTCCTCAGTAGAGAACATTTCTCTTTCCCTGTGAATCCAGCAGCTTGCAAGCCCTATGGCATGAGCGGCGAGCATCATGTTTTCCAGTACACAGCTTCCGTCCTGTATCGGATTGTTGGCATCAGCCGGAGTAAATACCAGAACATAAGTAGGTGCGTCATAATACGGATTGGAAGTAACTCCCATCACATGGGCATTCATCTCTGCCAGTTTCTTGCGTATTTCATCATTCTGAACAGCCACAATGTAAGGCGACTGCATACCGCGCGATGTTGGGGCATAAGTTCCTGCTTCCAAAACAGCTTTCAACTCTTCATCTGTAATCTGTTCTGCCTTATACTGACGGCAACTGCGACGAGTCTTTATAATTTCAAGAAATTCATTATTCATATCCGTATAATTTTTATGTTAATACCAAGATTGAAATCATCGTCAACAAAATTAATCAAAAGCACGACATATTATACATTCAGACAATAATAAAATTTATTTTCTATAAAAAATCCTCTCCATGACGGAAAAACCGCAACAGAGAGGAATTGAAAAGATAGAAATCGAGGCTTTGTTACCGCTCTTTACACCTTAATACTATTCCTGAACTACAGGTTTGATTATATCGAGGGAAATGAATTGGCTTTCATAATCAGAACACATAGACAAATCCTAACGAAGCTCCCCTCAGCAAATTAATGGAGAAGGATTTCTGTCCGGAGTTATATCCCAATGCCCCAAGTGACGTAGTAAGATATGTCTTACTGGAAAGGGAAATAAGCAGTCCAGGTGTATATCCAAATGAGAAAGCAAATGCATTTTCGGCTACTCCGAACCCCATACTTAGAGTATTCATCATTCCAATCGTCTTGTTGAACGGAACGTAATAACCCCCGCAAGGTCCAATGGCAAATATGCTTGCTCCACCAGGCGCAACTGACAATCCTAATTCTCCACCTACATACCAGTTGTCTGTAAGCATATAGTTGACCCCCGGAGAAAGAGAAAATGTCACATCTACGTCAGTACTGCTTCTAACTACTCCCCATCCGCTTACAACTTCCGTACTACCGATGTCCAACGTCAAACCGATGTTTCCTCCTAC
>CALUJF010000100.1 GCA_944320855.1 uncultured Phocaeicola sp.
TCAAAGATTTCTTGTTTTTTAGCTGCGTCTAAATACATAATTTTGACTGTTTTTAAAATGTATAAATTTGATTTGCGAGTGCAAAGATACTAAGAATCTTTATATTAGACAAAACATCCGACCTTTTTTTTCTGCTTTTCAAACAAAAAGTTACATTTCTATCCGTATATTGTCCTTAATCTGTTCTATGTCCATGCAAATCTCTCCAATAACACAATTATCATACGGAATGAATCTCACTTCTAAAAAAAATAAAAACCATAACGCATTATAACCGTATTTCACTGAAAAATAGTAAATTTGCAGCCAAATATATAGGTATATAGTATGCAAGACATTAGAAACATTGCCATCATTGCCCACGTTGACCACGGTAAAACAACATTGGTGGACAAGATGATGCTGGCGGGACACTTGTTCCGCGGAGACCAGACTAACGGTGAACTGGTATTGGATAACAACGATTTGGAACGTGAAAGAGGTATAACGATTCTCTCGAAAAACGTATCAATCAACTACAAAGGTACTAAAATCAACATCATAGACACTCCGGGACACGCCGATTTCGGTGGTGAAGTGGAACGTGTATTGAACATGGCAGACGGATGTATTCTGCTTGTAGACGCATTCGAAGGTCCTATGCCACAGACACGTTTCGTACTTCAGAAAGCGCTGCAGATAGGACTTAAGCCAATAGTAGTAGTAAACAAGGTAGACAAGCCTAACTGCCGTCCGGAAGAAGTTCATGAAATGGTGTTCGACCTGATGTTCAGCCTCAACGCTACAGAGGACCAGCTTGACTTCCCTGTAATCTACGGTTCTGCAAAGAACAACTGGATGGGCGAAGACTGGAAAACTCCGACAGACAACATCACTCCGTTGCTGGATGCCATCATAAAATACATCCCTGCTCCGGAATTCCTTGAAGGTACTCCTCAGATGCTTATCACATCATTGGACTATTCTTCATACACCGGACGTATCGCAGTGGGACGTGTACACAGAGGTACTCTGAAAGAGGGTATGAACGTTACTCTTGCCAAACGCGACGGCTCATTTGTAAAATCAAAGATAAAGGAAATACATACTTTCGAAGGACTTGGACGCAAGAAAGTGGAATCTGTTTCATCCGGTGACATCTGCGCCATAGTAGGCGTTGAAGGTTTTGAAATCGGTGACACAATCTGCGATTTCGAAAATCCGGAACCACTTGCTCCTATCGCAATCGACGAGCCGACAATGAGTATGCTCTTCACTATCAACGACTCTCCTTTCTTCGGCAAGGAAGGTAAGTTCGTTACATCACGTCACATTCACGACCGTCTGATGAAGGAGCTTGACAAGAACCTTGCTCTCCGTGTGAGAAAAACTGAAAACGAGGACGGTAAATGGATTGTTTCAGGACGTGGTGTGCTCCACTTGTCTGTACTTATCGAAACAATGCGCCGCGAAGGTTACGAGCTTCAGGTAGGTCAGCCACAGGTTATCTTCAAGGAGATAGACGGAGTGAAGTGCGAACCAATCGAGGAACTCACTATCAGCGTTCCTGAAGAATTCTCAAGCAAGATGATTGATATGGTGACTCGCCGTAAGGGTGAACTTACATCAATGGAAACTCAGGGCGACCGTGTAAACATTGAGTTCAACATGCCATCGCGCGGTATCATCGGTCTGCGTACAAATGTGCTTACAGCATCTCAGGGAGAAGCTATCATGGCACACCGTTTCAAGGAATATCAGCCATACAAGGGTGAAATAGACCGCCGTACAAACGGTTCTATGATTGCCATGGAAGCAGGTACAGCATTTGCCTACGCTATCGACAAGCTTCAGGACAGAGGCAAGTTCTTTATCTATCCTCAGGACGAAGTTTATGCAGGACAGGTGGTAGGTGAACACGTACACGAAAATGACCTGGTAATCAACGTAACTAAATCAAAGAAACTTACCAACATGCGTGCATCAGGTTCGGACGACAAGGCACGAATCATCCCTCCGGTGATATTCTCACTTGAAGAAGCTTTGGAATATATCAAGGAAGACGAATACGTGGAAGTGACTCCAAAGAGCATGCGTATGCGTAAGATTATTCTTGATGAGACTGAAAGAAAGCGTGCTAACAAGAACTGATAAAATCATAAAATAAACAAAAAGAGGGTGCTTGCGTCCTCTTTTTTTGTTTATACTTGGTATTTAGTTTCCGATCTAAGGCTCATCACGTAATTCAAGAGGCTGAATCCTAAGTCCTCTCCAAACAAAATCTTTAAAATCTTGCCCAAGTTCACGAACATTAACGTACTCTTAGGCAAGTTTGTATATACACATAACAATCTATCAGAAGTCCTGACGGCTTCCTAAATCTAAGATATTTTCGATGCACCCATTTTTATTTAACCAATGTTACAAATGGAGTCTGGCTTCGTATCACAGCAAAAGCCCTTGCTATTATTGGGGTTCTTACAGCAGTTATACAGATACTTATGTTTTCCCTCGGCTACTTTTCTTTTATAATATGCTTTCATCTGCAGATTCCAAGCAATGGCAGTAATTACTGTTCGTTCGGGTAACTCCACAATAGCAAGCAAATTTCCTTAGGTTATCAAATCTTTGAAAATTGTCTGTAACACACAGTAATACAATGGCAGTGATTACACCTATTCCTTTTATGCTTCTTAATAATATATATTATCCGGCAATTTGTATAGATAGCCATTATTCCGTATTTCATTCCCAAATCAGGCAGCAAAACGCAGACATCCAAAATTATATGACGGAAAGATTTACTTTGAAAATCTGGACATCACAAGATGTACCGAGTACAAAGTGAGCAAGGGTAAACTTTACGGACTGAAGCGTATTCCAAAGCGCTCAAATGCTTTGTGAGCCAGACCGTATGGTATCCTATTGATGGAAGAACTGATAAATGGCAGCTGTATTTCTCTACGGATGAAATACAGAACGCACAGGATGTCCTGGACTTTTAAAGGACACGTTTCCAAATCGAATTTTACTTTCGCCATGCCAAGCGACATGTCGGAATAACAAACTGTCAGTATACAGATCTTAGGAAACCGGCAATTCACTTTAATGCATCACTTGCATCGGTAAACTTTGCCAAGGCTGCTTGTAAGAAAATGGAAATAAAATATTCCATATCATCATGCAAGTCAGTAATGCATATTCCGGAGCATACCCGTTCACTTTCCGGCGGTCTATTAGGGCATAAAATCATGCCTTAAAAGCGCAATTT
>CALUJF010000101.1 GCA_944320855.1 uncultured Phocaeicola sp.
AACCAGGAAATCTATTCCCGTTTTATTCAGGCTGTTCAGAAGAATTACGTCCAAGAACGAAGTATAACGTATTATGCGGATTTGTTATGTATTTCGCCAAAATATCTTTCGCAGGTAATAAAGAATGTTACGGGAAGGCTTGCCGGAGAGTGGATTTCCGATTATGTAATACTTGAGGCTAAAGCGTTGCTGAAAAGCAATAAATATACGGTGCAGCAGGTATGTGATATGCTGAATTTCGCCAACCAGTCTTTCTTCGGAAAATACTTTAAAAGGAAAACAGGGATATCCCCAAAGGAATATCAGAAGAGCTGATAAAAAATAACGGATAAGAATTGATTGTATTCCTATCCGTTATAGTTGAAAGTCATATGTTATGGTATGAATGCGTCCATTATTTCTGTTGGTTTGCCGTCCTCAGTAAATGCCCCCAGGCGATATTTACTCGGTTTGCATTCTGGTTCCCAATAAAAGACACCTTTACAGATACCATTGGTTTTTTCGATGCTTTGGTCTATCAGATTTCTTAAAAGTCTGCGTCCCTCATTAAGAGTTTCAGAGTCTACCAGTTTGCCGTTGTCGTCGGCACATTCCATTCCTGTCTCGACTATCATCACATCGCAACTGTATCTCTCGTTTACTAGTCTTATATTCTCAATACAATCGTTTATGGTCTTTTCCGGAGTATATTCCGGTTTTTCCATAATTGTCCAGTAAGGATAGATAGACATCCCTATCATGTCCCATTTGCCACCGTTTGCCTTAAGTTCATCGAAGAACCAGCGGTACAGTTCCTTGTCATATCCATTGTCGAGATGCACAACAACTGTAGAACCCGGGAAAACTGATTTTACAGCGTCATATCCAGAGTTAATAAGCTCTGCCAGGTTTTTCCAGTTCATTCTGAATCTTACAGCTGTTGATTTGCTTCCAGACTCTTTTACATCACATTCGCGAATATCATATGAGGCACCGCTCGTTTCCGGATTCTCATCCCAAAGCATTCCCGGACGTATCTCATTGCCTACCTGTACCCATTTAGGAGTGATTCCTTCTGCTTTCAATGCTTCAAGAACTTCTTTAGTATGGTCTGCCATTGCTGTCTTCAGTTTGTCAAAGCTGAGATTTTTCCATGCTGCAGGCTTATGCTGTTGTCCCGGGTCTGCCCACCAATCACTGTAATGGAAATCTACCATCAGTTCCATTCCGTTTGCTTTGGCACGGCGTGCCAGTTTAAGCATATCTTCCTTGCTGCTCCAACCTTCTTTAGGATTAACCCATACACGAAGACGGATAGCATTAAGACCAAGTTCTTTCATCAGTGAGGTGCATTCCTTTTCTTCTCCTTTTTTATTATAGAACTTGTGTCCCTGCGATTCCATTTCTGTGACCCAGCTGATGTCTGCACCCTTATAGAAAGGCTCATAATCTTCTTTTTCTGTCGAATATTCCGTTACAGGTATTTCAAACTCTCCTGTCTTCAATCCCTTGGCCGACGCGCGAAGACGAATCTTTCCAGGTTTCTCTCCTGCTTGTAGTATCACTGTCAGCATTCCGTTGAATGCATGCATCTCCGGTTTGTGGAACAAGTCAAGGCATGTAGGGTCACCATTGGCAGAGGCTCTGTACTTTCCGGCACCATCAACACGGAAGTTAACCAGACGTCCGTCTGTAGGACAGAGATTGCCGTCCTTGTCTTCAATGCGAAGAGTTACATAAGCCAAATCTTTGCCATCGGCTTTAAGACTTGTGTAGTCTGAAACAAGTTTTATACGGTAAGGTTTTCCTGCGGTATGTAAGGATTTTTCAGCGGCTTTACTACCGTCGCTGTTGTAAGCTATTACTTTTACTTCTCCCGGCTGATATTTCACATTATGCCACATCAGACGGTAGCGGTTCACTACTGTAGAGTCGTTCTTTGTTCTTATTCCATAGCTTACTCCGTTTACGAACAGTTCAGCCGAAGGATAGTTTGTATATACGAATACAGGCACATCCTTTCCTTCATGTCCTTCCCAGTTCCAGTGTGGCAGTATATGCAGAGTTTCAGCATCCTTGTTCCATACACTTCTGTAGAGATAATATCTGTCTTTAGGAATAGATGCAAGGTCAATTATACCGAACATAGAGCTATGGTTAGGCCATGCATCTGTGTCATATGGGCTTGGTTCGCCAAGATAGTCGAATCCGGTCCATACGAACTGTCCTATAGTCCATTCATGGTCTTCTGCAAGTGCGAAATCTATATCAGGAATGTTTGACCATGAACAGTATTCAAGGTCGTATGAAGAAGACTGGTGGTCATCGTACTTGGCGTCTGCCTTACTTTCAGCCGGAAACTTATATACTCCTCTTGAACTTACTGTAGAAGATGTCTCAGAGCCTAAGACTATGTTTTGAGGCAGTCTTTCATAAGCTTCTTCGTAACGGTGGGCACGATAGTTGAATCCAGGGATATCGAGCATAGCTGCAAATCCGTTGTTTAGTACACAGCTCACCTGGTCCATACCGCATGTAACAGGGCGTGTAGGGTCTTCCCTATGACAAATATCCTGCAGGAATTTTGCTACTTTATAACCCTCAGGACTACACTGTGTAGGCACTTCATTACCGATACTCCACATCACTACACATGCATTGTTACGATACTGTCTGAGCATGTTCACCATATCCTTTTCAGCCCATTCGTTGAAAAAGCGGTGGTAGCCGTTGTCGCATTTTGCTATGTCCCATTCATCAAAAGGCTCAATCATCATCATAAATCCCATCTCATCACACAGTTTTACAAGTTCAGGAGCAGGCATATTATGTGCGGTTCTGATAGCATCGCATCCCATTTCTTTCAGTAGTTTCAACTGATGACGCAGAGCAGATACATTTACAGCTGCTCCAAGCGGGCCTAAGTCATGGTGATTGCATACTCCCTGAAACTTACGGTGTTTCCCGTTAAGGAAGAAACCCTTGTCGGCTATATACTCTATTGTTCGTATTCCAAATGTTGTGGAGTATGTGTCCTGCAG
>CALUJF010000102.1 GCA_944320855.1 uncultured Phocaeicola sp.
AAATTGCGCTTTTAAGGCATGATTTTATGCCCTAATAGACCGCCGGAAAGTGAACGGGTATGCTCCGGAATATGCAAATTTTAGAACTTTGTGAAAAAACATTGCTTGCATCCTCTAATATTTTAATTGAACGATTGAATAGAGAAATCAAACGATCATATATTTTTATTACATTATTTTCTATATATTCATTATCATATTTTTTTGATTTGAAGTAAAGGATTATTGGTATAATCTCTCTAACCAGTCTGCTACTATTAAATTGTTTTATTTGTGTATAAACCTTATCGATTTTCTCAAGTAAGCTCTTTTCATCAAAATTTATATTCTCTCTCTTTTGTACGAAATACTCAAGAATAAGGAAATAAGCATTTACACATAATAGCCATAGTCCTTCAGTGTCAGCTAATTCTTTTAATTGAGAATACTCTTCATTTCCTCTTTTCTCTAAATTAGGAGACCATAATCCATCCCATGTGTCTTTATATAAATCATCTTCAAAACTTATACTTATATCATTTATGATTTCATAGGCTTCTCCCTCACTATACCATAGAAACTTGCGTATTCCGTCATTTAGTGCTTGATGCCATGCAGACTTATGAATAGATTTTAATCTATTGAGTATTTCTGTACGTTTATACAAAAGGTCATTAATGGTACTTTGTATACTGTTTTTACCTGTTGTCCATGTTTTTGTACAGATATTGATTTCAGCAGCCAAGGCTCCAATTACATTTTTAGTTTCTATACTACTTGTTAAAGCAACAAGTTGATCAGAATTAATACTAGGAGATTGTTTTTTTAGTCCATTGGATAGCAATGTTCCGAAAATTCGTCCTACATTTTTGGCAAATTGAACTTTTTTTGAGTCAACAACGATTTCGTAGTCGCCTTTCGAAATCTTTTCATATTTTTCTAGGTCAAAACCATACATTCCATTGGGTAATAACTTCAATGGAGACCGTTCATTTTTTAGTAAATATGAAGTAAGCCAATTGATTTTATCTGAGTATTCAAGGTACGGTTTTTCTATAATACTATTAACTGGGGTTTTTATAATTACAGGTCCTTGAAGATAATACCTTACACTAGCGGCTTCTATTTTTTCAATCCCTTTTATATGTCGATACGGATTAATATCCATTTGTAGCGGCTCAAAGAAATTACCTTCTCCCAATTGGAAAAGAAGAACTAATAATTTTTCTATCCATAGTTTCTGAATAGAATCTTGTTTGATAGTATTTGCAAAAGCATACAACATGTCATAACATAAGCGTTCTTCTTGCTGGCAGAATTGAACATCTTCTCCATGCCGAAATGCTCTATATACAATTTCATTTTCGTATACAGTTATTGGGACAACGATACCTTCATCTATTGCATTATCTAAAAATGCAGACACAAAAGGCAAACGCAAATTTGTAGGCAGATCATTTAATAAGTTTAATAAATACGTAATTGAAACACCTCTATTTAGTCTGTTGATAATACTCTGATAACTAGCTTCATTAAAAACATTAACACCTTTTTCGTATACAAGTTTTCGAGACGGAATCTCATCTTGATAGTACATCTCAATAAATGGAGAATATAATGTTTGATTTACATCAAGAATATTATTAATTTTTTTATGTTCTCCATTGGTCTTGATATATTTTTCTAATAACGGCATTTTTATATTGCCCATAAAGTGTTCTGCAGCTTCTACAACATTACTAATAATTGAAGAAGGAAACAAATATCTTAAAGAGGAATACTCTCTTTCTACAGTAGTATCTTTGTCAAGTAATAAATTAATCTCTTCTAAAAAATGACGCGCAATTACATCAGCTAGTATAAACTGAACGAAACGTAATTTGGCTGTATAACTATTTAATATGTTTAATATCTTTTCGTCTTTAGTTATATGTTTGAATAAATTATCTAAATCAGAGGTAGTAATCGGTGGCATAATTATCATAGGAATTATAGTCAACAAATGATAATTATGTTTTTTGTCGTTACGGCTTCGTCCATACGTCCTAATTTTTAATAAAGATTCTTTTATGAAATCACTTGTGTATGTAGAACCGCATGCTTCTAAAATAGATTCTTGTGGAATAAATGTGTGTGTAAATACTCCATCAGTTCTAGGAGCAAAAGAAGTAACCTCAGCAATCTGCCATCCAGGCATAGTCAATACTTTTTTGTATTCTTTATCTGTTAACTTTAAGGTGTTATAAATTGGATAATCTATATTGTATGGGACTGGGTATTTTGCAAGTAGTCTGACTATATCACCACTTAATCGTATACATTCTGAATTATTTAATTTACGTATTGGTTCTTTGATATACGAAACTCCGTCTTGATTTAAGATATCGTTATTGAACCAATAATCATTTACTCCTAATATAAATAACTTTATATCTATATGAGAATTGAATTTCTTTATTCTATTTATAGTTTTATATAATGTCGTACCTGAAATGACAACATCATCTATTATGATTATTTTACTATAATTTTGCCAGTTTATATTGGAGTCCATGACACGTTCGGATATTACATCACCTCGCAGCGTAATTAATGATAGTTTTTCTAATACAGAAATTAAACAAGCTGCTTTTCTTGCCATAATGATATATAAATCTGCCTGAGATTCGTTAATCTCTTTACAGAATGAAATAATATTTTTCTGAATCTTGCTTTCAAAAATACTTAATAAATTTCTATCCATTGTCTTTTGTTTTAAGCTTTAAATCATAAGAACTTTTTTTTCAAAAATGATGTTTACTCATTTCAATGAAAAATGATTAATTTGTTTGCAGACTTAAATAATTATGTATTCATATATGAATTAGGGGAAACACAATGACAAGTTATTAAGAAAATCTTGAATGTGCAGGAGAGAAGACAGAAATATGATTTACGTGAGGTATAGAATATCATATTTTACCTTGCTAATAGTATGCACATTCATATTTGTCGTCATCATATGTGTGTCAGTAAATAATATAAACTGTCCTTTATCAATTACAAATATAAATTATTAACGGAAAACAAGTCCTATAATCTGCAAAGCTTTTTGCCTTAAATATATTGTTTTTCCAATAATGTTTTAGGCTACTGGTATTTATAAGGCTTGTTTTTTATTCTGTATAAACTCTATCGATTATGAAATTTATTTTTTATTTCTTCTGCTTGTTTTAGCATCGCAAAAGATTCTGTTTCGTAAAAGTTATCTTCAAATTCGTTGTTTATAATTTTTTTAAATTGATTTTCTAGTAAAGGAATAAAAGCGACAGAATCAAAATCTTGAAAACGAGTTTTGTATTTTATCAATACATCTTTTAAATAAATTAAAATGACATTACAGAGTTTCCTGCGCATTTCGTCCTCTGGAAAAATTACATATTCATTTAAAGCAATCATTTGATCTATTACAAGTATATCTTCTTTTTGCTTATACCGAGTACAAGATTTTAATTTACCTTCTTTAATATCTTTTACATCGAATAGCCTTAAAAAAATGCTTAACGATATATGATGTTTAGCTGTTTTCTGCAATTGATTGGATATGGATTCTTGCCACATTGTATTATTTAAATTGTCAATTATATAATCTAAAACCTTATTTTGTTTTACATTATTATCAAAATCTCCGGCGTATCTAGATTCATAAGTTATTTTTAAAAAAGTTCCCATAAGTGATTTTGTTTTTAATGACATGTTTTATTGCCCGGAGGTAAATTACCGCCATTTTGTTTTTTATAATTTTCTAATAATTGATTTTCTAAAAAACGGTCATATTGCTTATTTCCTCCTTTTGAAAAAAATCTCATTTTTAGTCCTACTGTTTGTCCTTGTATAACTTTTCTGTTGGAATCAACAGCAACAGAAGTCGCCAACGATTTGTTGATTCTAGCTTGATCCAATTGTATGATAGAATATCTCTTTGAAGACCTTTGGGATTCTCCAATTTTATACAACTCTCCCTTTTTCATAAATATGTATGAAGTTGGTTGTAGTTGCCCTTTTGTATATACTGGATACCAACCATCAGCTGTAGTATAAAGTCCATAAACATCCAATCCGAATACATCAATCCACATGTTTGAGTTTTTCACGTATCCATATAAAGTAGGGTTGTTTCCTGCTAAACCGATTGGGTCTTGTGAGATATAATTACCTTGATCAGGGTTATAATATCGGAATCTGTTATAGTACAATTCAGTCTTTTCATCTTCATATTGTCCTTGGTATCTGAACGGAATGAAGCATTTTTCTCTAGTATATTCCTTCGCATTTCCATATACGTCTAGCAGTATTTCCCAGACAAGTTTCCCCTTGCTATCGTATGCCTGCGTCGGGGTTCCCAGATAGTCATGCACAATCGTGTACCGTTCCTGTTCCGTTACTTTGGCAACGGGGGTGAAGCTCTGTCCGTCATACACCCATGTAATGACATTTTCAAATGTCACCTTATGGTCATAACTCTCCCTTCTCATGTCGTCCGTCACAAGCCGTGGCCGTTCGTTCTCCCTGCAGTCCCATTCATGCAGCAACACGTTGCCGTCCCAGCAGAACATCCTTGCCGTTCCGTCAGAGGTCTTTGCCGTGCGTCTGCCCAATGCGTCATACTCAAAGGTTACGGTCTTTCCTTCCGGTGTGATGACGCTTTCCAGCATACCGTTTGCCAGCCACGTGTAGCAGGTGTCTCCCGGCTGCCATGCCTGTGCATCGTCTGCTTTTGCTTTCTCACTTCCCGAGAAGATACCCAAGAATCCGTGCTTTGCCTGTGCCTTTGGCGCTTCTGTCAGATTTCTCCGGCTCTTGCATACGAGGTTCCCCTCGCAGTCATAGCTGTAGTGGAACTCACCATCGCTCAGCAGCCGTCCGCCTCTGTCGTAGGTGCGGTCTTTGCGGTTTTCATCCCGGTAGATGTTTCCCACCAGGTCGGGTGTGCGGAAGATGCGGTCGAACATACCGTATTCTCCCCGTATGAGGTTTCCCACCGAGTCGTAGTCAAAGATTACCGGTTCTGCCGACAGGTTGCAGCGCATCGACATCAGCCTTGCGCCCACGTCCCATCTGTAGCTTCGGAATCCAGTATGCCTTCCGTCTGAATACACGTGGCGCGAGCGTACCATTCCCGTGTCGTCATAGTCCGTGGCTATGCGTATTCCTCCTGTGGCGAAGCGTTCCACCTCGCGTCCGGCATCGTCACGTCTGATGCCGCTTTCCCATTTGGGATTGTCTTCCTTGCCGCAGCTTGCGTTTACTCCGCTTACCAGTCCGAAACTGTCATAGTCCAGTCTCACGTCAGCGCCCAGCGAACTCCGTACTCTTGTGCGGTTTCCGTAGCCATCGTATTCCGATTCCACGGAAGTCACTTCCACTGGTGTGTCTCCGGCAGGCAGTTCCATGCTTTCCCTGATGATGCGCCCTGCCGCGTCACGTTCTAGCCGGATGCGTGCCGATGCGTTTGCCGCCATTACCAGGTTGCCATTCTTGTCGTAGGAGTATTCTTCTTTCGTACCGTCATGGTATGATACGGTACACAAGCGTCCCCTTGCGTCATATTCGTAGGAGGTGCTTCTTCCTCCGGGACGTTCCACAAGTACGGTCTCTCCGGTACGGTTACGTATGTAGCTGCGCATCATGCCGTCAAATCCCCTTTCCGTGCATACCTGTCCGGCCTTGTCACGGACGAAGCTGTA
>CALUJF010000103.1 GCA_944320855.1 uncultured Phocaeicola sp.
GCACAGGCATGGCAGCCGGGAGACACCTGCTACACGTGGCTGGCAAACGGTATGCTGGAAAGCGTCATCACACCGGATGGAAAAACCGTGACATTCGAGTACGACGCGCTGGGCAGACGCACGGCAAAGACATCCGACGGAACGGCAAGGATGTTCTGCTGGGACGGTAACGTACTACTGCACGAATGGGAGTGCAAGGAGAACGAACGACCACGGCTTGTGACGGACGACATGGGAAGGGAAAGCTACGACCGTAAGGTGACATTTGTAAATGTCATCACATGGGTATATGACGGACAAAGCTTCACCCCCGTGGCCAAGGTAACGGAACAGGAACGATACACGATTGTACATGACTATCTGGGAACCCCTACACAGGCATACGACAGCAAGGGAAAACTTGTTTGGGAGATGCTGCTGGACGTGTACGGGAATGCGAAGGAATATGCCGGAGAAAAATGCTTCATCCCGTTCAGGTATCAGGGGCAGTATGAGGATAACGAAACTTGTCTGTATTATAATAGGTTTAGGTATTACGACACGAAACTAGGAAGTTATATCTCACAAGATTCTATCAGATTGGCAGGAAATAATCCTACGCTCTATGGATATGTCCAAGATTTAAATATATGTTTGGATGTATTTGGACTAATTGTTTTAGCTGGAAATGCAACAATGCCCAAAGGAATAAGAGTTCCTCAAGATATACAACCCGATGAACAAGGAATGATAAAATCTCAGGCTGATATTATGTTTCCTCAAGGAAAATCCACCTTTAATACTCCTGAAAACATGGCTACTATATTAAGAAATACGACAGTATATGAGATAATAGATGAAACTCAATTACCTGAAGGGCTAGCAATTAAAGCGGATGGTCGTGACGTAGGAGGTCCTATGGCTATTGGTCACCATACAATCTATAATACAAGAGACATGACTTTGGAAGAATTTGAACAAAAATTATCAGAAATTCAAACAAGAAAAATTGGAAAAATTGACAAAAATGGAAACTTTACAAGATGCACATAACTCAGGCAAATCCTTCCACATTACAATAGACGATGTAGTTGAAGCCGCCATACATTACCAGCAGATTTTATATACTTATATAAATTCACATAATAAAGAGAAAATTGTCTTAGATTTTAAAGATAAAATTAAGAATAGAGATACGTCATGTTATATACTTAAAATCATCGACGGGTTTGATAATAATATGAAATTACCATTTTTGCCTGAACTTTTTTATGTCTATTTATATGATAATATATCAAATTCTCATATGGCAAAAAAAATAATATTATCCCTATGTAAAAATAAAAACGACAATTATTTTTCAAAAATATTTTGGGAATATACAACAAAAGCAGAAAAAGATGAAGAACTGATTACATTATTAGCTCAATTACTATTTGAATTAAATAAAAAAAATGAGCTTAATTCATTCACAGAAATATATAAAGATATTTTAAGCAATACAGGCTTTATTGAGTAATCTAACAATTATAAAATAGGAGACTGTTTACACTTTGGAGGTCTCTTTTTAGGAATATACAGTAGCCGGAGGAATCTGACAGAAGCACCGAAGGCACAGGCAAGGCACGGCTTCCTGGGCATCTTCACGGGAAGTGAGAAAGCAGAAGCGGACGATGCGCAGGCATGGAAGCCGGTAGACACCTGCTACACGTGGCTGGCAAACGGTATGCTGGAGAGCGTCATCACGCCGGAGGGAAAGACCGTGACATTCGAATACGACGCGCTGGGCAGACGCACGGCAAAGACATCCGACGGAACGGCGAGAATGTTCTGCTGGGACGGTAACGTGCTGCTGCACGAGTGGGAGTGCAAGGATGATGAACGCCCAAGACTTGTGACAGACGATATGGGGCGGGAAAGCTACGACCGTAAGGTGACATTTGAAAATGTCATCACATGGGTGTATGACGGACAAAGCTTCACACCCGTGGCCAAGGTGACGGAACAGGAACGGTACACGATTGTGCATGACTATCTGGAAACCCCTACGCAGGCTTACGACAGCAAGGGAAAGCTTGTTTGGGAAATGCTGCTGGACGTATACGGAAATGCGAAGGAATATACTGGAGAAAAATGCTTCATTCCGTTCAGATACCAAGGACAGTATGAAGATAACGAAACCAAACTGTACTACAATAGATTCAGATATTATACGAGCCATATCAAGGGAACTACATCTCGCAAGACCCTATCAGATTAGTGGGAAACAACCCGACTTTCTATGGTTATGTAGAAGATGTCAATGGCTGGCTCGATGTGTTTGGATTAGAAATTATCTTAACTTCTGGAATTGTATATAGGATGGGATCAAGTACAGATTCTAACTTTACTCCAAGACCAACTAAAGATATAACAACTGGGCTTTCAACCTCTTTAGAAAAGCCATCAAGTGGTAAATACCAAGAAATTGATATTTCAAAATTGAAAGAACTGGAAGATGTTAATGATCACGGTGCCCATGTGTCTATAAGGTCTAAAAATGATCCAGATAAATCAAAGTTAAAAGAATGGACTGATACACGAGAACTGAAATTCAACATAAATATACCAAAGAATTAAAAGATGCATTAATATGTCATTAAACTGTTATAACCATATTGAACATTTAATAGATGAATCTTATACTGATTTGCAATGTTTTTTTAATAACTCAGATTGTGTTTCAAAGACAAAACTTGAGTCTAAAATTATACAATCTAATATTTCAGGAAGAAAGTATCTTGAAATATTTTTAAAAGAAGATGTATTGAATGAACGAGATGTAGATTTAATTGACATAGAATTGAATTATACGATTCAAGAAAATAATATCAATATTACAGGAGAACTATATGGTTCAGATGGTAAAATCTTTATAGAATTCAACTATGAAGTACTAAAGGAAGAAATATTGGATATAAAAAATAAATTATATGCTTTTGTTTGTACTGTAAAAAAGGAGTGGACAGCTATTGTAAATCAATATATTATTTATTATTAATATAATATATAAAAGAAAGAGGGATACATGTTTTATTTACTTTATTAGGGACAATATGAAGATGAAGAGACTGGACTTCCGGTTATCATCACTGGTGCCGTTGTCATGGGGTACTCAGATTATCACTACATTTATGACGCATGTGTGGCAACATTGTATCTATGTCCGTACCGTACAGGAACTGCCAGAGGACGATGCAGTTACTTCGTATGGAAGACGGACAGACCGTGGCATTTCCGACCATAACTGAAGGTGAAGAATCCTATCTCTGTGAAGAACGAATTACCCTGAAGCATATAAAACAGGCTACGAGGCATACGGCCATGACACATGGATGACCTATGTGTTTGATATGTGCGAAGGTGACGGACAGAGTTTCCGCATGACAAAGGCGGTGAACCCGAACGGACTGGGCACCACATAGGTTTTAGCAACGGGAAGCCGTTGGAAATGACAGATTAGTGAATGTTTAATCTATAAACAAAAAGAAAAAACTTCCTAAAAACTTGTAATTTGAAAAATAAATGATTAAATTTGCAATCATTTGGATAGGATGGTCATTCATTGAGTTAATGGCAGCCAAATGGTGGTGAGCAAAATAGTTAATGTTCATCACATTATTAACTCTTTAAATACTACATTATGAACAGTGAAAAGAAAAATGCTTTGATTCAAATTTATCAAAGCAAGCAAGGTTATATAAATAAACTTGAAGAAAATATTAGTAAGGATTTAATTCGTGAATTTATATCCGTCGGGTTCATCATATGTGGTTTTACACGAACTGCAAAAACTTGGCGTTTGTCAAAACTTGGTCATGATTATATACAAGAAATGAATTTAGTAAAATAGTTTATCACTGATATTTATATAAATAACAAAGGATGGATGCTGTAAACATCTGTCCTTTTATTTTTTACATTTCAATATGGAAAAATGTTTTGCCTATCTTTGGATACCCACAATTAGTCATACACAAATACCGTTTAATAAGCCATACCATAACGAACTGGAAGAGAACATCTCAGATATTCCTGAAGATGAATTTAAAGTCAAACTTGAATTAAGCAATGGCAAGGATATAAAGGTATATGTTCAGGATGAAAACGATAAGAATTCATATGTTTTATTTACCACTCTATGCTATGAAGATTTCAGTCATAACGGGACTGTAAAATATTCCTTCATGGAAGCATCACTGAGCAAAGATGGTTTTAGATTCACTGCTGACACATTTCCAGAAATTATCTATCATATGATAAAATCGTTTTACCATATACATGAATTTCATGAAAGTGAAAGTGATTCATCTCTGCAACCTTTTGTAAGCAAGAAAGATATAGATATCCACAATATGGATAATGAGGCCATTCACCACTATTTGAAAAGCCATGAAGAAGCCATATTGAATCTTGTGAAGAGTGCTAAAACTTTTTTACAGACAATAAAGAAGAGAGAAGCCAAAGAAAAGAATAAAAGCGTTATCCGTGAATATTATGCTTTTCCGAGTATGTATGTGATGGCATTAGGATATGACACCTATCTTAATTCAATTTACAACTCGGTTTATAATAGTAAATGCAGAATCTCGGCCAATAAGTCAAATTATAGACAAAGGGCATTTAACATAGAAAACTCCATTAAATATTTCCATGTATTAAATGTTGTATTTAATGAAAGAATTAGGGAAGCAAATACATTAAAGGTTTTGCAAAAAGCAGAAGTGAATTTAGATGCCATAACAAAAACAGCAAGACAAAATCTGGATGCAATCGTAGAAACGGCAGAAGAATCGACGATATCCGCTAAGAAGAGTATAAGATTAACTATCTATGGAATATGGATCAGCTTAATATTAGGGATTGCTTCTATTACATATTCCGTATATTTATCAAAGGAATCTTCTGATAATTTAAAAAAGGCAGGCGATGAATTAAGATTATCGACCAAAGATATGCAGGTTTATAAAGATTCCATCCTGCTCCCAAAAGACACATTGTGAATAGGCACTGAATATTTTTTGTTATTGCAATGAAGCATAGATATTTACATAAATATCCTTAATCAAAGGAACAGCCTATGTTACTGGCGGACACCCACATGACAACGGTTACGGGCGTGGATGTACATACGACAACCGTGCCTCCATACAATCCCATCCATCCCTA
>CALUJF010000104.1 GCA_944320855.1 uncultured Phocaeicola sp.
GCATCGCCATAGGTAAGAGTATGAAAAGTGAACGGATATCACCGTTTTGGGTGAACGGATATCAACCGTTTTCAGCAGGTATATCACCAAGCAAGTTTCTGGAGCAAAACTAATAGATAGTTCTATATTTATATTACGGGCTGACAAATCAATAATGTCTTATTTATGAACATTTATTGATTTGTCAGCCCGATTTTTATATGTTTTCTTGGTAAAAAAGCAAAAATGATAGTTTTCAACCCTTTTCTGTCAGTATTCAAACCCTGAAAAACAGGATTATACCCAATTTTGCCAACAGCTTGGAAGCTGAATGTGATCTTTAGTTAACTGTAAAAGAGAAAGTGAAAATACATAATGTTTAACCAATAAAACTATCAGTAATGAAAACAGCAATTTTATTTCTATTATTCTTTTTTGGGGTAAGTATGCAATCGTGTTCAAAGAATGATGAACCGGTAAAACCGGATAATACGGAAGAGGAAATCAAAGATGATAATGAGGGACAGGAGGAAGAAACAGAACAGCCTGATGAGCAACCAGGAGATGAAGAAGAACCTTCAAAACAATGGAATCTGGAATTTACTGAGGATTTCAATGAGTTTAATAATTCAGTCTGGACTAAGGAAACACATGAAGCCGGTTGGGTAAACAATGAACTTCAAGAGTACATTGAAGGATGCGTTAGCGTTGGAACAGACGGCGACAAGACCGTTCTTATTCTGACGGCCAAGAGAGAAGGAGAAAAATTTTATTCAGGCCGTATAAACAGCAAAGGCAAAAAAAGTTTTCAATATGGTAAAGTAGAAGCAAGTATAAAACTCCCTAAAACAGCTAACGGATTATGGCCTGCATTTTGGATGATGGGCGACAACGACAAAGAGTGGCCTGCCTGTGGCGAAATAGATATAATGGAAATGGGAGAAAAAGAAGGTATAGCTACAAATACATCGGAAACATATATAAATACAGCCATTCATTATGGTCCTAATGTAGAAGGCCATAAGCAGATTTTTCAGACTATGAATGTGGAAAACAGTCTTCAGGATGGTAACTATCACATATATTCTTTAGAAAGGAACGAAAATGAACTGATTGTAAGGGTGGATGATATCTTGATTAAGAAGTTCTATATTGGAGCCGGTAGTGAGCAGTTTGAATATTTCAAAGATAAATTCTATTTCATATTCAATTTGGCGGTAGGTGGTGATTTCCCTGGTATTACAGACCCTGCACTAATTACAGCTTTGGAGGATGGAGAAAGTGCCCAGATGTTTGTTGACTGGGTCAAAATATATAATTAATCTTAATACTATTACTTAAAAACTTATGAAAATATTAAACTACAAGTACACATTGTATTGCGGTACATTGTCTCTTTCCCTTTTGGGAGGAATGCCGCAATTGTATGCTGGAGTTGCTGAAGCGAATCTTTCAGTAATGCAACAAAGCCGACAGGTATCAGGTAATGTAAAAGATGCGATGGGAGTTATTATAGGTGCTTCTATTGTTGAAAAAGGTACCACTAACGGAACTATTACCGATATGGATGGAAACTTTGTCCTGAACGTACAGCCCGGAGCGACATTGGTTATCAGTTATGTCGGTTATAAGACAAAGGAAGTTAAAGTTGGTAATTCGCCGTTGGACATAACCCTTGAGGAAGACAGTAAGGTACTGAGTGAAGTCGTTGTTACTGCATTGGGTATCAAGCGTGAACGTAAAGCCCTTGGTTATGGTGTTGATGAGGTAAAGGGAGAGGCTTTGACAAAAGCTAAGGAGACTAATGTGATAAATTCAATGGCGGGTCGTGTACCAGGTTTGGTAGTCAGTCAGACAGCAGGCGGACCTTCCGGCTCTACTCGTGTACTCTTGCGTGGTAACACGGAAATGACAGGAAACAACCAGCCTTTATATGTAATCGATGGTGTACCTTTGGATAATACCAACTATGGTAGTGCAGGTACAGAAGGAGGATATGACTTGGGTGACGGAATTTCAAGTATTAACCCTGATGATATAGAGAATATGTCAGTCCTTAAAGGCCCTGCAGCTTCAGCATTGTATGGTAGCCGTGCCAGTCATGGAGTTATTCTTATCACTACAAAGAAAGCAAGTGGTAAGGATGGCGAACGCCTCAGTGTAGAATATAACGGTACAATGACATTTGAAACACAGCTGGCTAAATGGAATGAGGTTCAGCAGGTATATGGTATGGGTAGCGATGGTACTTACAGTATAAATGCAGTTGCCAATACAAACAAGAGTTGGGGACCAAAAGCCGATGGCTCAAATATGCTTGATTATTTTGACGGCGTTTCGCGTCCGTATTTGATTATTCCAGATAATGTGTCGGGCTTCTTCCGTACAGGTCTGACTGCAACAAATACATTAACATTAAGTTCTAGTCATGGAAAATCTGGAGTACGCTTTACATATACCGACATGCGTAATAAAGATATTGTTCCTAACACGAATATGAGCCGAAATATATTCAACTTGCGTGCAAACACTAGTATGGGAAAAGTTGATTTGGATTTCAGTACAAACTATACACGCGAAGCGGTAAAGAACCGTCCCGCACTTGGCGACAGCAAAGGAAACGTCGGTAAAAACCTGATGACTCTTGCCACAACTTATGGCCAAGCATGGCTGAAGACATACCAGGATGCAAATGGTGAATACTCTAACTGGAATGGTTTGGACCCGTACAACGTAAATCCTTACTGGGATGTTTACAAGAACTCAAACCAATCGGATAAAGACCAGTTCCGTTTTAACGGAAAGGCCATCTGGAATGTAACAGACCATTTCAAGCTTCAGGGTACGGTGGGTGCTGAATTCAACTGGTTCAAGTTTGAGGATTTCAAGGCTCCTACAACTCCTGGTTTTGAAGCCGGCAGATTACAGATAAGCAATTTCAGAAACCGTATGTATAACTTTGAGATGTTGGCTTTGTATAACAACACTTGGGGAGATTTCGATTTCAACGCTACTTTGGGAGCCAACCTTTATAAAGTGAACAATGAAACAACTATCAATACGGCCCAAGATATGAAAGTGCGTGATGTCGTGGCGTTGATGAGTTTCAATGAGACAAGTGTTGAACAGAACTTCTACAGAAAACAGATAAACTCTATTTACGGTGCTGTCAATGTAGGTTGGAAACATTTGGTATATCTTGACGCTACATTACGTGGTGACCGTTCTTCTACATTGCCGTTGAATAACAATACTTATATATATCCTTCATTCTCCGGTAGCTTTGTGTTCTCCGAATTAATTAAGAACCATAATCTGCTCCCATACGGAAAACTCCGTGTGTCATGGGCACAGGTTGGTAGTGATACTGACCCATACCAGTTGGGATTGGTATATACGAAATCAAGATTCACTTATCCGGGATACTCTATATCTTCAATAAGCAACACTACGATTCCTAATCCGGATCTTAAGCCTACAAGGACAAACTCTTATGAAATGGGTTTGGAGTTGAAATTCCTGAATAACCGTATCGGATTGGATTTCACATATTATAACCAGACAAGTAAGAACCAGATTATGGCTATGGCAAGTTCATGGACTTCCGGTTATACTTACCGTTTGATTAACGCCGGTGAGATTCAGAACAACGGTATTGAAATAGCATTGAATACACGTCCGGTACAGACTAAAGACTTCTCTTGGGATTTGAACCTCAATTTCTCCAAGAACAATAACAAGGTAAAGGAATTGGTCGACGGCATCGATTTGTTCGAATTGGAAAAGGCTACATGGCAGGATGTCCAGATTGCAGCCGTAGTAGGAGAGAATTTCGGCTCAATCATCGGTCCTGACTTCAAACGCAATGAGAACGGTGATATTTTGATTGATCCAAGTACAGGTTTGCCGCAATACGACAATAGCAACCATGTATTGGGTAATGCTTCATGGGACTGGACAGGTGGTGTGGTGACAAACTTCACATACAAGAATATTTCCCTTGCCGCTGTGTTCGACATCAAGGTTGGCGCCGATTTGTATTCAATGTCTGCCCGTGCCGCATACGAGTCGGGTAAAGCTCTGGAAACATTAGAAGGACGTGAAGAATGGTATAAATCAGAGGAACAGCGTAAGGCTCTTGGCATAAGCGAGGCAAACTGGAAGCCGACAGGCGGATTTATTGCCCCTGGTGTAATAGACAATGGAGACGGAACATACCGCCCTAATGATATTTATGTAAATCCGGAAGATTACTGGATGAATATCAGCCGTTACGCTCCGTCAATGTTCGTTTACGACAACTCATATATCAAATGCCGTGAAATCACATTGAGCTATTCATTACCTAAATCATGGTTGAAGAATAAGGTTCAGGGATTGACAGTGTCTTTCGTAGCACGTAATCCGTTTATTGTTTGGAAAAATATTCCTAATATCGACCCTGATTCAAACTATAACAATACTACAGGTATGGGTATGGAATACGGTTCTTTGCCATCACGCAAAAGCTACGGATTCAATGTAAACGTGAAATTCTAATTAATCGTAAATCAAAAAGAAATACACAATGAAACGTTACAAATCATATATAATAACAGCAATGTGCATGACACTTGCACTTGCTTTTACAGCTTGCAGCGATGAGTACATGGACGACATGAATACCGATCCGTCGAAAGCTGAGAAAATTGACCCCAACTCACAGTTGACCTTGGCCGAACTCCAGACATACGGTGACCTTGGAATGATTGAAATATATAGAAGCTATATATACGCATTCACACAGCAACTTATGGGATGCTGGAACACGACCAATTACGGAGGTCAGCATAAGGTTGACAATAACGAGATGAGCCGTTTCTGGACAAATCTATATACTGCCGGCATAAAGAACCTGGTAGATGTGGAGACACAGACAGAAGGTGATGAAAACCTCGTTAACATACATTCCGCCGCGATAATCTATAAGGTATATCTGATGTCTATCATAACAGATACATACGGCGACGCACCATACTCGCAAGCTGCGAAAGGCTGGATTAGCGGTATTACAAGCCCTCGTTATGACACACAGGAAGAAATATACAACAGCTTCTTCACTGAACTGACAAACGCCGTAGCGGCTTTGGATGAATTTAAAGACGAGATTACGGGAGATGTCATATTCAACGGTGATGTATATAAATGGAAAAAGCTCGGCAATTCATTGAGAATGCGTTATGCTATGCGTATATCCGATGTAGCGCCTGATAAGGCAAAGGAAGAGTTTGAAAAAGCATATACCGATCCGGCTGGCTTTATGAAAAGTGCAGATGACGATGCGTTGATAGAATATATGAATCTTACGTTCAACTTTGGCCAGGAAGCTTATACCGACTACAGACGCAATGCTTTGTCACAACTGTTCTTTGGTAACGATCCCGCCAACAACCAGACCTACATCTGCTCAACTTTGTTCGACGAATTGAAAACTAAAAATGACCCACGTACTTTTGTCCTGTCACGTTGCTATTTCGACAAAGGCCTGACTCAGTCAAAACCTGATAACCGTATTGACCTGACTGAAGAAATGTTAAAATCAAATGCCACTTTCGATCCATGTCAGCCTGGCGAATTCTGGTATGAGCCATGGCCTGACGATGGATATTGGAGTTCAATTATCGAAGACTTAAAGAACAGGTATCCGGATAATGCAAATTATTCTAATCCATGGCTGGAAGACCCAACCCGTCCTAAATTGGCACAAAACTTCCTGAAATCAGATAATCCCGGTGTCGTAATGACATACGCTGAGGTTGAATTCCTGTTGGCTGAGGCCAAGTTGAAAGGATGGAATGTAGGTGACGCAACGGTTGAACAGCATTATGAAAATGGAGTTAAAGCTTCAATGGCATTCCTGGTTGATAACTATGATTGTGAAATTGACAATCAGGCTATAAACGATTATATTGATAATAATCCTATATCAACTCTTAGTGACGAAGGTAAGAAAGAAGCTATCAATACCCAGGCATGGATTTTACATTTCCATAATCCTTCAGAATGTTGGGCAAATGTTCGCCGCTCGGGATATCCGAAGCTGAAATCTCCGGCTGAATATGGTTATGCTGCCGACAAACTTACAGGTGGATACGACATTCCTGTGCGTCTATGCTATCCTATACTTGAATCTTCATACAATAAAGAAGGTTATAAGGAGGCTTTGGACCGTATGGGTGGAACAAACAGCTGGAACATACCTGTATGGTGGGATAAAGAATAAAAATCTGTTATATTAAACATTTTAAATTCGTATATATATGAAAAAGATATATTGGATATTATTGGCATTGATAGGTGCAGGTATGTCTTTTACTGCATGCAATGAGGAAGAACCTTTCTCTACTGCGACCGCAGATGACGAGCCGCGTATAATTGCGCCTACTTTCCCGGAATTGGAAAATAATGGGAATATGAAAACTTTTATGGAACTTGACAGGGATAAATTGTTATCAATAACTGTCACTACAACTCCGGCAGACTATACATCTGTTATATGGTACTTGGATGGTATAGAAGTGGGAACGGAGAAAACACTTGAAATGAATCTTAATACAGGTACATATAATCTTAAAGTAGTAGTTTCAACTCCTTCAGGTAAATCTACGAGCCGTGAAACTCTGATAAAAATAAAGCCATTGGGAGAGGACCCTCAAAGTGAAGAAAAAGTTTCTGAACGTTTGGTGTCTGCAGGTGGGTATGCCACTATCAGTGGAACCAACCTTGACAAGGTAAAGAAAATAACACTGCAACGAATCAATGTGGCGGAGAGCAAGAGTGATTCGGAAAGTTCTGTAATAGAAATACCTGAATCTGATATTAATACTTCATCAAGTACATCAGTTCATTTTTATCTTCCTGACAATATTGCGGCCGGAACATATCGTGTTACGCTGATAGATGCGGAAGGTAATGAATTTGGAGCAAATACAATAGAAGTTACGCAGATGACATTGGTAAAATCTGGTTTAGATGATAATAGAAAACCTGGTAGCTCTTGGACATATTTGGGTATAAATATGGATCAGATAGTATCCTTGATTATTGGTGATGATGTTATTGAGTTATTTGAAAAACAGAATTCCAGTTCTTTGACATTTAAATCCCCATCTATGCCTGATGGTGAATATACAATATCCGGAAAGACTAAATCAGGCGAGAATGTAAAATTCTATGTTGGAGAAACTATGGTTGAGTCAACTATGGTAACAATTGATGGAGCTGCAAACGTTATTTCATTTGCCAAATTGTTGAGGGGTGGTGATGATTGTAAATTTGAAGGAAAAAATATTAGCTTGATTAAATCTTTATTTATAAACAATACAGAAGTTGGTATTAAATCTAAAACAGATGAGAGTTTAACTTTCACTTGTCCGCCGTTAACTGGTGGTAAATATAGTATGTATGCTTTGTGCCAAGATGGTAGAAATGTGAAATTTAAAACTGATAATGGATTTGTTGATGAAACCTCTGTTTTAATAAGTTCAGGTAATGAATTATATAATGGACATTACTATCTTTCATGGGATTTGCCTGATGATAATCCAAACAAAAGCTTAAAAATTATAGAAGAAAGTAAATTTGGAATTTTACAGACGAATTATAAAATTAAAATATATTTTTCTATTAATTTAGCTGATGAATATCATCAAGTAACCGTTAGGACTGCTTGGTGGAAAGAAATTCCAGGTTGTGGAGTACTTGAAATTAAAAAGAATGAACCACATGAAGGAATATATGAAATGACACTAACTGATGATATGATTAATCAAATAAAAACTGAGTCTGGATTGATAGTTGTCGGTCATGGATATTATGTTGACCGTGTAACTTATGAATAATAATTTATTTACCAAGAAACATAATTGATAAATATGAATTTTAAAAGATTACTTTTAGTTTCGTCCATAATAGGAAATGCTGCCTGCCTCGTTCAGGCAGCAACTCCTGTATGTTTGACGAAAGATGCAAATATTGAGAAAAAAGTTGAAGCCACACTGTCACGAATGACTTTGGACGAAAAGGTCGGACAGATGACCGAACTTTCAGTCGATGTTCTTGGCAATGTGGTGGACGGCGAGTTCAAGTTGGATAAGGAAAAAGTAAAAAATGCAATCGGGAAGTACAAGGTAGGTTCTGTATTGAATGCTCCCGGACCTGTTGCACAGAGCCGTGAGAAATGGAAAGAAATCATCGGCTACATTCAGGAAGTGTCAATGAAGGAAATAGGTATTCCTTGTATTTACGGCTTGGATCAGACTCATGGTACTACTTATACCCTTGGTGGAACGCT
>CALUJF010000105.1 GCA_944320855.1 uncultured Phocaeicola sp.
GCCACTATTTATGCGGATGCCAAGGGAACAGCATGGAACAACAATCCTCAGGCATATACCATTACAAAAAAGAAAGTTACAAACAAATCTAAATTGAAACTTACAGCCGGAGTTGGTGGCGGTTATGCGATTTCTATAAAAGAGATAAAATAGTCATATAAGTTTTGATAATTTTCTTTTGTAGAAGAGTGAAAGTTCTGTTACAACTATAATGAGGAAAATAAAACATCTGATAAGGTGGTAAGTTATGATATACCTATAGGGAAAACTTTTGAATCAGGTCATCAATATAAATACCATATGGAAGTAAAAAGGAATGGTGATATAGTGATGAAAGATCCTACCCTATATATTTATGGAAGTGCTATAGGTGAAAAAGGGTATGCATTACCAGTTGATGAAACACAAAAAATGACTTATAATACAGAAACAGGAGAATACTCATGGACCGGAAATATAAGTAATTCCGGCGACTTCAAGTTTACCTGTCAGGCAGATGCTTATTGGCCTGGATATGTGAAAGGTGCAGATGTAGATGGAAATATGACTGCTAAATATTATCAGATTTATGAGACTCAAGATGATCCGAAATTTACGGTAGATTTGAATGGTAATTATACAGTGACATTTAAAAAAGATGTTGACAATAATTATGTAACAATTAAAGCCAATTCACTACAACCAATATATTTGGCAGGTACTAATTTCGGATGGTTAAATGAAGCTAAAGAAATGACGTATTCTAATGGAGTGTTTACTTATACTCAGGAAACAAATTCATTTAATGATACATTCAGATTTTTATGTAATAAAGATGCTTATTGGCCGGCATATGCAAAAGCGGATGTAAATGATAATACAAAGGCTAAATATTACAAGACTGAAGTTGGAAATGAATTTAATTTCAACTTGTATGTTGCTGCTGAGAGTCATACAATAAGTCTTGATATTAATACTTTGGAGGTAACGATCACAGCTACAAATGTAAAACCGTTATATTTGTTTGGAACATCAACAAGCAGTTCATATACAGCAATATCTTATGATGAAGCTTCTAAAAAATATACTGCAAAAGATGTTCAACTATCTGAAGGTGATTTGAAGTTATCATGTCAAAGTGGTACTGAATATCCTGCATATTGCCAAGGTGAGAACTCTTCTAAAGCTACATACGTTGCAGAAAATGGAACTGCTTTCGATATTCCTTATACAGGAACTTATGATATAGAGTTTGACCCATATACAATGGAAATCCAAATTTCTTCTAAAGAAGTTGTTTATAATAAATATTATATTGTTGGGGCTTATAATGCCGATGCTGAAGATAACTGGTTATTTTCCGATACGCAATTTATATATGATATAAACAGCAACGGAGTATATGAAGGCTGGATTTATTTGGCCAATACCACTGATTATAAATGGAAAATAACTTCAGACCCAGATTGGAATCATTCTCAATGGCCGGCTCAAGGTCAAGGAGACAAGTACTCTAAGAAATCATGTTATGTCAAACTGGAAAATCATGTAATTACTGTGACAAATGAATGTGATTCTTGGGGAATAAGTGGAGACTTCAACTCTTGGGGAAGTACGGAAATGACATATAAATACGAAAATGGCGAGCACATTCTCGAATGTGATATAGCCTGTAGCAGTGACGATGAATGGAAACTCAGAGGAAACAATAATGGCGATGGTAGTGATATCTGGTTCGGTGCAAACCAAATCACGATAGAAGGAGATGCTGTAACATCTCAAAATTGGAATGGAGGTAATTTTAAAGTCACCCAAGGAGCAGGAAACTATAAATTCAAATGGTTCTTTAATCAACCAAAGGCCAAGTTGGTAGTCACTAAAATATAACAATAAAATAAACATTAACAATCATGAAAAAAATATACTTATTATCATGTCTGCTAAGCCTTGCAGCATGTAGCAAAGACGAAATAAACAGTCCGAATGGTTCGGACAATGAGAGCGTTGAAGTCAAGTTTCAAACCAACTTGGGAGAATATGGTGATATAGTAGCATCAAGAATTTCAGGAAATAAATTTTCTGATGGAGATCAGATTGCTATATACGCTTCCGGTACAGGAGAAATGCCTTTCACCGGAAAAAAGACATTTACTTCTGATGCGGACGGGGTGCTTTCGGCTGATAATGTATTCTATAAAGGCACGGAAACAGTGAACTTTTCAGCTTTCTATCCTGCTTCACTTTTTGAAGAGGATGGAACTGAAAAACCTGAAACTAAGGAACTTAATCTTGGTACTGACGAGCCAACAGGTTTTGGCAATGTGGAAGATGTATTGTATGCCACAGGTACTGGAAGTAGTGCTTCGCCACAAGTATCACTTACATTCAACCATATTTGTACTAAAATAAAGGTAGCAGTTAAGGCTCCGGCCGGACTGAATCTTAGCGGTGCGGAACTGTATCTCAAGGCATTGCCAAATGGAATAATCAATATGAATAACGGTAGTGTTGCTGCAAACGGTACGGCTCAAGATATAAAGCTTCCTTTAGTCTTAACGGATGATTTCTCTACAAATGATATTTTCGGTGAAGCTATTATAGTTCCTCAGACTATAGGAAATGGTGCAGATTTTATAGGTCTTAAATTAGCAGATGGCAATATCAAGTATGGTAAGACTGATAAGGTAATTGTATTATCGCCTGGACACAGTTATATCTTCAATGTTACCGTTAATGGAAATATCCTGTCCTTCGATATTAAAGAAACAGGATGGACTGTAGAAGGCCCTGTAACTATAGGTCCTGGGGCTACCAATCCTTAAGTGAACGCATAATGAACGCCCACCGAACGCTCACTGAACACAATTTAAACAGCATTTAAATGCTATTTAAATACTGTTAGAATAGCGTTAGAATACCATTAGAATACCGTTCGAACGTTGTTCACTCTCTGTTCACCAGGCGTTCACAGCCCGTTCACTAACCATATTGGCCACAGCCTGTCATTCCCGATAGTCTGTGGCCAATATTATTTTTTGCCTTGCAGGTATGGTACATTACGCATCTTTTAGAGTTATTATTATTTAGTGATTTGTCTGAATATGAAAGCTTCTTATCTGATATATATATTGTTTATGCTATTGTTGTCTTCTTGCAGCAAGTATACCATCGATGATGGTAGTGGGAGTGGTATGGACGTTCATATCAAGTTTCAGAAAAATGCAGCAGGGGAAGCTTTTGATATGGAATATCCTGTCAGGGTGTTCTGTACTGATGCAGCAGGAAAGAATGTAGTTGATAAAACATTCATACAGGGGAATGAAATGAAACTTTCGCTTGCTGAAGGAGAGTACGGTATCAATGCGTTTGTAGGCATGGATGAGGGGTGTTATATGCTTAAGAATGGTATTGACGGAAAACAGATTGTGGCTATGAAAAGTAATTCAATGTCCGATAAGCCACTAAGGGCTGCTCATACAACACTTCAGATAGACAAGCAGACGGATGTGAACATGGTTCCTGCATATGTGGTGGCCTCGGCGGAAGTGGAGTTTAGCAATATACCTTCCGGAGTAAAAAGCGTCAGTGTGAGTGTTTCGCCCGTATATAGCGGATATAATATAAGCGGTGGATATGCTGACGAGATACAAAACGGAATGATTCAATGCTATGAGAAAGACGGAAAATGGATTTCTGACCAGAAATATTTCTTTCCTGTTGAAAAGAGAAAAACTACTGTTTCGGTGAGTATAGACAGTGGTGACAGGGTGGATAATTACAGCTATACGATGATTAATGGACTCAAGCCCGGACAGCCTTATAAATTTACCGGCGGTTATGAAAGTGACGGTGGAGATAGTGGCAATGGCCTGAATATGGATGGCGAATTCCAGATAAGCGGATGGAACATGGAGGAAGAAATAGTGCTTGATTTGGAGGATGAAACTCCTGTAGTGGGAGGAGAGGGTGGTGATGAGGATACGCCAAACTATGAAATAGAAACTTTTCTTGTTGATGTTATTCCGAATGCAGGTGTTATTTGGGGGCCTTTCTATGTATGGAAAGCTGAGGAACAATCGGCTGATGAGGCTATTGTGACAATTATATCTAAAGAACAGTACTATCAGACGTTTGAGGAAGGAGAGGCACTTGATATTCTGAATGGTTATGAGATAGATGAGATTACCGGGTGGAGGACATTTACTAAAGAAGAGGCCAAAGAATTTCATGACTTCTTTGTTTATGAAGATAATGCTGATAATTTGAATGGCTTTTTATATGAGAATGGATATGACTCATTTTATTCAGATGGAAGATATCTATGTCAGAATGGAGAATATGCTTTTGATATATTTGGAGGTCCTGATATAGGAAAAGCAGGCCTTAAAACTAAATACTATCTCCGCCCCATAAAAACCATAAGACTAAAGCTCAAAAAATAGCCGCAAAAACTTTATAAACAAAACGCTTCGTCGTTTCAGCCTAAATGACAGTTCATTTTAGTTGAAACGACGAAGCGTTTTTTATTAGTGTATTTTAATCAGATATTCTTACTCCTGTTTTCTTCCGTTTTTACCTTTCTCAGCAGGTCGGATGCAAAGATGAAATTATTCAGTCTTTCATTTGTTGCAGTAAATACATCGTCCTTTGTGCCGGACCATTCCTTGTGTCCCTGGTAGATGTAAAGAATACTGTCGCCTATTCCCATAACGGAGTTCATGTCGTGTGTATTGATGATTGTTGTCATGTTGAATTCCGTAGTGATGTCATGTATCAGTTCGTCTATCACGAGTGATGTCTTAGGGTCAAGGCCTGAGTTAGGTTCGTCGCAGAACAGGTATTGCGGGTTTAGGGCTATGGCTCGGGCTATGGCTACACGCTTCTGCATACCTCCGCTTATCTCGCCCGGGTATTTATTCTGTGCGTCAAGAAGATTTACCCTGTCCAGACAGAACTGGGCACGGCGTACACGGTCGCGGTAGGTGTCGGCCGAGAACATGTCGAGAGGGAACATTACATTCTCGAGAACGGACAGTGAGTCGAACAATGCCGCACTTTGAAATATCATCCCCATTTCCTTGCGCAGGATTTTCTTTTCTGCCTTACCCATGGCAAGCAGGTTTCTGTTGTCGTAAAGGACTTCGCCCCTTTCCGGAGTGAGAAGCCCTACTATACATTTCATTAAGACCGTTTTACCGGAGCCGCTCTGACCTATTATGAGGTTGGTCTTACCATTTTCGAATGTGAAATTTATGTCATCAAGGACGGCTTTCCCCTCGAATGACTTGCATATAGATTTTAACTGTATCATCCCATTAATAATTGAGTAAGAATTAAATCTGAGAATAGAATGAGTACACTGCTTGAAACGACGGCATTTGTACTTGCTTTACCTACAGAAATAGAACCTCCGTCGACGGTGTAGCCGAAGTAGGCGGAAACGCTGGCTATGATAAATGCGAAGAACAGCGATTTGATAAAGCTGCACCAGATGTACCATTCGATGAAGCAGTATTGCAGGCCGAACTCAAGGTCGGTGGCATTCATTATTCCGGCGAACCATGCCGTACAGAAGGCTCCTATGATGCCGGCAAAAATACTGAATATCACGAGGAACGGTATCATGGTCATGAGTCCGAGAATCTTTGGCATTATGAGGTAGGAGGCTGAATTTATACCCATAATCTCAAGTGCGTCAATCTGTTGGGTGACGCGCATGGTTCCTAACTCGGAAGCGATGTTGGAGCCTACCTTGCCTGCAAGTATAAGACACATGATGGCGGAAGAAAATTCAAGCAGCAGGATTTCGCGGGTGGTATATCCCACTACGAAACGCGGCATCCACGGGCTCTCGATGTTCAGCTTTATCTGTATGCATATCACGGCTCCGATAAAGAACGATATGAGGAGCACTATGCCGATGGAGTTTATTCCGAGCTGGTACAGTTCGTTTACATACTGTTTAAAATATACTCTTATCCTTTCCGGGCGTGAAAATACCCTGCCCATCAGGATGATGTATTTACCTAAAATACTTATCAGTTTTATCATGATGTTTTTATACTTTTGCTGCAAAAGTACTGTTTTTTAGCTATTAAATAATAAAAGATAGGATGATTTTAATATAAATGACCATATAACCCAAGAATTTTACTACTTTTGTGCCCAAAAT
>CALUJF010000106.1 GCA_944320855.1 uncultured Phocaeicola sp.
TCAGTGATGGCCGTCATGTTTCCGTCCCTGTCATAGTCGTAGGCCACCAGTGTCTCTGTTCCCTTGTCTGTCTCAAGCGATAGCCGGGTGATGAAGCCGCGTCGTTCTGTTTCTATACGGATGCGCCTTCCGGTCGCATCTGTCATTCCCGACGGCTTTCCGTTGCTGAAGCCTATTGTGGTACCCAGTCCGTCCGGGTTCACCGCCTTTGTCATGTGGAAACTCTGTCCGTCACCTTCGCGCATATCAAACACATAGGTCATCCATGTGTCATGATCGTATGCCTCGTATCCTGTTTTTGTATGCTTCAGGGTGATTCGTTCTTCACGGAGGTAGAATTCTTCGCCTTCAGCTATGGCCGGAAATGCCACGGCCCGTCCGTCTTCCATGCGAAGTGCCACTGCATCGTCTTCGGGCAGCTCCTGTACGGTACGGTCATAGACACTATGCACACCGTGCCCCAGCCATCCCGTATAGTGGGAGTCTGAGTACCATGACCGTTCCCAAGACAATGGCACCGGTGAAGGAAACCGGAAGTCCAGCCCTTCGTAAACCACCACGCCGCTCACCAGATCGACCGGTTCGAAGCCCATCTTACAGAATTTTTCGGACAGTTTCTTTGTACCTGGCACTTTTTGCATTACCTTGCTTTTAAGTACCTTGTGGTTGAATTCTGTCAGTATCTTCTTGCCAATCTTGCTGCCGCTTTTTACAGCGGCCTTCAGCACGGAACTGAAACCGATGCTTGAAAGCAGTCCCATGGCCGCCCCTCCGATGTCCGGGATGTATGGACCGCCTACAAATACGGGCTTTCCCGTCGGGGCAGGGATGGAGAATGATGTCGGCGCGAAGAGCGTAGGCTTCAGCTTCTTTTTTCCTGACTTGCTTTTTCCCATGGTGGCAGACAGCGGAAGCCCCGTATCGTTACAGGTCATCACCATGTATCCTTTCGGACTCAGGCGGCTGCCGTCAGAGAAGACACTCTGCGATGAGAAAAAGTTCATGCTTTCATGTCCGATGACGGGTGCCATAGTAAAGGCTCCCACCAGTGGGATATGCGACATGGTAAGCAGCATACCGCTCGTATCGGACACACCTCTTTTCATTCCGTTTACGGTGACATTTGTCCCGAGAAACGGAATGTAGTCGGCCGGGTCAATCACTATCCCTATGTAGGGATGGATGGGATTGTATGGAGGCACGGTTGTCGTATGTACATCCACGCCCGTAACCGTTGTCATGTGGGTGTCAGTGAGCAACATAGAAATTTTCTAATTTCCTTTTAATACATGCCTTATAAATGATTAACTAAAATATCTTCAATGAATTTTTTTAATACTAAAACGGCATTATTACTTGCTGCTTGTCTCCAATCATCATTCTTTTCTTTATTTGCTTTATCAGATATTCCTCGAATAATAAGTATATCATTTACGTTATTTGTTCCATCTTGAAATGCGGCTGTAAATCCTGCAGCTTCAGTTTCTACTATACCTGTTTTTCTGTTTACAGTTAATAACCATTTCTTTATCTCAGATAAATCTTTTCCAATAACTGCTTCTCCTGTACCAACAGGAGATATATGCAAATTGAATGTTTCCTGAAATGAGCCTTGAGACGCCTGAAATGGTTTATCGCACAATAGCTTGAATCTTGTTATATATGTGTTCATTGTTGGAGACATATTAAAATGTTCTAGTCTACGTTCGATTCCTTCATTGGTCTCTTTTCTATGTTCATAATAAAGGACATCATTGCAAATAACAACATCACATAGTTCTATTTTATCTTGAATACTTCCCGCAATACCTAATAGAATCATATAACTAGGATTAAATTGTTTTTGCATTTCTAGGAACTCAACAGCCATTGATATGTTACCTTGTTTGGTACATTGACAGTGTACAACACTAATATGTTTACCTTCTACATCAAAATAACCTTCATCATAATATTTATGATTTACGAATAAAGGCTTTTTGATATTTATATTAAAACCATTTATCACGGCTCTTGCTTCTTCTTCAACAATTGTAAGAATACCTAAATCTATTTTCTTCATTTCCATATCTTCTTCATTTTTACTATATTTAATTATATTATATTTTTGATTATTAGGAATGTATATATCTTTTTCTTCTATAAAACTTCTTATATAGTTTGAAAGACCTGGGTTAAAGTCGCTCAATTTTTCATCAAAACGTGCTTCAATAATTTCATAAATAATATTACGGTTAAATGGAGTCGTTTGTATTATTTCAATAAACGTCATAATAAATGCCCAAAATAGTTGATAACTTGGTCTTATATTATTTATGTATTTTATATGACAATCTGTGGGCAAATGAGGGAAGAAAAAGACTTTAAGCTTTGATTGACTTCTTAATATAGCCATAGCTTCTTTAGCTAATTGTAAAAGCCAAAATGCACCTTGTTCATTATACGAAATAAAGATGAAATGTTTTGAGAATGGCATTATACTATCAGAGTTTGGAATCATGCGTATATTTGTATTAATGTCATTTGTAGACTTTTCCATCTTAAATTTTATATTTAAATATAAGTGATTTATAATTCGTACACCTTGCTCTGTTTCGACCTCAATATAAAGTGCATGATGATAATTTTGTACATTGGGAATTTTATGCATATTCCGGCGGATACCCGTTCAGCATTTCCGGTGATATCCGTTCACTCCCCAGTTAGTATTCAGTATCGTTGG
>CALUJF010000107.1 GCA_944320855.1 uncultured Phocaeicola sp.
CAACGAAAGAACAGCCTGTTCTTCGGAAGTGTGAAAGGAATACAGAACTCCGCAATCTATAATACCTTTATAGAAACCTGCAAACAGGCAGGAGTCTCCTTCAGGGATTACTTCTGCAGGCTGCTCAGAGAATTAAAAAAGGGAAGAACGGATTACGAAAACCTCCTTCCCATGACAATATGCAAATAATAATCGTTAAATTTGTGGACTCTTTTTTAGACGGGTGCTTGCTGGCGTCCGTCTAAAAGGGGACACCCTAAAATTGGAAGTTTACCAAATTAATTATCCCAAGTCTGATTATAGGATTCTCTCTAATATATTTTTTAAGGTTTTTCGTAATCAATCTTCTATTTACACCGGATTTTCAACCTATGGAGAATTTGTTTATATGGCAACTATCCGGAGATTTCTTCAAAATGGCAAGTTGGTTATTAGCTTATTTGATGGTTGCAAAGGCAATGACTAAATGGTTTATAAGTACTGAAATAGGCTTCAGCCTTTTATTTATTATATTAGGTTTTTATTTAATTAGAATAAATGGAGTTTTAGGAATTACTCAGGCATACTTAATAAATTACATACTATACTTATTTGTGATGATATTTATTTTTAGAAAGTTATTATACAATGGGAAACAAAGCTAAAATAATTGATTTACCTAAAATATTAGACAAACGAGGTAATCTATCTATAATAGAAGAATTTAAAAATATTCCTTTTAAAATAAAAAGGACTTATTGGATATATGATGTTCCTGGTGGAGAAGCAAGAGGAGGTCATGCCTATAAAGAGAATCAAGAATTTATAGTAGCATTGTCTGGTAGCTTTGATGTGGTTCTTGATGATGGCAGAGAAAAGAAAACTTTCCATATGAATAGATCATATTACGGTCTGTATGTACCCAAAGGATTATGGCGTGAGATGAATAATTTTTCAACTAATTCATTGGCTTTGATTTTGGCATCAACACCATATAATGCTGATGATTATATTTATGATTATCTGGAATTCAAAAAAATGATAGACAATGGATAAAGTAACGGTATATGATTGTTCAGTAATAGAACTACCTAAGATAGAAAATAGGGCAGGTAATATTACTCCAATACATGGAGATATTAATGTTCCGTTTGATATTAAACGAGTATTTTACTCATACGATATTCCTGGAGGCGAGGCTAGAGGTGCGCATGCTCATAAAGAATGCCATCAATTCCTTGTTGCAGCAAGTGGAAGCTATGAAGTAGTTTTAGACGATGGAATAAATAAACGAACAGTATTATTAAATCGTCCTTTTTATGGTTTACATATTCCACCCGGTATATGGGCTGCAGAACAAGGATTCTCATCTGGTGCAATATGTTTAGTACTAGCATCACACCCATACGATGAAAAGGATTATATTAGAAATTACGAAGACTTTTTAAAATACAGAAATGAATAAAATACATCCTCTTTCAGACGTAAAATCAAATTGTGTAGGGGAGAATACGAATATTTGGCAGTTTTGTGTTGTCTTCCCAAATGCTGTTATTGGAGAAAATTGCAATATTTGTGCAAATGTATTAATTGAAAATGATGTTATTATAGGTAATAATGTTACTGTAAAATCAGGTGTTCAACTATGGGATGGAGTAACTATAGAAGACAACGTCTTTATTGGTCCGAATGTTACTTTCACAAATGACCTGGTGCCAAGATCTAAAGTATATCCTGAAAAATTTGCTAAAACATTAATAAAAAAAGGAGCTTCTATAGGGGCAAATTCAACTATAATAGCCGGTAATACAATAGGTGAATATGCATTGATAGGGGCTGGTAGCGTAATAACAAAAGATGTCCCGCCATACACCATATGGTATGGAAATCCGGCACAGCATAAAGGATACATAACAAAAGAAGGTAAAATATTGGATTTGAATTTTAAAGATAAAGACGGTAACACTCATAATATATAAGAATATGATAAAATTTTTAGACTTACAAAAAATTACTCAGAAATATTCTGACGAAATACATGAAGCTGTAAACAGAGTTGTTGACTCAGGTTGGTATCTCCAGGGAAAAGAAAATGAAAAATTTGAGGCAGACTATTCTGCATATATCGGAACAAAATATACAGTTGGTTGTGCTAACGGTCTGGATGCTCTGATCTGGATATTCAGAGCATACTTAGAAATGGGAGTAATGAAACCGGGAGATGAGGTAATTGTACCTGCAAATACCTATATTGCATCAATACTTGCCATTTCTGAAAATGGACTAAAACCTGTTTTGGTAGAGCCTAGTATAGAAACATATCAGATAGATGACAGCAAAATTGAAGAAGCTATAACTGAAAAAACAAAAGCTATTTGTATCGTTCATCTGTACGGTCAATGTGCATACACAGATAAAATAGGTGATTTGTGTAAGAAATATAACCTCAAGCTTGTAGAAGATAATGCGCAGGCTCACGGTTGTATGTTTAAAGGAAGAAAAACCGGATCTTTAGGTGATGCTGCAGGACACAGTTTCTATCCAGGTAAGAATCTTGGGGCATTTGGTGATGCAGGAGCCGTAACTACAAATGATGAAGAATTGGCCAACGTAATACGTGCTGTGGCAAATTATGGTTCAACACGTAAATACGTTTTCAAGTATATCGGCAGAAATAGCCGTCTTGATGAAATACAGGCAACTGTTTTGGATGTAAAACTTAAACATCTTGATGAAGATATATCTATAAGAAAACAGATTGCCAAATATTATATTGACAATATAACAAATCCTGAAATTATTACACCTATAGTAAAAGATTGGGATGCTCATGTATTCCATATCTTTACTATCAGATGCAAACGCCGTGATGAACTGCAGAAGTATTTGACAGAGAATGGAGTTCAGACAATTATTCACTATCCGATACCGCCACATAAGCAGGAATGCTATAAGGAATGGAATAACCTGTCTTTCCCTATTACTGAACAGATTCATGATGAGGAATTGAGTATTCCGATGAGTCCGGTGATGACGGAAGAAGATATAAAGGCAATCATAATGCTACTAAATAAGTGGAACAATTAATAGATTTTTTATATATGCCAGAATTTTCTATTGTAATGCCAGCATATAATGTTGAGAAATACATTTCTGAGGCTATTGAAAGTGTTATACACCAGTCCTTTCAAGACTGGGAGCTAATTATAGTAGATGACGCATCAACAGATAATACTGTACAAATTATACAAAAATATTTACATATTGATGATAGAATCAAATTGTATATATTACCTAAGAATACAGGTTCAGTATATATTCCTCGTAAAGAAGCTATCTTAAAATCAAAAGGTAAAATGATAGCATATCTTGATGCGGATGATTATATTGAGAATACTTTTTTAGAAAAAATACATAATAGATACTTAGAAACAAAAGCTGATGCAATATTAGGGAGAATGTGTTCAATAAAAAATAATTTAGTTATTTATACTTTACCTAAAACAAACTTTGATATGGAACAGACGCTCTCTGGTAAACAAGCTTGTATGCTTACGGTTCCTTATTGGAATATAGGTGCGGCAGGTGCTGTTAATAGAAATATATATATTTCAGCGTTAGATAAAAGTGAAACATCTAATATGGTTTATGCAGATGAAGTTGTTACTAGGCAAATTATGTTACTGTGTAGAAAAATTGTATTTGTTGATGCAAAGTATATGTACAGATACAATGAAGAAAGTCTTACAAAAAAATTCTCTTTAAAGCGATTCGATTGTTTAAATGTAAATAATCTATTGTTAAATTTAATAGAAGAATATTTTGGTAGCGAATCTGAAGAAGTCAAATCAATGCATCTTCTATTGTTCAATGGAGTTCTATCAAGTATTGCTTTATATTATACAAATAGGTCTAAGATTAATAAACAAGAAAAAAAAATAATAGTAGAAAAATTAAAAGCTGGATATAAAATAATAAGATGGGATTATATTAAAGGAAAAATTTCTAACCACACTTATTTTGTATCGCACGTAGGTTTTAATACTATGATGTTCGTTGTATTAGTTTATGTCAAAGCAAAAAGAATCAAACAATTATTCAAGCATACTTAAAGGTACTGCTCTTTTTGGTGGAGTGCAGGTATTCAATATTTTAATAAATTTAATAAGAGGGAAATTGGTCGCTCTTTTATTAGGCCCTGAAGGAATGGGAATATCATCACTACTAACATCATCAATGAATACTATTCAACAATTTACCGGGTTAGGATTAAATATGTCAAGTATTCAAGAGATTTCACGTGCTTATGAACAAAATGATCATAACAAAATAGCTTATGTCGTTTATATACTTAGAAAACTTCTGTATATTACAGCTACTCTAGGCAGCCTATTGTCTATAATATTGTGTAGTTACCTAAGTGAATGGACCTTTGGCAATTCGGACTATAAATGGTATTTTGTAATACTTTCAATAGTTATTTTTTTCACTACTATTTCTAATGGTGAGCTTTCTATATTGCAAGGAATTCATGCTGTAAAAAAACTGGCATTTACTTCTATTATAGGTTCATTAACAGGGCTAATTATAGGTGTTCCTTTATATTATTATTTAGGATATAATGGAATAGTTCCAGCAATGATTGCTTTATCACTGACCACTTTTACATTTTATAGATACCATACGTATAAAATGATAAAAGTTTCAAATATAATATTTCAATGGAAAACAGCGTCACCTTTGGCAAGAAAAATGATTTCTTTAGGAGTGCTATTAATGATATCATCTTTAATAGGGACTTTGGTCAATTATATCGTTAATGCTTTTATAAGTAGAACAGGTTCATTAGAGGATGTAGGATTATTTCAAGCTGCTAATTCGATAACAAATCAATATATAGGATTGGTTTTTACAGCAATGGCAATGGATTTCTATCCGCGATTAAGTGCTATTAGTTCAGATAACATAAAAGTTAGAGAGCTGGTTAACCAACAAATAGAGGTTGTAATACTTATCGTATTTCCTTTAGCAATTCTTCTTATTATTACTGCACCATTATTAATTCGTATTTTATTAACAAAAGATTTTATTTCATTAATACCAGTAATACGTTGGATGGGATTAGGTATTGTTTTTAAGGCATTTGCATTTCCTATGGGGTACATTGCTTTTGCAAAAGGAGACAAAAAAACATTTTTTTTGTTGGAAGGTATAGCAGGAAATTTATTAATGTTGGTAACTAATATACTGTTTTATATGTGGGGAGGAGTATACGGTTTGGGAATTTCTTTCGTAGTTTTATATTTATCATTCATTTTTATTTATTCTATTATAACAAAACAATTATATAATTTTAGTTTAAACGTAGCTACAAAAAAAATATTTATAAGAAACTTTATTCTATTAATTAGTATTTTTATAATCAGCTTTTTCAAATTAAACATTATATTATACTCTGTGATGATACTTATCTTTTTGATAGTATCTGTACTATGCTTGCACGATTTGAACAAAAAAAGCGGAATATTTGATAAAATCAAGAATAAACTCACAAATAAATAAATTATTCTATTTATATGAATAAAAATACTCCTTTAATTACGATTGTAGTTATAACATATAACTCAGAAAAATTTGTTATTGAAACACTTGAAAGTATAAAGAAACAAACATATAAAAATATTGAACTTATAATTACAGATGACTGCTCCACTGATTCAACAGTTAAAATATGTAAGAAATGGATTGAGAAAGAAAATATTCATAATACTCAATTAATTACTTCAGAAATAAATACTGGTATTGCTTCAAATTGTAACAGAGGATTTTTTGCAGCTAAAGGTCAATGGATTAAGATTATTGCTGGAGATGACACTCTTCTTCCTGATTGTTTGGAAAAATTTGTTAAATTCGTAGAAACCCATAAAGATGCAAGAATATGTCATGCAAAAGTTCATTGTTATAAAAATAAATTTAAAGATGATTGTAAATTACACGATTTTAAATTACCATCATCTCCATTTACACGAATTAGACCTAATGCACATGCTCAATTATTAATGTTAGTTTTGTATAACCCTATTTTTGCAGCCTCGGTCTTTATAGAAAGACAATTATTTGTGGAAATTGGTGGATATGATGAAAAATTGCCAAATCATGAAGATTATCCTATGTGGATAAAAGTTACAAAAAAAGGATACGGAATATATTTTATGGATGAATATGTTGCTAATTATAGAATCAATTCATCTTCAGTTGTAGGTACAGCTATTAAAACAAAACTTTATGGATTTTATAAGGAAAATGAAAAAGTATACAATATATACTTAAAAAAAATAGCACCTTTTTATCTTAAAATAATTAATAGATATCAATATTACATAATCAGCATATTAGATTATTGTGGATTAACAAAACATACAACTTTTAATAAATTACTTATTGGGACTTTACTTATACCTTATAAAGCCTGTATAAGAATTATACCTTATTTCTTATACAAATTATATAAATAGAATGATTTATATTTTATGGTCTTTTATAAGATTTTTTAATATATTTATTGTAAGTTAGCTTTTAATTATGATATCAATAACATTTTTGCTGCCTACACCTCCTATTCATCCTTCTGGAGGGTATAAAGTTGTATATGAATATGCTAATCGTCTATCTAAAGATGGATTTAATGTAAAAATTGCATATGCAGGAACTATATTATTTAATGAACGAAATTTTATTGGTAAATGTAAATCATTAATAAAATTACTCTATTATAAAATAAAAGGAAAAAGTATTTATAATAATTGGATGACACTAGAGGATAATATAGAAGAATATCTTGCATTATCCCTTAACAAAAGACATCTCAAAGAAAGTGATTATTATATTGCCACAGCTATAGAAACTTCTAAATATTTGAATGAATTTGATATCTCTGAAAGAAATAAAATTTACTTCATTCAAGGTTATGAAAATTGGTTCCAATCTGATGCTGAAGTTTTAAAGAGTTATTCATTTTTAATGAAAAAAATTGTAATATCTAATTGGCTATTAAAAATTGTATCAAGATATGACAATAAATGTGTTTTAATTCCAAATGGATTTGACTTTAATAAATTTTCTTTGATTAATCCAATAAAAACTCGTAATAAATTTTGTATTGCAATGTTATATCATTCTCATGAAAGCAAAGGGTGTAAATATGGCTTAAAAGCAATTATAAAATTAAAAGAAATATATCCAAATCTAAATGCTAAACTATTTGGAGTCCCCAAACGACCTCAAAATTTACCATCATGGATAGAATATTACCAAACGCCAGACAATATAACACACAATAAAATATATAATTCTGCAGCCGTATATATAGCTCCTAGCATAGTTGAAGGTTGGGGGCTTACTGTTGGAGAAGCAATGATATGTGGTGCTGCTATTGTTTGTACTGAAATAGATGGCTTTAAAGAAATGATTGTAAATAATGTAAATGGTTTAATGGTGCCAATAAAAGATGATGAAGCTATAGTATCCAAAGTAAAATATTTAATAGACAATGATCAACAACGTTATACTTTAGCCGAAGAAGCCAACAAATCTATCCAAAAATTTAAATGGGACAACTCCTATAATTTATTTAAAGAAACCATTCTGAAATAATTTAATAATTATATGACCATCTTTATATATTTCACATTAATTATTTTATTATGTTTTGCATGGAAATATAAGGGAATAAAGGATTATGGATATAATGTACATATATTTAATTTTTTCTTATTATTATATTTTATATTATTCGTAACTTTTAGAGATGGAAATCTATTGCCAGATTATTCTGGATATATAGAAATGTTTTACAATCCTGAAGTTAGATCTGTAGAGCAAAGTTTTATTATTATATCAGATTTATCCAAGGCTTTTTCCCTAGGTTTATTTGGAATGTTTTTCATTTATGCTTTTATAAGTATAAGCATTAGATATTATGCTATTTATAAATACTCACCTTTCTTTTTATTTTCACTTTGTATTTGGATATCATCTTTTCTGATACTTCACGACATGATACAAATAAGAGGGGCCGTGTCTAGTGCATTGATGTTAATTATAATTCCACTATTATATAAAAAAAAATATATAAAAAGTTTTATACTAATAATATTGGCATTTTTTTTTCATAGGTCTGCGCTTTGTCTATTTGCAATTTTCTTTTTAAAGCCAGACAGAATAAATAAAAAAATGTGGATTTCTTTTTATTTAATCGCAATAGTAATAAATATTACTTTTAGCGACATAATTTCATCATTGGGAATCAATGAGGTTTTATCCATGATAAAACTTATTGAAAACGATGGATATGACTTAGGCAAGACATCTGAAACTCTTAGCATGTTTGGACCATATATATTATTACAAAGTATTACTTATATATTTTGCCTAATAAAAATCGACAAAATTCTTCCTCACTATCCACAAGCAATATTATGTATAAAAATTGGATTTTTAAGCGTTATAATATATTCATTACCATTGGGCGTAGTATCATTAAGAATTGCTGAATTATTATCAACTGTATATATTTATGCATTTCCTTTATTATTATATGTATTACCCCAACAAAACAATAGGTTTGTTGGTAAATTAGCTTTATCGTTAATCTCAATATCACTTCTTACATATTTTGTTTTTATAAAAGAATTCATTGCCTAGCCATGTTAGAGCCAACACTTATAAGTATTATTATTGTTACATTCAATCCTGATAATTCAATATTAAAATTATTAAACTCCTGTTTATTATTATCATCACAGGTAATTGTTGTAGATAATGGAAGTAAAAATATTGGTTTTATAAAAAAGGAAATAAATCAAGCATCTGGCAATATACAATTTATTCCACTAGAAAAGAATTATGGTATAGGATATGCCATTAATAGGGGTATCAGAGAAATAGATTTCAGTTCGAAAAAATGGGTAATTACTTTTGATCAAGATTCTTTACCTCCTCATGATCTTTTAAGATATTATGACTATGTTGTAACTAATGAAAATAATATAGGTTTAATAGGATTAAACTATTCATATTATGCAAATATTGAATCTTCAAATAAAAAAATTATTTATAAAAAATCACTTGACCAAATAACATCCGGTCTTATGCATAATACTGAAATTTTTAAAAATGTAGGATTATACAACGAAAAAATGTTTATTGATTGTGTGGATTTTGAATATACATTAAGAGTTAATAAAGCTGGTTATAATACAATTACTATAGAAAATGAGGTATTAAACCACAAATTGGGTAACTTAAAAACAATAAAATTTTTAGGTCTTAATGTTTCTTCCATGAATCATAATTCTTTTAGACAATATTATATTGTAAGGAATCATATATGGTTAACCAAGGAATATTTTAAAGACTATCCTATATATATAATAAATAAACTATACCATCTAATTATAAGACTTATTAAAACAATATTGATAGATGATGATAAAAATAAAAAGATATCAAGAATTTTTATGGGTATAAAAGATGGAGTTAATGGTCATTTATAAAAATCTTAATTAATAAAATATATCATGGTCGAAATTTTACTTTCAACATATAATGGTGAACATTACATACAGGAACAGTTAGATTCAATACTTGAAAATGATTATAGCTTAATAAATATAATTATTAGAGATGACGGTTCAAAAGATAATACTTTAAACATTTTAGATAAGTATAAAACTAAATTCAATAATAAAATTACAATAATAAAAGACAACAAAGGTAATTTAGGATCAACCGCTTCATTTAATGAACTTTTGAAATACGTTACTGCTGATTATTTCATGTTTTGCGATCAAGATGACATATGGTGTAAAAATAAAATATCACAAAGTATTAATGCAATAAAAGAACTTGAAAATAAAAATACACCACAAAAACCCTGTTTAATCTTTACTGACCTATATGTTACCGACTCTAATTTAAATATAATATCGAATTCATTTATTAGACATAATAAGTTAGATACTAAAGTAATAAAGGATATTTCCAAATCATTGTCTCTAAGTGTGGCCCCTGGATGCACTATGATAATGAATAAAGCTTGTTTGAAATATATAAAAAATATACCTAATTTTGTTACTCATGATTTTTGGGCAATTATAATGATTGTAAAATATGGTATTGTAGAATACTTAGACAAACCTACAATCATGTATCGCCAGCATGGTAACAATGTTATTGGAGCCAATTTGTCAGGCTATAAATATATGTTATATAAAATCAAAAAGTTAAATGAATGGATATCTGCATATTATAAACTGTTTAAAATTCTTCCTTTTAAAGTAAGTATAACAAAATTTATTTTCTGGAAAATATATTATATAATCAAACGATTATGAAAAAAATATCTATAATCGGAACCGTAGGAGTTCCTGCAAATTACGGAGGTTTCGAATCATTAGTAGAAAATATTATAGGAGAAAATGCTTCTTCTGATATATCATATACAATATATTGTAGCAGTAAAAATTATCCTAATAAATTAGACACTTATAAAGGTGCGACATTAAAGTATATTTCACTTGACGCAAATGGTGTACAAAGTATTGTATATGATATTATTTCATTAATCAAAGCTACAAGAAAGAGTGATACTATAGTTATTCTTGGAGTATCAGGATGTATATTCCTGCCAATATACAGACTTTTCTCAAAGAAAAGACTGGTTATCAATATTGATGGTCTGGAACATAAAAGAGAAAAATGGGGCAAATGGGCTAAGCATTTCCTAAAATACTCTGAAAAGATGGCTGTAAAATATGCTGATGTTATAATTACTGATAATAAAGGTATCCAAGATTATGTAAAGGAAGAGTATTCCAAAGATTCAGCTTTAATAGCATATGGTGGAGATCACGTTTTACAGAATTTATCAGACAATGAATGTCTTTCGATTTTAGGTAAATATAACATTGAAAAGAACAATTATTATTTTTCTGTCTGTAGAATTGAGCCTGAAAATAATGTACATATAACATTGGAAGCTTTTGATAAATCAAAAGATAAGATTATTTTTGTCGGTAATTGGAATAGAAGTATTTATGGTCAGGAACTGTACAATAAATACAAAGACAGTAAGAATATCGCTTTATTGAACCCTATTTATGATTTAAAAACATTATATGCACTAAGAAAGAATTGTAAAGCATATATACATGGGCACAGTGCAGGAGGAACTAATCCGTCACTTGTCGAAGCTATGTTTTTTAATATTCCTATTATTGCATATGATGTGGTGTATAATAGAGAGACTACAGAAAATAAAGCTTTATATTTTTCTGATTCAGATTCATTAGTGTATTCATTGAAACAAAATGATTCACTTTTGAAGCAATGCGCTGAAAATATGCATGAGATTGCAAACAGAAGATATAAATGGGATATTATAGCCAAACAATATGAAGAATTATATTAATTAAAATTAACTATGAAAGGAATCGTACTTGCAGGTGGTAGCGGAACAAGGTTGTATCCCATCACTAAAGGAGTGAGCAAACAAATGCTCCCTGTGTTCGACAAACCGATGATATATTATCCTATATCAGTGCTTATGCTGGCCGGGATAAGGGAAATACTAATAATCTCCACTCCATATGACTTGCCCGGCTTCAAGAGACTTCTTGGCGACGGTACTGGGTTCGGAGTGAAATTTGAATATGCCGAACAGCCTTCACCTGACGGACTGGCACAGGCTTTCATCATTGGCGAGAAATTTATAGGCAACGATTCCGCATGTCTGGTACTTGGTGACAATATTTTCCACGGAGCGGGCTTCAGCGCAATGCTTAAGGAGGCTGTACGTACTGCGGAGGAAGAGAAGAAGGCTACAGTGTTCGGATACTGGGTGAACGACCCTGAACGATATGGAGTGGCTGAATTTGACAAGAACGGTAACTGCCTGAGCATAGAAGAGAAACCGGCAAAGCCGAAATCGAACTATGCTGTGGTAGGACTGTACTTCTATCCTAACAAGGTGGTGGACGTGGCGAAGAACATCAAGCCGTCGGCACGTGGCGAACTGGAGATTACTACCGTGAACCAGCGTTTCCTGGAGGACGGCGAACTGAAGGTGCAGACTCTTGGACGTGGTTTCGCATGGCTGGACACTGGTACACATGACTCACTGAGTGAGGCTTCTACTTACATAGAGGTGCTGGAGAAACGTACGGGGCTGAAAATTGCCTGTCTTGAGGGTATAGCTTACCGCAAGGGATGGATAAGCGAGGAGCAGATGAGAAAGAATGCGGAGCCGATGCTGAAAAATCAGTACGGACAGTATCTGCTGAAGGTTATCGAAGAAATAAAGGAAACAGGAAAAGCTAATTTGGATTAGTTGTTAGTTCTTAGTTGTTAGACAAGGATAAATAATTGAAAAATGAATGTTATAAAGACTGATATAGAGGGCGTAGTGATAATTGAGCCACGCATCTTTACTGATGCAAGAGGTTATTTTTTTGAATCATTTTCGGAAAGGGACTTCTGCAAAGAGGTAAGGGAAATAAAATTTGTACAGGACAATGAGAGCAAGTCAAGCTACGGTGTGATGAGGGGACTGCACTTCCAGCGTCCGCCATTTACACAGAGCAAGCTTGTAAGGGTTATTAAGGGGGCCGTACTTGATGTGGCGGTTGACATAAGAAAGGGTTCGCCTACTTATGGGAAACATGTGGCTGTGGAACTGACAGAGGATAATCACAGACAGTTCTTTGTTCCAAGGGGATTTGCCCATGGTTTCGCTGTACTAAGTGATGAAGCGATATTCCAGTATAAGTGCGACAATTTCTATGCTCCTGAAGCGGACGGTGGCATAAGTATTCTGGATGAAAGTCTTGGCATTGACTGGCATATTCCGATGGATAAGGCTATTCTTAGTGAGAAGGATACAAAGCACTCTCTTCTGAAGGATTTCGATTCTCCGTTTGATATAAATGTGCCTTTATACTAAAATTATGAACATGAATATTTTGGTTACAGGCGCAAACGGACAATTAGGTAACGAAATGCGCATCATAAGCAAAAATACTGAATATAACTTTGTCTTTACAGACGTTACTATTGTGGATGGTGTAGAAACCACTATTTTGGATATAACGGATATTGAAGCGGTAAGAAGTATTGTAAAAGAAAAAGGTATCGACTGCATTATAAACTGTGCCGCTTATACTAATGTAGATAAAGCAGAATCGGATGTGGATTTCTGCAGAATACTTAATGCAGTGGCTCCTAAAAACCTGGCAACTGTAATGAAAGAGGTTAACGGTCTGCTGGTACATGTGTCAACGGACTATGTATTTGGCGGCGATCCGTATAATGTGCCTTGTAAGGAGGAGCAAAAAGGCACTCCTACAGGAGTATATGGACATACCAAACTGGAAGGGGAAAAGAATATAATCGCTACAGGATGCAAGCATCTGATTATACGAACTGCATGGCTTTATTCTGAATACGGAAAGAATTTTGTGAAAACTATGCTTAATCTGACTTCCACAAAACCTGAACTGAAAGTTGTCTTTGACCAAGCAGGTACACCTACCTATGCTTATGATCTGGCTGTTGTTATTAGAACTATGATTGATGATTATGTGAAAGAAGGATATAATGACAGTTATTCAAAGACAGGAATATATCATTTCAGCAATGAAGGAGTATGTTCATGGTTTGATTTCACTAAAGTCATAGCTGAAATGGCCGGAAATACAGATTGTGATATTCAGCCATGCCATAGCAATGAATTTCCAAGTCCTGTAAAGCGTCCGGCCTATTCAGTATTGGATAAAACCAAGATAAAGGAAACATTCGGAATAAAAATTCCTTATTGGACAGAATCCTTGAAAACCTGTATAAACAATCTAAAAAACATTTAATTATGAATTTTAAACGTAACATCCTGATTACCGGTGGTGCCGGTTTCATAGGCAGCCATGTAGTGCGCCTGTTCGTGAACAAATATCCTGAGTACAGAATAATAAATCTTGACAAGCTGACGTATGCAGGTAACCTGGCGAACCTGAAGGACATAGAGGACAGGCCTAACTATGTGTTCGTGAAGGCTGACATCTGCGACTATGAGCGTATGCAGGAGATTATGAAGGAATACGGGATAGACGGTATTATTCATCTTGCTGCGGAGAGCCATGTGGACCGCTCGATAAAGGACCCGTTCACTTTTGCTCGTACTAACGTGATGGGTACGCTCTCGTTACTGCAGGCTGCAAAGATTTACTGGGAGTCGTTGCCTGAGAGGTATGAGGGCAAGCGTTTTTATCATATATCTACTGATGAGGTGTATGGGGCATTGGAAATGACGAATCCTGAGGGTATAGAGCCGCCGTTCAGCACAACAGCGTCTTCGTCGGAACATCACCTGGCATACGGAAAGGATTTCTTCTACGAGGATACGAAATATAATCCGCATAGTCCGTACTCGGCTTCTAAGGCGAGCAGTGACCATTTCGTACGTGCGTATCATGATACTTACGGGATGCCGACTATCGTAACGAACTGTTCGAACAACTATGGTCCGTACCAGTTCCCGGAGAAGCTGATTCCGCTGTTTATAAACAATATCCGTCATCGCAAGCCGCTGCCTGTATATGGCAAGGGTGAGAACGTAAGGGACTGGCTGTATGTGGTGGACCATGCGAGGGCGATAGATGTGATTTTCCATAACGGTAAGATTGCGGAGACTTATAACATTGGTGGGTTCAACGAGTGGAAGAACATTGACATAATAAAGGTGCTGATAAAGACTGTGGACAGGCTGCTTGGTAATCCGGAAGGGTATTCGCTGGAGCTTATCACTTATGTGACTGACCGATTGGGACACGATATGCGATATGCGATAGACTCTACGAAGCTGCAGCGTGAACTGGGATGGGAACCGAGCCTGCAGTTTGAGGAAGGGATAGAGAAGACTGTACAGTGGTATCTGGATAATCAGGAGTGGATGGATAATGTGACGAGCGGGGATTATCTGAGATATTATGAGGAAATGTATAATAATTAAAAATTAAGAGCTTAGTTGTTGGTTGACGAAGGTAATTAATAACTGTGGGATAAAGTTTGAGTAAAAAGCTTGCAGAAATCAATGATATATTTTACTTTTGTATAAACAATGGAATAAAACGTATTACTACAATATAATGTTTGACAAAATAATCATAGACAGGGTTTGGAACAAAGCTCGTATTGTGGAAGGTTATAATGCTGATATAATCCGTAAAGATGCATGTGGAGCTTGGATTGTAAGAAACCAGTATGGCATAAGAGATTCTATATTCGGATGGGAAATAGACCATGTATATCCTGAATCTTTGGGAGGGGACGATGATATGGATAATCTCAGGGCTATGCAATGGGAAAATAATGTTTCCAAAGGCGATGACTTTCCATCCTACAAATCAAGAGTTCAAGCAGAAGGAAGTAATAATGTATATAAAGAGAAACAATATACAATAAATGATGACCTGAGAATGAAACTTGAAGCATTGTACGATATTTAACAAAAAAAGTCTTAATTATGCAATTCTCCCATATTTACATAAAGAAACTGTTTGGTCTTTATGACTATAAAATTAATTTGTTTTATGATAGTGAAGACAAAATTACAATATTGACCGGACCGAACGGATATGGGAAGACTACTATACTTACAATAATAAACAAACTTAATCCCAGAGAACTATTCTATTTCTATTTGTTGAAATTTGAGTACATTGAAGTGGGTATGACGGATGGTAGCTGCATAAATATCTATCAGAAATATATCGAGAAAGAAAAAGAGCAGAAGAACACAGAAAACGGAAGTGACATTAAATTGGACTCAGAAAAGGAAGTGCGATTTGAATGGATGGACTCTGAAAAAAATATAGTTTCTTTCTTTGTATATAACACGCAAAATATCAATAAAGCTCAAGGAAAATCCCTCTATCAGCTATATTTGTTTGACAGTTCTGACAATGACTACAATGAAAAAGAACTTATAAACAACAGGCGTTTCAATGAGATTATAGCCAATTCCTTAAAACAGGATATTTTTCTTATGCAGTTAGAAGGTATAAAATCAGACTTCATCAAGGCAAACCGTATTTATAACGAAATAAATGAAAAAGACAAGGACCTGCCTATTCAAAGAATAAAGAAAAGTCTCCAGAATATACTGACATCTGCGAACAAAGAGTTTCTGGAACAATCACAAAGAATAGAAAAGAAATTCATAAACGATATCCTCTCATGTGACAACTCAATTATTGAGGAAAACCAATATAATGAGATGGCAAAGGTTGTCACAGACAAGTGTAATGACCTTATAAAATTCAGACTGACGGATAAAATAGAAATTCCATCGTATGTGGAAAGTAAAAGCTATCTCCTTTATGCTTATATCAGAAGCCTTAATGAGAAGTTTGATAAATTCGGAAACTTGCCGGACAAACTCAATCTGTTTGAGAAACTAATCAATTCAAAGAAGTTTGCAAACAAGAGAATATCATTCTCACCACAGCATGGCTTTAGGATAGTTTCTGATACAGGGGAATTCCTGGATGAGAGCTTGCTTTCGAGTGGAGAACAAAACGAAATAGTTCTATTATACAAACTGATTTTTGAAATCTCGGACAATTCAACTTTGTTAATTGACGAGCCTGAAAATTCCCTGCACGTTGCATGGCAGTCTGTTTTTCTGGATGATGTCAAAGAAATAGCAAGAATAAAGAAACTTCAAGTAATCGTTTCCACTCATTCTATAACTATCGTTTCTAACGGTGAGGAGAACACTATAGACTTGTTTTATCTACTTAATAACTGAGTATGAGAAATACTGTAACAGAACGTGCCACATTGGTGACCAAAATACAGGAAATCAAAAGTATGTGCAGGCATGAGATGTATAAGAACAAGGTGATAGTGATTGTTGAAGGAGATGATGACAAAAAGATATTTGAAAAATTCATTGACACGGAAAAAGCAGTTCTATATGCCGCAAAAAGCTGTATATGGGTAGCAAAAGTTGTAGAAAGGCTTAACGAAAGGACAGAGTTCAATGATAGGGTCATAGGTATAAAAGATGCTGATTTTGATCATATTCTACGCAAAGACCATAGAATTCCAAATTTATTTGTTACTGATTCTCATGATATTGAAATGACTCTGATTTCAAATGATTTTGAAAACGGTATATATGCTGAATGTGGAATTCATAATTACAGCAATATACTTATAAAAGTGGCAGAGGAAATAAAAACTGTTTCTTTTATACGTCTGTACAATCAAATAAAGGTAGATGAGGATGAGGAACTCGATGGTATTAATTTCGATGGCTTGGTTATGAACAGTATCTATGACGGAATCAATCCTGTGGACTTGGGGCTGTGTCTGAATCACATAAAAGCTAAAGGGAATCAGGACAAGTCATGGTTTCCAGAAGAAACTGATATTACGAATATGATAAGATCATGTACTGGTATAAACCTTAAACAATTGACCAGAGGTCATGATTTAATGTATGGTCTGTTAGTAAAAATCAAAGCCCTCACCGGACGTGATAAGATGGGTTATAAAGATTTGTGTTTAGCATTCAGATTTCATTTAAGACAAGATGCGTTTATGAAAACACAGTTATATACTGACATCAACTCGTATATATCACAAAAAGGTATTGTTTTATGGAAAGATATCAATTAAGGATAAGCGTCCAAAAAATTTGTTTTTTATAAAGAATTTGGTTTCTTTTGTAATATCGGAAGAAAAATGATGCAAGTATGAAGACAACGCAGGAATATGTTCAGTTATTAAAGGAATATAAGCAGAATAGAGGAATACTGTATGGTATATCCAGAATTGGTATTTTCGGTTCTGTAGCCAGAGGGGAGCAGACTGAAGGCAGTGATGTGGATGTGTGCGTAGATTTGGAGGTTCCAAATATATTCAGCCTTGTTCATATAAAGGAAGAATTAAAACAACTTTTTGGGTGTGAAGTGGATGTAGTACGCATACGTCAGAATATGGATGCATTATTTAAAAAAGATATCATTGAGGAGGGGATTTATGTATAAGAAAGAACATGTTTTGCATCTGTTACGGTAAAAGAAATGATTTTATTTGTAGAAAATAATGATGAAATTATTTAATACAAACATAATTTCTCCATGTGGCGGCATAAAGTGCCGGGCATGGGGGGGGGGAATTTCTGTTTAGTATAAGCAAAGAAAAAGAATATTTTTATTTGCTATTTCGGAATTAAAAATTACTTTTGTGGATATTTGATATTCGCCGACAAAAAGTATTTTATTTATGATAGACAAATATTTAGAGATTGAAACAAGAGGATTGGTGTTTTTAGGAGATTTCAATCCTTCTATTTTTCATCCTTATTGGTTGGCTTCAAAAGACCTCATACAGGAGGAAGAGGCTAAAAATGCGAAAATAGAGATAGTAATGAATGAGCTATCCAGATTTCAACTGGGAGAATGGTTGAGTGTTGAAGTCTCAAGAAACAGATGTGACTTCAAAACTATGAAAAAGCCATATTTCTATCCTATGCGTGATTTAGCTATAAATATCTTCAAGGTATTGAATGAGACTCCTATAAGAGCTGTTGGTATTAATAATGTATATGATTTATCATTAAAAAATGCCGAAAATTATTATAACTTTGGAGATAGGATGGCACCATTGAATAACTGGAATGATATTCTTACATCACCAAGATTGTTAAACATCGAAATAATTGAATCTACAGAGGCTGAAAACACACCTTTCAAACGTGTAAGCATATCACCTTCTGAACCTGAGCTGAAGGTGAATTTCGGCATAAATTTTAATATAAACAATCATTTTAATCTGCAACCAAACAGCAACGGTTACAAGGCATCGAAACTCGTAGAAGATAAATTTGATTATTGTGCCGCAAATTCAAAAGAAATAGTTTCAAATATACTTTCTAAAATTTTCGGATAATGGGAGATTCAACATTACAGAACAACAAATACTCTTTCTTTGACAAATATACAAATGATATTTTGCCTACATTGTATGAAGACTTGGTTTTAGAGGAACTTCAACAGCCGATTAAGGAAAGGGTATCTTTACTCTCAACATTTGAGACGAGGGACTGTGACAGGTCGGAAAAGATAGAGTTACCGCTTATCAAAAGTTCCAAAAGCAATTTGAATTATATTTGTAACTCGCTCAACTGGATAGGTACTGTAGCCGAAATAAAAGATGAAACTTTTACGGCTGTCTTAATTAATACAGATGAAAACACTACACACGAGATTGCTGAATTTGAAAAAAAAGAGATTTCAAATTGTGATTTACATTTACTGAAGGTGGGAGCTGTTTTTTATTGGAGTATAGGATACGCTAACTACTATGGACAAATAATGAAACAATCTTTTATCCGTTTTAAAAGAAGTATAAACTTGAGTAATAATGAATTTGAGTCTATAATGGATGAGGTTGATAAGTTGAAGGAGGGTATCATGTGGGAATGAATCTATTCAGAGTCTCTTTGATTGGAACCGGTGGAGGATATGGAGAATCTGTTGTAGTTCAATTAGGTCTGAATAACTGGATAGTGGTAGATTCATGCATAGACCCTGTAACAAAAGAATCTTTGCCTCTTGAGTATTTGAAATCACTTGGTGTTCAAATTGAAACGGATGTGAAATTAATAGTTTGCTCACACTGGCATAACGACCATATCCTTGGGATAGACAAACTACTTGAAGAATGTAAGTCCGCAACATTTGCATTTGCTGTTGCTTCGGACAAAAACAAGTTTCTTGAGTTTATCGGACTTGACAGCAGAAATGATAAATTACTGTCTCATACATCTTCAACAGATATCATGTCTAAATGTCTGAGTATTGTAAATCAGAGAAAAATACCTGTGAAAACAATATTACAGGATCGTGTGTTATATAGCAGGAGTGATGAAGGAGTTGACATAAGAGTGACAGCGCTTTCTCCTTCAGACGCTGTGATATCCGACTTCGGAACAGAAATATCGGAATTAATGAGAAGCTATGTTCCATGTTCAAACAGAAAGATTATAGTTCGCAGCCCCAATGAAAAGTGCGTTGTTCTTCAGGTAAGTGTCAACGAATATACAGCTATCTTAGGAGGGGATTTGGAAACATCAACAGACAATAAACGTGGATGGCTATGTATCCTCGACAATTGCAACTGTATCTCAAAAAATAAGGCATCACTTTATAAGATACCACATCATGGATCTGAAAATGCATACGAGAAAAGAGTATGGGATGAAATGTTTGATCATGATTTACTGGTAGGACAATTATCTCCTTTCATTAACGGAAAAGTATGCCTGCCAACCAAAGATATGCTTGATATATTCATTAAAAATGTGAATCACTTGTATATCACTTCTTTTGATATACTTAATAAACCTAAAAAAAGAGATAATTCTTTACAGAAAGCCATACGCGCATTTAATCCAACATTAAAGGAAATTCCTTTCAGAAAAGGTATTATTGAAAATTATATTGATCTGGATATTGAAAAATGTACATGGAAAACAAATCTGCATGGCAAGGCTTTTGAAATTGACAATGAATTTATAAGCGCTATGCGATAGACTCTCTGTTCTTTTTATAGTGTAAATTTGGTTTTTATAAAGAATTTGGGTTCTTTTGTAGTATCGGAAGAAAAATGATACAAGTATGAAGACAACGCAGGAGTATATTCAGTTATTAAAGGAATATAAGCAGAATAGAGGAATACTGTATGGTATATCCAGAATTGGTATTTTCGGTTCTGTAGCCAGAGGTGAGCAGACTGAAGGCAGTGATGTGGATGTGTGCGTAGATTTGGAGGTTCCAAGTATATTCAGCCTTGTTCATATAAAGGAAGAATTAAAACAACTTTTTGGCTGTGAAGTGGATGTAGTACGCATACGTCAGAATATGGATGCATTATTAAAAAAAGATATCATTGAGGAGGGGATTTATGTATAAGAAAGAACATGTCTTGCATCTGTTACGGTAAAAGAAATTATTTTATTTGTAGAAAATAATGATGAAATTATTTAATACAAACATAATTCCTCCATGTAGCGGCGTAAAGTGCCGGGCATGGGGGGATTTTTTTTAAGTTTTTATATACAGACTTTTTGGTTATCAAAATATTATTATATTTTTGTGAAGCAAAAAATGTCTTATGGATGCATTTTATATAAAAAAAATAGTAATTAAAGGTTTATTTGGAACTAAGAATGTCTCTTGGGACTTATCTTCCAAAGTTAATATTTTAGGTGGCGAGAATGGTAGCGGTAAATCTACTATTCTTAAAAGCTGTTATTTTATTCTTAAGGATAAATGTATCAAAGAAGCAGATTTGGCAAAGTTGTCTGAAGAAATCTCTATAGAATTTGTAAATGGCTATAAACTTAACTGGAACAGACTGGCGTATGACAGTACTGACTATTTGCGCGAAGACGGTTATTTTTATTACATGAATACAAATGAAATGGATAGTGATGGCAGGCTGATGCTGCAAAGATGTGCTTTGACTGACAGTGAAGGAAAGATAGGGAATATTGAACTTGTATATGAAAACATTAATACTTATCTGATTAACTCATTTGAGCAAAGAATGATTGCCAATGACTCTGACAAGGAGGGTAAAACACGCATCAAAACATATCTTGACAGATTGATTTATGATCAGTTGTTCATAAGAAATTCCAGATTTGCCAGTGTCTTTGAGAGAATTATAACTGCTTCGAGAACTCCTGAAGAATTGCAGTCTATTCTTAATGATACGGAAATAAAAACATTCATGCAATTTTATGCGACTGCACAAAAGTTTCTGAAAAATTATTCGGTCTTTATAAATAATAGTATCCAGCTCAAAAGAAATGGGAATGAGAAAGTCTTGTCTTATGTTGATCTCTCAATGGGAGAGAAGCAACTGATTCTTATTCTGCTAATGGTATGTAATACTGCAAATGATACATGTATATTCTTTATGGATGAACCGGATTTGGGAATGCATGTGGAGTGGAAAGAAATTCTTATAAGGGAACTGAACAAACTGAATCCCAATATGCAGATGATTGTATCCACTCATGCTCCAAGTATGGTGGAGGGATGGTATGACAATGTGAAGGAAGTAAAACAAATATGTTATAACGACTGAAATAATGGCAGATACATTGTTGGGAAATATCAATAGTAATTATTATAGGAGCAGGAATGTTCTTACGGGAGAAGATAATACGGTAAAGGTTCTGGTGGAGGATGAACTTGACGTGCCTTTCTGGAAGGACATACTTGGTAATCTTGTTCCAAATAAAAGGTTCAGTATTTCGCCATATACATACAATGTAGATGGCAATGTGGAAAACCTTACAAAAGGAAAGGCTGAGATTATAAAGAAGGCCGGCAATGGAGATTTTAGCACTTGCTATATTGGATGTGTTGATAGCGATTATGATTATTTGCTTAAGGAATACTCAGAAGATGGCAAGATTATTGCTGAATGCCCGTATTTACTTCAAACATATGTCTATTCGATAGAGAACTATATGTGTCAGGCAGAAACTTTGTCTTTTTTATGCAGTAAAGCATGTAAAGTGGATGTAGATTTTGATTTTAAAAGCTTTGTAACCGAGGTGTCTAAAATTTTGTATCCACTTTTGATATGGGGACTGTATCTTCATAAAGAGGATAAAACTGACTTTACTGCTAAGCAATGGGGAGATATTTTTCCTAATGATATCTGTATTTTTAAGGATGGTATCTCTGATATAGATATTTTAACGAGTCTGGAATGTAATGTAAGAAGAAAAATAGCAGAACTGGAGGGCTTATATCCTTATTTTAACCATAACGAATTTAAAGAATATATAGTTCGTGTTTGTCCTGACATGGATGATGAAAATTGTTATCTTTTTGTAAGGGGACATGATATTTATGACTTTATGCTTAATACAACAATAAAGCCTGTTTTTTATAAAGCCAGAAGAGAACATATCAATGATATAAAAAATAGTTTGTATGCTTCCGGAAAAGAGAAAGGGGATGCAATTTCTCATTATAATAACAATCTGGTTGATATCGGAAAACTTCTGGAAATTAATTATGATTATAAAAAGTATTCTTGCTATTACCAACGTATCAGAAATGATGTTGAAATGTTGTATAATTAAAAATCAAGAGCTTGGTTGTTAGTTCTTAGTAGTTGGTTGATGAAGGCAATTAAGAGTTAATAATTAGGAGGGCAATTGTAAGCGAAGATAATTCAAAATTGGTGCTGAAAACGGTTGATATCCGTTCACCCAAAACGGTGATATCCGTTCACTTTTCATACTCTTACCTATGGCGAT
>CALUJF010000108.1 GCA_944320855.1 uncultured Phocaeicola sp.
TACTTTTGCACAAATGTTTATCAGATATTAGTAAAATTATGAAAGCTTTGGAAAGATTATTCGCAGAAAAATTGCTGAAAGTTAAAGCTGTTAAAATTCAGCCGGCTAACCCATTCACTTGGGCTTCAGGTTGGAAATCTCCTATTTATTGCGACAACCGCAAGACTTTGTCTTATCCTGCACTTCGTAACTTCGTGAAGTTGGAACTATGTCGCGTTATTCTTGAAAAATTCGGTCAGGTTGATGCTATTGCCGGTGTCGCTACAGGAGCTATCGCTCAGGGTGCGTTGGTAGCTGAAGAGCTTAACTTGCCATTCGTATATGTTCGCTCAAGCCCCAAAGATCACGGATTGGAAAACCTTATCGAAGGTGAATTGCGTCCTGGTATGAAAGTAGTAGTTGTAGAAGACTTGATTTCTACAGGTGGTAGCAGCTTGAAGGCTGTTGAGGCTATCCGTCGCGACGGTTGTGAAGTTATCGGTATGGTGGCATCATTCACTTACGGATTCGATGTGTCTGCAAAGGCATTTAACGATGCAAAGGTAGAACTTATTACTTTGACAAACTACAATGCTGTGCTTAACGCTGCTCTTAAGACTAACTACATCGACGAAGATGATATCCCTGTACTTCAGGCTTGGAGAGAAGACCCTGCACACTGGACAGGTAAATAATTAATACTAACATATTATTTGGAGACACGGATTCTGCTGGTCTCACGGTTCCTGATTGCGAATCGTGTCATTCGGTGAAATCCGTGTTTCTTTTTTTATTTTTTTGAAGAGATATGGCAACATTGCAATACGAAAGTTCTGTAAAATATGTTCCTTACAGCCAGGAACGAGTTTATAACAAACTGTCGGATTTGAACAATCTTGAGTCTGTACGTCAGCGTTTGGATGCCGTAAAAGATAAACTTGACGGAAAGCTGGAGGATATGACATTCGATCAGGATTCTATAACCCTCAAGGTGCAGGGCATCAGTCTGACTCTTAGAATCATTGAACGTGAACCGATGAAGTGTGTCAAGTTCGAAGGCGACAAATCTCCTGTTCCTATGAACTTGTGGATTCAGATGCTTCCGGTGTCGGACGAACAGTCAAAAATGAGAGTTACAATACGTGCCGAAGTGAACATGTTTATGAAAGCCATGGTGTCAAAACCGCTTCAGGAAGGGGTGGAGAAACTGGCTGAAATGCTTTCGGCTATACCTTATTAATATATATACTTAAGAACTAAAAACTGACGGGAATATGGCTCAGAAACTTTGGGAAAAAAATGTTCAGGTGAACGAGGAAATCGACCGTTTCACGGTAGGACGTGACCGCGAGATGGACCTCTATCTGGCAAAGCATGATGTATTGGGGTCAATGGCTCATATCACTATGCTTGAAAGTATCGGACTTCTGAAGTCTGATGAATTGAAGGTTTTGCTTGAAGAACTGAAGAATATTTATGCTTCTGCCGAAAAAGGCGACTTCGTGATAGAAGACGGTATTGAGGATGTGCACTCTCAGGTGGAACTTATGCTGACAAGAAAACTTGGAGATGTGGGTAAGAAAATCCACAGCGGCCGTTCAAGAAATGATCAGGTGCTGGTGGACCTCAAGCTTTTTACCCGTGCACAGCTGAAAGAAATAGCTGAGGCTGTAGAAGACTTGTTCAAGGTTCTTATCGCACAAAGCAACAAGTATAAGGATGTTTTGATGCCGGGATATACACATCTGCAGATAGCTATGCCGTCGTCGTTCGGACTTTGGTTCGGTGCATATGCCGAAAGCCTTGTAGACGATATGATGTTCCTGCAGGCTGCATATAAGATGTGCAACCGCAATCCGTTGGGCTCGGCTGCCGGCTACGGCTCTTCATTCCCTTTGAACCGTGAGATGACCACGCGCCTGTTGGGCTTCGACTCGATGAACTACAACGTAGTGTATGCTCAGATGGGACGAGGAAAGATGGAACGTAATGTGGCTTTCGCACTTGCTTCTATTGCCGGAACATTATCCAAATTGGCTTTTGACGCATGTATGTTCAGCAGTCAGAATTTCGGATTCGTGAAACTTCCGGACGAATGTACTACCGGTTCAAGTATCATGCCTCATAAGAAAAACCCGGATGTGTTCGAGCTTACACGTGCTAAATGTAACAAGATACAGGCATTGCCACAGCAGATAATGATGATTATGAATAACCTGCCTTCCGGATATTTCCGCGACCTTCAGATTATCAAGGAAGTGTTCATTCCTGCATTCTCCGAACTGAAGGACTGTCTGCAGATGGCTACATATATCATGGACAAGATTTATGTGAACGAACATATTCTCGATGACGACAGGTATCTGTATATATTCAGTGTAGAGGAAGTAAACCGTCTGGCTACAGAAGGTATGCCTTTCCGCGATGCTTACAAGAAAGTGGGACTCGACATTGAAGCCGGCAAGTTCACTCATAACAAGCAGGTACATCACACTCACGAAGGAAGTATCGGCAATCTGTGTAACGACCGTATCACAGAGTTGATGGATAAGGTAGTGTCTGGTTTTGACTTCTCCGTAGTTGAGAATGCAGAAAAAGCCCTTTTGGGAAGATAAAGTAAAGCAGTTTGTGTTGACTTCAACCCTTTTGTAAAAGCATTGAAAACGTTTTGCAAAAGAATTTCAAATACGCTAAAAGCCCTTTGGGATTATCAAAACGGACTTTTTTGAAAAGAAAACGGGTGAAATGTTTGGAAGTTATACAAAAACTCCATACATTTGCACCCGTAAACGCGGAAATAGCTCAGTTGGTAGAGCATAACCTTGCCAAGGTTAGGGTCGCGAGTTCGAGTCTCGTTTTCCGCTCTTCTCTTTGAATGGATGCTCGAATGGTGGAATCGGTAGACACGAGGGACTTAAAATCCCTTGGCTATTGCAGCTGTGCGGGTTCAAGTCCCGCTTCGAGTACTCTAAGGGACAAATCGTTATTTTGGCGGTTTGTTCCTTTTTTTATGCCATTGCAAATAGTTGGATATGAGTACTTTAGCTCAAAGAAAGAATTGATGCTAACAGGTTCAATATGCTCATTATTTTTATCATAGTAAAATCCGTTCGGGAATACTAATTTTTGAAGTCTCCTTTTTCCCTCTAATCCTTGTAATTCCCATAGTGTGAACAAGTTACGTCTCATGGAAAAGGCATAATCTATGAATTTATCCAGGTTCAATATTTCTGTATCATATTTCATGTATTCAGTGTTTAAATCCTTAATTTCTTGTTCTAATCTTGTTATGACTTTCTCAAAAATGCTTTGTCTTTTTGTATCTGAACATAAAGTATAGTTTGTTTCAACTTGGTTTAACTCTTTTTCTTTCTTTTTAATATTTGCGTGTATAGATTGAGCGGTGTCTCTGTTTTCTCTATTCATATTATCAAATGTCATTTTTAATTGAAGTTTAAGCAACTCTGATACTTTATCAGATAAAATGTATTTATTTAATTCATCTTCAAATGATTCATGTACTTTCTTTGTAGAACTATTGTATTTGCATCCCTTACGGCTACAGACATAATATCCTATATCTGTTCTACCGAATTTCTTTCTCATTTTGGTTGATATGCTTGCTGCTAAATTACCTCCGCAGCAAGGGCATTTGATACTGCCTATTAATGGTGCGTATTCTTTATCTATCTTTTGTTCATATCCACTATGATTTTTTGATAATTCATTATTAACCTTCAAGAATATTTCTTTAGATACCAAAGGGGGATGATTCCCTTGTACTATTTCTCCTTGTAAGAACTTATGAGCCATAAAACCACAATAGAAAGGATTCTTGAATACCTCTGATAATTTTTGTTTGCAGATTATAAGTCCTTCTTTTGCTAATTTTATTCTTATTTCTTCATTGCTTAATTTGTTGTTGGCTTTCCATAAAAAAGCCTTTCTCAATAATTTCCCTTCTTCGTTAATGGTTATTATTTGCTCCTTCTTGGTTGTCTTTTGGTCATATCCTCTTGGGGCTTTGCCTATCCAACGCCCTTTTAATAGGGCTTTTATACTATTTTCTATAGTTGTAGCTCTTTTTTCATCGTTTTGAAATCTTGCATTAGCAAGTTCCATGAGTTGCATGTATTTTCCTACTGCTGTGCGTGGGTCATAACTTGATGTAGCTGATACTACATAAGCTCCTCTTGCTTCTACTTCTTCAATTATTGTAGTGCTTCCTGTACGGCTGAATCTTGAAGTGCTGAATACGATAACAACATCTACTTTCTGTGTACTTCCTTTCTTGTTGGATTTTTTAATGAAGTCCAACATACGGTTAAATTCTTTTCTCTCTTTGTCGCTCTTTGCAGATTCATAAGTTCCACCAAATTCTGCCATTATAGTGTATGAATGTGATTGTGCATATTCCCTACATTTGTCTTGCTGGACTTCCAGACTTTGACCGTCAACTTGTTCGCTGCTACTAACACGAGTGTAAATAATAGCATTTCCACCTTTTATTTCTTCTTTTTTCTTTTCACCTTTTGCGAAGGATTTTAATTCTAATATTTCATTCATATAGATAGAATTTAATTATTACTCAATAATTGGTATTTTTTATATGATGCAAAGCAAGATACGGAATAATCATATAGTGTATCTATGATTAATAATGCTTCTTTATCACTTATATTATGGAAATCCCTATTTTCTTGAATTGTTTCTATATTTAATTTTTCCATCGTGCAAATATGATAAATTTTAATCAACAGGAATAGTTAAATTATTGTGATTATAATTTTTTCACTGAAATAGATTCTTTCTTTTGTATTCTCTTGGGATTCAGGAAGTTGTCTATTTCTTCATAAGAGATAAATGATAAATAATCTTTTCCTTTTTTTATTTCTTCTTTTTCTATTTCGTTCTCTGCATTATTAACCGCTTCATCATAATCTTCATCAATTATTTTAATTATATTATCCTCTATATTATTATGATTTAGGTTGTTAATATTCTCTATCCTTCTCAGATAGTTTATTTTATTTAATATGCTGTTTATCGTATCATTTTGCTTCTTGCTTTCAATAATAATGTCAATTAGGTATCTCTTCTTGAGGAATTGGCTGCTGAATCCTTTTCCTCGTAGAAATAAGTATAATCTTATGGCTCTCTCATAATCAGCATATTTTATTTCAGATTTTCCATTGAGGTACTCTGTTAATGTTCCTTTTGTAATATATTTGCTGCCCATACAGATATATCTACTAATCGTTGATATTGAGAACTTCATGTCATTAAATACTCCTATGGTCTTGATAAGAGAATCATTATTTTTTCTTATGTTGGCATTCTTAATATAATCAGAGTTTTTCCAATTTTTAGCGGTACTGTTGATGCTTATTATATAATCGTTAATATCACCTACTTCTTCTTTTGTCTTTATAATTATTGGAATCTGTTTGATATTTTCTTTTATATTCTCTTCCTTTAAAATTTTCATTAGTGAATGAATACGGTGCTGTCCGTCCAGTATTACAAAATATTCTCTCTTCTCTTCGTTTGGAATTTCTTCACATTTACCGTTGGAATGTGTATATATGCTATCTTCCAATTCATTACCTCTAATTACTGTAATAGGTTGGAGTATTCCTTTTTCTCTTATGTTTTTACAAAGCTCTGTGTTGTTTTCTACTTTTCTATTTAACTTAATATATGCAAACTTTACATTTTCAATATTCTCTATTATGGTATTCATATTTCTCTTTTTTATTTAATTGTTATACTTGCACGTTACTTAATCTCTATATAAGTCATATTGGTTAGCTACTCCAACACTCCTATTAAGTATCTCTTATTATGGTACATTATAGAGTTATGCACATTTTGTAAGAGTGTGCGTGATTTTCACATTGCAAATGTATAAGTAAAGTTTGACTTATTACTCCTTTTTTTATTCTTGGATTATCCAAACATTATCCAATAACATAATCCAATAGTTGCTAAATATGTATATGCAATATTATATTTGCAATAAAAAAGATTTTAATGGAAACTATAGACTTAGAACATGAAAATGAATCAGATGTTAAGGCTATTACAGACACTGATTTTATAGAAAACTATATTCCTTCTTATAAGGATTTATATAATCTTGTATATGGTATATTCTATCTTTCAGATGAAGAATATCCTTTTGAAGAAGAATCTATATATAATTTAATTGTATCTCTTTGTATTGATTTAAAGACAAAGAGTTGGAGAAGGTTGCGATGCGTACGTTTTATAAATGAAATTACAAATGTAATAACTAAACTCAAAGAGTATAAATTTCAGTATGGTAATATTTATATTGTTATACCTTTTGTTAGATTATATAAGCAGACTATTGAATTTACAATCCAAAAGTTTGATTTTGCCCTTTCTGTTTTAAAAGAATTGTATAATTCTGATTTTATAGACTTAGAGTTGTTAGAATTAGATAATAAAGTTTATCCAATTCCTACAATATCCGAACTTTTCGATGAATTATTGGATAGTGTTAATCAGGGAAACTTTGATTATTTAACTTGTGATTCTCAGTATATTGTTTTAGATGAAATGTATCGTAGAGGTCTTAGCTTGAATCATTCCAATAAACTTGACCAGAACTTGTATCGTGATTATTTTATAGGTGAGTTTTTGAACTTAAACCTTATGAATATTAAAGAGGTAATAGTAGATGATGATACGATTAAAATCAGTATAACTGATAAAAAGAGAGTTGGGGTATTGTATTATATGCTCAAAGATGTTTTGGATGAAGATTTGTTAATTAGTGTTATTAGCTATGTGATTAATAAGGATTATAATAAGAAAAAAAAGGCTAATAGCTCTGTATATAAGTACCTACATAATATCAGTTTATTAATAGATAAGCAAGATAATATAGATTATATAAAATCTCAACTTGAAAGATATGATATTGAAGTGCCAAAGGAACTTAAGTAATAAATATAGTATTCAATTACCCTATAAAAGGGTAATTGAATTAAAATTATTTGAGTGACATACTCCTTCTTTGCATGACAATATTAATAAACTCTTCTTCTGAAATTTTTTTATTAATATGGCTAATGTTGTTATGGAAACCTCTTTTTAATTGACAGAAGAAGAAACCTTTATCTCCTTTTTCTAAAGTGAAAATTAATGTGTTCCTATTATTGTCTTTTATTATTGCAATGTATTTTGCACATGGGCAATCTATTGATTTATGAAATGATATTAAAGAATATGGAATAGGATTGTCTATATTTTTTATCTCTAAATCTGAACAATCATAAATTTGATTGTTGTTGTCTAATTGCTCTTTGATATTTGAGATAGTTAGCTTGCCGACACAATCATTGTTCAAAATTAGTCTTGGAAGAAAAAAATATTGAAACTCATAATCGCTCATAAATTTAAATATTAAAGATGATTTTACAATATATTATTGCTTCCTAAGTATCAATAAGGATAAGAATTTTCAGAAGAATATCCTATCATATCTTTTAATGTTTCAATGAAAATGTTACCTTCAATACCATAAAATAATGTGATTAGTAATATTAAGAAACCAATGATGGCAGAACAAATAAGATAGTTCTTAATTGTTCCTCCTTTCCAGCAAATAATACCTAAAACAGCTAAGCTACCAACTATAGAAGTACCCCATAATTGACCTATTGTCATTGAATCTATGATATAGTAGATTAAGGAAGTTATTACTATACCAGGACTTAATATAAATAATAATGCGAAAACTAATATTATTGCTCCAGCTGCTAAACCTTCTGAGCTGTCATCTTCTTTAATTACATATTTTGCCATAATGATAATAATTTTGTTATTTCATTTTATTGTAGAATGTTTTTATTATATGTATATCCATTATATATACAATGATATTTATGATTGTGCTTGTTAAGTTCAAAAACGAATAGGAATACTCGTTATCTGTTGTTAATATGGAGAAAATTATAAAATATATGATTACTAATGTGATAATCTGTAATATCCACCATATCTGAATAAAAGATTTATCCAACTGGATTTTGTTTTGATGCTTAATACTCGTTTCATCCCATAAGGCACAAATTATTTGATAAGGTTTATATAGATGTATTATTGGAATAATCCATGATAACCAAGACCAATGTTTATAAGGAAATTTGAAATTCATTTCTTTTATGTATAAACATTGTTTGTACATGAATCCAATAAACATAACAACTTGTATGATATTTACTGTATTGGAAAATAAATTAATTAGAGTAAATTCTTCGTTTTCAATTAATATGTCAATAAATGACATTATACAATTTAATACGGTTATAACAATAAACCAATTTAAATATTCAAGTGATATTTTATGTTTATTGCTGGGGTGGTATTTTATATGCTCGCTAAATTGTAGAGGATTACCACAATATGGACAAATCCTATTTGATTCTTCTGTCAATCGTCCGCATTCATTACAATGTATAAGATTCATATATTTATTGTTTAAAATTTAATCAAACTGTGCTTATTGGATTATTTCTTATACTTATGAGAAAATTAAGTATGAAGTAATAATGTAATAAACACAGTTTAAATTCAGTTCCCAAAGTTTATTCTGTGAAAATCACTTTGAGTATATGTATAAATGATAAGATGAATCCTATTAAAGCTGCATTTAATGCACTTTTGGCTTTTAATGGAGAGTTCTCTTTGCTTACAAAATAATATATAAGTCCTATAATAGGAATAAAAAATGAAATTAAAGACACAAAGAAATTGGTTTTATCACTTTTGATTATTTTACCTTCATCATTTGATAACTCATAGGACAATAGGAAGGAGGCGTTTATTTTGCAAGTGTAATTCTCGTTTGTATTTAATGCCAACTTTATTTTATATCCATAGAATGTAAGTTCAATCTTGGGATATACAGGTATTTCTACTTCAAATTCAGACCTAAATGGATATTCTCCAATTATGTTGTTTTCTGATTTTATTTCTAATGTTGTATTTCTTAATATGAACCCTTTTTCTATAATGATTTTGAGTTTAGGTGTATGAGTTAATTCCTCAGTATTGTTTACAATTTGCGTGTTTATTGGAGCACCACATTGTGGGCAATTGCTTGCCTTGTCAGAAACCATCTGACCGCATTCATTACATTTGATTAAAGCCATGACAAAGATATTTCTATTTAAAACATTATTTATATTTGATAACTCTAAAGTGATTTTTATCATCAATTATAGTTGCATCTGCATTTAGCTTGCGAGATTTGCGTGCTGCTTTCCAAAGAAGATTTTTCTCAAGGCGTGGACGTTCTGGACGTAATATTGGAATTACAAGAGGTGTATATTGACCGTATGCAATCACTTCAAATTCTTTGTTAACTTCATTCTCATTTAGATACACATCTATATTATCGTATGTGTCTTTCTTTTTTACATCTGTTTTAAAAAGAACCTTTCCTAAAAAAGATGTATTGTTAATCTTTTTTTCATAGTTTTCCCTCAAGTCTTTAGTACTCATGTAACTAACAGTACTACAAGATGTCAACGAAATAAATGCTAATGTGTAGATTATTATCTTTTTCATGTTGAAATTAATTTATAAGATTAAACATAGAATTTAGTCCAATTTCCTGAAAAAAGACAATAAAAAAACGTGGACTAATACTTCATTTATGCACTCTGTGGTATTGGGGATAACCAAATGCTGCAATAAATGAGTAAAAGCCCACGCTATATTAGCGCAGGCATCAACTTTTACTTTTTGCAGCATTTCTCATCCAATTCCCCAATTTTCAGAGTGCAAAAATTAAAGCTAACGCTTTCTTATCTATATGTCTTGATATTTCTTATGTTACATAGGCAATGTTATTTTGAATTTCTGCAAAAATACTATATTTTATTAATAATGAAAAATTATTCTATGTTTATATGATGCTTAGAAGTCCAATAAGTCGTAACAGCTCATTATTTCTTCTCTTCTTAAACCTAAATATCGTTTAGTAACCATTATATTACTATGATTAAATAACTCTGATAAACGTACTAATGCCATTTCTCCATTTCCTTCTGCTTTCTCATAGATATGCCTACCAAATGTCTTACGAAGTGAATGACTTGATATATGCTTAACGGATTTAAGACTGTATTTAATCTTTATTTCCTTAAGTAGTACGTTTATTCTCTGAGTTGAATAGACTGTATTCTTACGGCTTATGAAACATTTTTCAGACTTATCTTTAATTGCTAAAGCGTCATAACATTGTTTGGCAAATTTCTGAAAATCTTTGTTTATTCTCACTTCTCTATGTTTTTTGGTCTTTTTCTCTTGAATTTCAAATGAATCTCTATTAAGAATCATATCCCAATTAAGACTGAGAATATCAGAAATTCGCAAGCCAAAGAAAATACCACAGCCAATTAATAGACTTAACCTATACTCGCCATCATTATAAAGTCTATGGATAAGATTGATTGCTTTATCCCATTCTATGTAGTCACTTGTTGTTTTAGTATTTTT
>CALUJF010000109.1 GCA_944320855.1 uncultured Phocaeicola sp.
TAGCATTGTTCAAGTCCGTCAAACGCTATTGTTTTCAGTTTGAATTTGGCTTTGGGAATGTTCAGCTCTTTGTCCGAAGGAACTTCTCCAATGATATTGCATTCATCTATTATGGACCTAAGTATATCAATGGTAGAAATTTCAAGTGTATCCACCAGTTTCAGGATGTCTACCTTAAGAGCTGGATCAGACAGATTATCGTCTATAACCTCGTTTACTGCTTTTGTGGAAAGATTGCCAAACTCCTTGATATAACGTATTCGTCCAGGACGTCCTAACAGATTTTCATCTACAGTAAGTTTGTTTGTAGTTAGAAGATAAAGCTTACGTGTGCTGTTGTAAACACCATCAATCATTTTCAGTAAAACCTCCTGTTCCTCTTTGAAGGTCTTTTCTGCTTCATCAATAAGGATGATACATTCAAAGCACAACGACTGGATAAACTCCAGCATTCCTTTTATGGGCTTGGATATGACAATCACCGGCAGACCTATACGATTGCTTAACAATTTGGCGGCAATTGTCTTTCCTGTTCCTTTCAGACCATTGAATATAACTCCAAGATTTTTGTTGCTATTTATAAAGAGTTCAGATGACCATGTCTTGATGATTCGTTGCATGATCTGCTCACAGTCGAGGTCGTAAATCTTGAAACCGAAGGTGAATGTCTCGTCTATTTTCTCAAGGCCAAGACGTCCGGTTGGAATGTCCTCATAAATTCTGAAAACTCCATTACCTGGAGCTGGTAGCAGTGTGGCGTAACCTGGTATGGGATATAGTATACCATTGTTATTAATCCATTTCTGTTTTTCCATCCATTGGATAGTTTCTTCACCGTCCTGTTTACCTGGATTTAGATACTTCTCTTTTTCAAGTATATAAATTTCTATATCTACTATTTCACCACAGCCAGTGATTCCGCATTTACGTTCCAGACTTTTGAAGATAAATCCGTTTTTGATAGCTACCCTCCGTGAAGCATCGTTTCTAGGAAACACACTGATGATAAGCGTATCAGCTTGACGCTCCATAAACAGATAGTGTTTCATTGATTCTACCACCTCCGTCATATATCCTTTACCCCTGAAGTCCTTGTGAAGGAAGTAGCAGATCTCATATTCTTGCTTTTCGCCATGAATGTTATTCACTTTTAGGGATGTAACTTCAAATACTCCGATGGAATGTTCCGGTTTTTCTTTTGTGGTTACAACAAACATGTTTCCATCGGATATGCCACGACGTATTTTGCCTTCTGCTTCACTTATGTTGCTCATAGGGGTGAAGCCGGTTATCATTGCGGTGTCTTTATCCTTCATCAGAGTGAAGACGTCTTGAGCATCTTCCACCCGAGGCGAACGGACAATAAGCCTTTCTGTGTGTAGTTTTATTTCCTCTGTCATATACAGTTAAATCTTTTTGAAATCATTTTAGCTCAATTATACTCATGGACAGAGGAAAATTGCAGTTTAAAGTATAATAAACGTTAATAATGCAGATCTTTAGTCTTTTCCCTTAAAGTATCAATGTCTTCTTTGATGGTATACGCAATCTTTGATACGGTTTCATCCATTTGGGCAAGAGCGGACAATGTTTCTGAATCTAACTTCTTGAATTGCAAGTTTATAAATTTAGTTTGTTTACTATCCCAGTCAATTTCTCCCAGATAATATCCAGCCTTATCGGGTTTATATATTGGTAATGACTCACCTATTGTATTTATAATATTATCGAATTCCTGGTCGTTGGAGATTTTTCTTTTATTGTCTTCTGTTCCTCTGATAAAGAAACCATAAACCATTGGTTCGTCCATCCTGACAGCATATCTTATTTCGTATTTTCCACAGTCATTTACATGAAATTCAAAACCATATCTCTTGTTGTTTAAATTTCCCTTATAATATTTGTTGATACGGTCTTCTTTTTCATCCAATGCATATCTATATTCCCCGTTTTCAATAACCGGACATCCGGCAGTTTCCATTTTCTCCTTTAAAAGTTCCCAGAATCTTCTCTGCAGCTCAACCACACTAATATTGATTGCTTCTCTGATGATTCCTAAATTCTGAATATATTTCGGATTCTCTAAAATCAGATCTTTTAAGTCCTTTTCCATCTCCTTGCTTATAGTTTGATTTGTTAAATGTTTAATAAGGTTGATATAATGGCTGATACCTTCTCTAATCAAAGGCTTGTCGACAACTTTTTCACGACATTGCTCCAACCATTTCAGTATATCGCTTTCGTATGAGATGGTGAAGTAGTGTTCTTCTTCCATTAATTCTTTATTATCATGTTTAGCAGTTTTATCCTCATCATGAACTGTTCCATCGAGAGACAGGTAAAACAGTTTATGTTCAGATGTGTTTTTCTCGGCATAGTTGTGATAACGGATAAGCTGGTTCTCCTGGTCGGAAGCATATATTTTATTTTCTATTATAATAGCTTTTTTGTCAGTATCTGTTACGATAATATCCAGACGCCCACCTGTAGTGACTGTAACAGGTCCGATATATTTTTCCCGTTCCACTATGGCTGTTTCGGTAGAAAAAGACATATCATTTAGAAACTCATCCGTGAAAAGTTTTAGAAAAGTATCTCCCATGTGATGCAATCCTTTGGGGTTCAATAAATCGGCAAGGAAAGCTGAATGTACACTCGTTTCGTTAGAAGTCATGTCGATTACCTTGAACAGGTTGTAGTTTTCTCCTTTTTCATTTTCAAGCCTTTTGTATGTTTGACTGAGTAAACATATTTTATCGAATAATGATTGTATTCCATTCACAGTCATAATATTATTTGGACTAAAGGTACAACAATATTTTTAATAACTTCAAAGTTCAACCTATGTTCTCCTTCAAACCACATGGCATTCTTGTAATAATCTATATATTCATCATATCCATGTACAAGTGTATCTTGGGTTCCAAACAAGGCATATGTGTTCTTTATGTCGAAATCTGTTATATTTGCAAATTGATTTGCCTCGATAAGTTGGTAGCTATCGCATAAATCTGAAGTTATTTCGTACTTAGTTTCTCCATTTTTACGTGGATTCAGAAAATTGTGCAATCCCAATTGTGTACGCATAAACTCAGAAACGTGAAATGCCGGATTTATAAGTATCTTTTTATATCCCCTAAGCTGCTGGGCGAACATGCCTCCCATTGAGGTGCCAATAATAAGTTTGGGGTTATACAACTCACATAACTCTTTCAGCATGGTTAATGCTTCTTGAGGTTGAATAGGCAAATCCGGAGACAATACATCATATTTGGGTAGAAGTTTCCGTAAGTTGACTGCAGTAGAAGAAGCTCCTGAAGAAGAAAGTCCATGAAAATACATTACACTTGGAAACATAGAAAATTCTGTTGTTTCATTGTTGAATAACAGGTAGATAATTTCATGACTATTATCGTGATAGGTTATAAACATTGTTTTACCATATATCACTTCGCCATTACTGTCATATTCATATTTTCTGATACAATCTCCCCGGTGAATGCAGGTCAGGTTAATATCTTCCAAATAATCCAAAGGAAGCTCTCTGAAATTGTTTGGAGTCAAAAAATAGGACGTGTCATTTTGACATCTGTTTAACTGACTCAGTACAATAATAGGTATATTGCAAACACTATCCAAGGTTTTTAACTCCTGCACAATGGCTTGCATTTCTGTATTTCGGTCAGATGAGGGATTGTCACTGCTCATTAATTGGATATAGTCCACAATAATATAATCTGGCTGGTAGTGTCCAATTGTCTTACGAATGTGGTTTGTGTTAATGTTAGATGTGTCATCAACGATTATATTACCTGCTATGGCTTTATATTCTTCTATACTGACTTGACATTTATATCTTTCTACCAACTGTTGTTCTTTTATTTCTAGAGAGAAATAGATACATTTTTTGTTGAGCTTTGCAAGGCTGACTGTAAGCGAGATAGCGAATGATGTTTTTCCCATAGCTGGGCGGCCGCCAACCAATGTTATCTTTCCTTTCGGGAAGTTCTTTTCGATGAATTTTTCTGTAAGCATAGTTATAATTATTTGTTTTACTCAATTATACTCGTTTTAACGTGGAAATTTCATTTATTAATTACAATTTCCTAAAACAAACGTTAATAAGTCTAATATTTGTAGAAAATGACTTAAGCTAAATGGCAACTTGTTTCAATCTATTAAAAGACAGAAAAGTATTTGTAATATTCTTATTATTCTCATATGTATTAATTGGTGAATAACATACTGACATGAAGCAAATCATAACGTTAAATCTGCTTACTTAGTATAAAAATTAAAATTATAAAATAATTATGACAGTTAGACAGTGTCCATTTTATTTTTACTTTTCAGTTAATTAAAAGGGGCATACATTAAAATAATGAGTTTTGACAATATCCAAAATTAAAAGAAAAGGAAGTCATCAATGCAACTTATCACTGGTAGTTCCTTCTATTGTATAACCATATTTCTTCATAAAAAACTGAAAACAACTATAGTACCATTTTTTCTTCCTTATTATATAGGGAATAGAAAATTTTTGGTTGTATATTATTTCTTCATTATACATACAACAGGAACTGTCTTATAAGAACCTAAATTAGTTTCATACTTATAAACTCCAATCTGTCTTACACATTTTCCATCAGGGACTTTTATACGCTGTTCATCATAGAAAGAATTAGGAGTTTCATTTCTGAATAAAACAATAGGACCTGTAAAAATGTCGAGTTCTTCATCTTTTTCATGTGCCAAAGCATGATAATCATCCAAGACCTGAAAAATCTCAAAATCATTAGTGCTTATACAATTTCCAGGAGTCTCAAACAATGTGAAATTCCGGTTATTCTCTTCTGGACTACTGGAAGAATTCATAGCGTAACCAATAACCGTAAGTGTTACTATGCCTGTTAAAAATCCGGCAATAAAAATAAGTACATTCTTCATAAACTATAAGATTTTAAAATTCATTCTACATTCTTTTTAATAGCTTCTTTCAATCCATCAACACTTCCACCTTTTCTATGAAGCATTGCATGACAGTTAGGGCAGACTGGGATAAGGTCTTTCTCATAATCTACTCTATATGATTCCCTGATTTCTGATACCGGAACAATGTGATGAACGTGAATAAATCCTTTCCCTATTTCTCCGTATGTCTTCTCAAAATCAAAACCACATATACTACACTTACATCCCTTCAGTTCTATACACTTATTCCTTGCTACAGGATTACGTTCATATCTTGTAGTATAAACCTGATGACCTTTACCTTCTATAAGTTCTGGCTCATTAATGGTTGCTGTTTCAAATACATCCATAATATAATCAACCAAACTCTCTGAAGGTATCAAAGAACCTTGAGGAACACCATTCAATCCATGCTCCTTTAGATTATCCAGACTAAGCTTATCAGAACAAACCTCATCGATAAGCCTAAATCTACAGTACCTATTTGTTATCATTCCAGCCTTAAATTCTTCAGGGTCATTCCAATATTCCTCATCCTTTGTAGATTCTTCAAAAGTCATATCCGTTTTCTCAACCTCCATAATAAACCTGATTCTACTTTCAGGTTTGGTACAGTACATAAAGACTATATCCCCAACACTAAACTTATTCTTCTGTTTCCAATCTACATATCCGTGATTGGCAAGAAAATCAGCGAGACGGAATTTATTATTATTCGACGGTACAATCCAGTATTTCATGCTTATATCTTTTTACTTACTACATTATCATATTCAAATCTGATAGCCATTGTTATTTTAAAAGAGAAATACAATGCTTACATTATAATATAAGACCAAGCTTTTTGGATGCTATATATTTATAATTATCGCCATACTCTTCATAAAGAATACTCAACAGATTATAATAACTGTCACTATTTTCGTTCATGAATTTATAAAATTCATTTGAAGAACGTATATTATTGTTTCTGATAGTGTCGTAAATAAATTCAATTATTTTGTCTGGTATGTTTCTGTTTGTCCATTTATACCATAATTTCAGGGTTTCAATATCTGCATCATATTTCTTTGAAACAAAATATATAGTTAAAGATTCTATTTGCCTTCCCGAATAAAACATCTGTACGATTTCTGAAAAGACATAGTAGTTATTCAACTGATTGTCATATACAAGTTGTTTCTTCAAGCTAAGCTCATCATCCCCTATAAATGTTATTAAAGAGGTCATTCTATTGGCAAACAAAGATGATATGTATAGTCCATGGTTTGAAATCGTGTATGAACCGTTACCGTCTTCCTTATCCATACAGAATACCATGCCATTATTTATTGTGAAATACTCTACCAGATTCAGTCCTTGAGGGATTTCAATTCCATAATGTTTAATATATCTTTCATTATACCTTTTTATGAAATGAGTTGTAAAATGTAATATGCTTACGTCCCTTTTTGTGTAAAGATCTATTGATATATACCCGTCATAGCTGTTTCCATTGATGATAGGAGCATATATCATACTTCCCAATTCTTCTTTGAAGGTAAAGAAGAAGATTGTCCATTCATTGTTCCTTTTTGTCCTTATGTTTTTTCTTTGATATCCAATCTTACCATTAAATCTGATGAATTTTTTCTTTACTACATCACGGAACAAGTTGACCTGCGTGGAAATAGCCGAGCTTTCAAGAAGTGCTTCCTTGTACAGTTCTTCTTTTGTCATTGCTGGTGTAAACATAATATAGCTTTTAGTTTAGGTTTCAAATATAATCTTTTCCCAAAAAACAAGCAAGAAGTTCATCACAGTTATAGCTCTTTATCCCTTCAGAGTAGTACAGGTTAAGTTTTTCTATCAGTTCATTCATAGGTTAAAGGTTTATATCATTGTTTTTTAAAGGTAATATATTCTATTAAAAACATGATATAGTAATGATTTAGCCCTCTTTTTTGTGAAAAAGTGTTTTAATACAATGGCTGCAAGTTAAATAATTGAAAGAAAAAGTCCGTGTTCGTACACGATTCCCTGTGTAAAAAATCTCATTCGTATTATACAAATATAAAACATATATTTATTGATCATGGAAACAAAAAAAATTGATTCGGTTGTTGAATATCTGCAAAACTTGAAAATAATGAGGAATAAAATGTTCAGTGATGATGAATTGGATTTTTTATTAGAAAACAGCAAGTGTACTATTTATGAATTTACTCAAGAGATTAAAACTGAAACCGATGCTGATTTCTATCATAATTTTGTGGACTGGCTAAATGAATCTCAAATAGATGGGTATGTGTATTATTATATTATAGCAGGAATGCGAAAAAATGAAACCTTAAGCAGTGATGAATATGAGTATCTGGAAAGGAACGTTACATCTTGCTTTGAAACAGGCTATGGTTGGATAACACAAACGAATCATGAATTAAGATTCAAAAGAAGATTAAAACTTATAATGTTCGAAAAAATATATCCTTTTTATAAACTAATAAGAAGATAAACAACGAGAAAAATGAAAATATTACATATATCTGATACTCATTCCAGGCATAAAGAAATAAAAAATATGCCTGAAGCAGATATAGTCATCCATAGTGGAGACATAACAGAGAACGGAACTGAGGATGAAGTTCTGGATTTTATAAAATGGTTTGAATCTCTGAATTATAAATATAAAATATTTGTTCATGGGAATCATGATTTGTCACTTTACGGCAATGATATAGAAGGATTGATGGAGAATACATTTTTTCTTGAAAATAAAATGATAGAAATAGAAGGGTTACAAGTATACGGTACTTTTTCAGGTAACTTCGATTATATACCATATGGTACAGATATACTTATAACACATATACCTCCATTAGGCATCTTGGACGGAACAGAAGTACTTTATGGAGATTATAGTTTATTGAAAAAAGTTTTTGAGATTAAGCCGAAGCTTCATTTATTCGGACATATTCATGAATCACCAGGTCAAGAGATTATTGATAATGTAACTTTCTCAAATGCTTCATCTATATGTATGTGTAACATTTTTAATCTATAACAATATGAGAAATATTAGAAAAAAATTATCGAGTAAAGCACTTGACATTGAAAACCTCAAAGAAAAGTACTTGAATGCATTGGAAAAAGCGTATGAAAAGGAGGGACAGCAAAAGTGCTTTAAAACTCAGTTTGAAAAAGGTAAAGGGAAAGAGCTTAACAGTAAATTTTGGTCTCCCATAAGCTCCTCACGTTTAGCATTCGAGTTATATTCTTGGATTGCAAATTTTAGTCAATGTAAGGATATAGAATTTGAATTTAAGTTACCTGGTATTATTTCAGGAAAGAATGAATCCTCTCCATATATGGATGTGTTTATTAAAACCGAAAAAGAACTATGGTTCATAGAAAGTAAATTTACAGAAGAGGTAAAGGATGATTGTTTAAGTTCATTATTACCACAGGCTTATTATAAACAACTTACTCAAACAGGAGAAGAAGATCTTGTTTCAAGTTTTAATGAAGATACATATTATAAGACGACTACAGGGAAATTGGCAAAGAAGTCAATGTCTATAAAAAACAGATTCAGAGGACAAGATAAGGTCGCTAAATATTTCATACCTTTTGTAAATGATATGATGACAGCGGAAAGTTTACATAATAATAATGGTAATAAGTGGTTTGATGCTAAACAGGAAACATGTCATTTGTTCGGTATAATTATGTACATAATTGAGAATATAGAAAAACTACAGAAGTATGGTATAGATAAAATTCATCTTCAGAATATCTATTTCTGTAAACATCAAGAAGACTCTATACATAATTCATTTACTGCAACGTTCCTTTCTGAAGCTGAAAAAATGGTCGCAAATATCCTTGATGAATACAACATTAGAAATATTAAGTTTGAATTCGGAACATCAACCGTACAAGACTTGTTAAAAAAATATGGGAAAGAACAATCTTATGCGAATGTAGAAAAGACAATGGAACAAAGTATATTGGAAAATTTTCCTGGTATAGAAAAATATCTATAATTATCAATTCAGTTATGAAGAAACGATGGATAATGTCGAGAATAAAATATATCTCTATATATCCATGTTTCTTCATAATTACCAATCAAAGTTTTACCGGCTGGCTATCAGTGTTATTCTCAGTCCTTCAATATCATTATGCCGGGCCATTCCCCATGATAGTTTTTTCTCTTTGATGTATTTTGTTGAAAATTCAAAAAATAGTTGCATTTCACTCATCCTCGGTTCGTTGGCATTGTATTCCATAACCATGATAAAACGTTGATATTCCTTACCGCTATTAAACAAATCTTCTGCTAATTTGTCGAACACCTCTTCGAAACGTTTGTCTTGTTTGTCTATTGATGAAGAATAAGAGAAACATACCACATCTTTTTCATTTTCAATATAACCGTAGTCTTTTTTACTAAGACTTACAGTCCACAATCCGTTATTTGTCAGATTATCCAAAATTTTAAAAGCCTTTTCTTTTTCCATATCTATTATTATTTTAATGATACTGCAAAATTATCCCACATATGCATAAATATCTTATGCACTATTATGCTATTTTTGCTGAAAAATCAGAGGAAGCCATGAAAACAGAATTTGCTATTTGGCTGGTATCTTATCTTTTAAGTAAAGGTCCTGATACCCAAGAGAATATTATAAACGAATGGTCAAAACATATAAATGAAGATGTGGAGATACATAGAAACACATTCGGGAACTATAGAAGAAAGGCTGAAGAATTGTTCGGAATAGAAATACCATACAATCCGGTTACAAAAGAATACTACATAGAAGATAAGAACATAATAACCCATAATGCCATGTACAAGTGGTTACTCCAGTCTGTTTCAGCTTCAAATGTTATAAGTAGGAGAAGCAGGCTTAAGGAGCGTATAATGCTTGAGACAAGTTCCGGTGGTGAAGAATTTATTGAACTTATAACTGAAGCAATGGAAAATGGGGTATGTATAGAATTGGTTTATGAAGCATTCTGGGATGAACCGAAGGGAAGAATAGTAGAACCTTATTACATAAAACTATTCAAACGTCGCTGGTATCTTATTGGGAAAAGACGTGATAAAGGTGAGTTCCGTACCTATTGTTTTGACAGGATAAAGTCTGTTAGTCTTTCTGATATCAAGTTCAAGTTTAAAAAAGAACAAAGTGCTGAAACCTTGTTCTATGACTATTATGGTATAATCCAATATCCGGTAGAAAAGGAACGTGTTGTAATCAAAGTGACTTGTGAACAGGGGATGTATATAAAAACTCTTCCTCTCCATCATTCACAGAAACTTATACACCAGGATCACGATTACATGACTTTTGAATTATACCTGAAACCATGCTATGACTTTATAAAGGAATTGCTATCCTGTGGTTCTGAACTTGAAGTGATAAGCCCTGAGTCGCTAAGGGAAGAAGTAAATAAGTATGCTAAGGAAATGTGTGAAATATATAACCCAAAAGAAAATGGATAGAATAAGACTTTTTATAGAAGAACTCTCTAAGGAGGAATCAACACCAATACTTACTAATGTATATTCTCCTGTTATGCCTCAGAGTGAGATATGCAGAGAAAATCTGTATAACTATCTTCATAGGATTAAGAACAATAACAGTAAAGTGATGTTGATTGGTGAAGCTCCCGGTTATCATGGTTGCAGACTATCAGGAATAGCATTTACTTCTGAAGATAAATTTACAGAGGATATAATACCGGGAATTATGGGGAAAGACCTTGGATATAAGATTTACTCTAAAGGGAAACCTGAAAGAGAATTTTCTGCTTCTACTGTGTGGCCTAAACTCAAAGACTGGTATAATGCTCATGGTTCCGTGCCGTTGTTATGGAATATCTGTCCTTTTCATCCACATAAAAAGGGCGATAACGAGAGTAATAGAACTCCAAGAAAGAAGGAGATAGAAAGAGGTATAAAATACTTCCTTGAGCTTGTAGATATATTCGATATTCAACATATAGGATGTATTGGTAGGAAGTCATATAATACCATTAAAGCTATGGGGCTTAATACCAGCTTTGAGTATCTGCGTCATCCGTCATGTGGAGGAAAGACAGAGTTTGAAATAATGATAAGTGAATATATGAAAAAGTTTGTGTAAATAAAAACAATATAGATAATGAACAGTTAGATATTCTTCAAAGTAAACATCAAAAAGAAATGATATGGATATAAGAAAACGTTTTCCCCACAAACTGGATTCTATTTATAAAGAAATGGAAAACATAATAGAAGTTAAATGGCCTTTGTCGCATAATGGAGAATTAGTATCAACTTATGAAGCACAATTAGGAGAATTATTTCCAATAGAGAAGAATAAGGGAATTCTATTTTATGGAAGAGCATCTAATGGTTGGGACAGGGATAATCCTAACGGGGATGATGGAGGAGAAGTATATGATATGTCTAAGATTAGTAAAGAGGCTAAAAAACGTAAATATTTTGAGCTTATAGAAAAGATAAGTTCTAGAATACTAAAAATTGAAGACTGGTATAATTATATATCAATTAGTAACATTACAAAGGTTGTATTTTGTTATGAAGGGAACCCATCTGATGAATTATGGAATCAACAATACAAGTATCTTGCACCTATATTAAGAACTGAAATAAAACTCTTGTCACCTCAAATAATTATCTTTATAATAGGAAATGCTATAAAATGTGGGTATGAAAAACCTGTGTTTGAAGCCTTTCCATTTTTAAAAGAAGATAAATATTTAGTTGATGAAAGAATTTGGGGTAGTTATGAAACACAGAAAGAAACGAGAGAGTTAAAAACAACAGCATACAATTATGAAGGTAAACTATTAATTTTTACAGATAGGCCTGATAGTCTGTTCAGCAAACAGTTTATGAAAGAACATGTAAATGTAATATGCAATATAATAAGTAAATTCTATGATTCTATAGATGAATAAAAATGATATGAAAAATCTTCTACGGCACTAAAATATCATTGAATAATATAGAACTAATAAATTAATATAAAGTCCCGAATCGGAGCGAATCTTAAGAAACATGCCGATTCATTTTGTATTATAGAAACTTTAATCTCCCTATCACTCATACGGTTGGGATTATTGCGATGCCTGGTCTACTTATCCTTAACCATATATTTTTCCTGTTGCAATGTAAATTCCTTGAAAAAATCATCAACTATACAATAAATCTCTGTAACTTTAGACTTTGGAAACATAGCGATAATCGTTTAAATGTTATAATTCATCACTATAAACTTAATACTTTTATCGCTATATTGCTAATTATCAGCGAAATATATTTATTCTTACTTCAAACTTACGTTAAATTAATTATGAAAAAACATTTAAAAATAGTAGTAGTTCTTTTAGGTTGTATAGTTTTATATGGCTGTTATCCTAAAGGATATGTTATGATTAACGATTATAAAGAACAAATAGAGTTAGTCAAGGTAAACTTTCCAGAAATATACAATATGTATTGTAATGGTCTGATTAATATAACCGAAGTTTATACTTATCCTACAAAGAATGGTGGGGAACGTGTTCATGTTTCATACCAACATATTCGCTAAAAGTCTCATTCCATGAAATATTAATTTGACGAAATAGCCATGATAAAAGAAGACTTTATAAAAAAAGTTTCCTAATATAAAAGTGCAGCAATTTAAAATTGATACTCAGCAAACAGGAAATCATTAATATTGGTGAGCAGACTACAAAGTCTATGAATATAGGTTGGTCTATTATGAGCATAGCGGATGCAATATAACAGTTTTCACCTCAGACAAGATGAAAACGGAGTTTGCCAAGATGGTACTGAATTACAGAACCAAACACTGGAGAACCGTAACTGTTGTATCAGACAAGTTCATTGTTTGTGGATATTACTGTGTGATGTGTTAGTTCCCTTCAGATTAAGATGTTTATGCCTATAATTTCTTCATTGAATAGAAACTTAAAGGAAATAGAGTATGAAAAAATAATATTAATAATTATGTATAAACCTGACGACCTTGGTAGTGTAAAATAAACTGTGTCACGCATTATTTCCTCTCTATAAAACTCATCGGTCGGGGAACGGCCAGAATTAATGGGTTGTTCTCCGTTTCGATGAGCCTATTTACCAAAGGCTAGTTCATATCAACCATCAATGTTGACGCACCATTGTTTTTACATAATGGTTCTTATAATGATACCATTGAACAATCTTTTGGGATGGAAACAAAATGGCCAATAAAAGCAGGAAATCTTTTTATCGGTCTCCTGCTTAATATTCCTGCTATCATTATACTTCACCCCTTAGAAACTTTCCCCTATATGCTACCCCTTCTTGCCTCTTGCCATATATCTCCATCCTTTTATTTCCGAATTTTTCCCGGTTAGAATGATAGTTATTTCTCAACATTCCTTCTATTTCAAACTCAGAAATTCCATGCCTACCGAATGTGTTTAATAAGTAGTTCTTTGCATTCTCGAACAGAACACCATAAAGACATAACCACTTAGCCCTTGATAATATTGATAGGTGTCTATTCCCATCTTTATATGAATCCGGATATTGTTTTCTCCATCCTTTGTCGGCATAATCTATAAGTGTCTTGTCTTTCCATTGCTTTTGCCATTCTGCATTCTGGTTTCTCTCGTTCTCCGTATGTATGAATTCAGAAGAGTTTGAAGACCTTCCTGCATTACCAGAACCAGAATCTGTTTTATCTTTAGAACCGGAATTGTCCTTCTCTTTAGACATAGGGTAGGAAGGATCATATTCAAAATGATATGGCTCCAACTCATCTTTTCTCGGATTTACCCATACATCATGGTCATGGCAAATAAAGCAAGTCCTTGTTATATCAGAACAGTTCATATCAAATTCCCCTGTTCTTGGGTATATCTTGTTTTTAATCTGACAGAATAAGTTATAATGATATTTCGGATCTTCGTTATCGTGCATCATAACAGCTTTTATTCCATCATTACTTGGCGAAATCCATAGAGCATATATATGTAGTCTGTCTGCATATTCTATTAATTTTTTTCTGAAATCAAGTACTTTCTGATAATCATGGAAGTGGTCAAAATCTACAACAAACAGATTGGAATATTCTACCAGGTTATCAGGATTATCATTTCTATAACTGAATATTCCTGAACTTGTAAACATCGGCAATTGTCTCTTTATGGTTGTATATTGTTTCTTATCTTCAGCCTCTCTTGCCCATTCTGTCAATGTTATAATGGGGGATGAATCATGCTTTATAAGTTCAATAATCTCATCTATAGTCATTGTTTCTTTAGAGGTTGCATCTTTTGCATTATAATAGATGCTTACTGTTTTCTTTATATTTCTCATTTTATTTTTGTTTTTAGTTAATTAAAAAGTTTATTGAATAGAGGAACTTCGTCCTCTAGGGAGTGTAGAAGGAAGAGGGGTAATAAAATAAATTCTTTCTTTTTTCCTTTCTCAATCTCTCTCCTCTTTCTACACTCTTGGGACCGCGAAGCAGGTCTATCTTTATAATCTTATTAAGAAAAAGTATTCTGAAAAAAAACTATAATAACCTTTCTGCCTGAATGAAGCGATCTCTTGACTTTAGGGAAAGAGAGAGTGTAATGAGGAGAAGAAAGGGAAAAGGAAGTGAGCGAAGCGAATCTTGCTTTTATTAAACCAATTAATCTATAATTAATTATAAACATACTACCCGGACTTTTTCAATCCTATATAATAAAATATAAAATGTAAAAAAATACGGATTATAATCTTCTTTTATGGCATCCGCTCAAGTTTCATGAGATTTCTAAAAAGACATTCAATAGCATAAGATTATCAGCAAGAGTCTTATAATTTCTTCTTTCCCTTGAATTTCTCTTTATGCCAATTCCTTCAAGATAATCAAAGGTAACATTAATATTATAATCCTTTCTACATACTATCGCTTCTTGTAATTCCTTGTCATTCATAACCAGTTTCTTTATTTCCTCCTTTATATTTTTCCGGAACTTCATGGAATCTATAACCTTTTCCCAGTCATTTATTGGAGATACAGTTTTATTAGTAATCACATTGTCATTGATATATGAACTTAGCCGCTCAATAAATTCATCCCCGAAATCACTTGTATAAAAGACGCTATATGTATCTCCCTCTATATGTTTTCTTATTCCTATTCTTGAAATGAGCTGAACGAAATACCAGTCCTTCAAGTCCTCAATCTCTGTTCCGGTTCCAAAAGCCCTTCTTATTTTTGAAGATTCTGTATTAGGAAGCGACCAATCCCCCAATAATATCACCTGCTTGAAATCCCTGAACGAGTTTGTACTTTTATTATCATTCGCTCCATAATAGGTTACATGAAAAAGACTAGGGGCAATGTTTCTTATGGTCAAAGCATCCATGATTTTTCTTCTAAACAATGAACATCCAGGCTCCGTTTTTTCCCTGTTTACGTCTTTCCATGAAACTATAAGAGTAGGGACAGTTATTATCTTCTTTAGTTCATCCATGGTTTTAGAAAACATATCCTCATCTATCCTGTTTCTTTTAAGACATAAATCAAGTTTTGTGAAAGTTGTCTTTGTATTATATTTTGCTGCCGTATCAAGTAGTTTATAATTGTCAGCCCCCTTAAACAGAACATCACCTACACCCTCAAATATAAGAATATGCGTGCCTATGGTTATGTCTTTAAAGCATAGGTCAATAGGGTAAAATGAAATTTCAAAGTTCTTATTTTCGGATTTAAGCCATGATGATATTTTTCTCGGAATCATATTCAATGCCACTTCTTTCTTGATTCTTCCTATCCTGTATTTATGATTGAAGATATCAGAAGGAGTATCTTTTATAAACTTATTGTAAAATGACCTTATCTCACTTTCAGACTTACATACCATTTCCCCATTATTATCCATCTTTATGAAGTTTCCCATCATAACCGGACTGAAGACAGCGAAAGGTTTTATGAATGTAGGTGTTTCATCAAATACAATATACCCCCTAAGATCCTTCCTCGTCATAAGTTTTCTGAAATCACCATCGAATACATCAACCCCTGAAATCGGTTTATAGATAAGGAAGAAGTTTATAAGGTCAGTCCAGAATCTGACGTGAGTGATTAGGAGTATCTTCTTCTGCATTATTATTTCCGGATTGTCTTTGTACTCAGACAAAGAAATACAATGCTCATCATCACTGGAAATTATCATTACATCCTCCCTTTTCAATCCGCTGTCTGTATTAACAAGGTTATCTATTATCCAGTTATACATCTTATCCAGTTCTTCCCTGGTATCTACGCAATAAAGAATCCCCTCATTGTATTTATTCCTTATCAAAGACTTTATACTTTCCGTTTTACCACTGCCGCAACCTGATGATATTATATAACCTCCTCTATCGTCTGGCACATCAATTTCCCCAGTCTTCAGTCTCATCAAAAATCCAGGACCAGTATTATGTGGTTCTATATTAAAAAGTTCCTTCATAATTTCCTCCTTTCTCACTTTCGTCATCAATTACAATCCATTCATCCCTGTGCTTTGAGATAAGGAATTCATAGAAAGATTCCACATCCTCATCGCCAAAACAACCTAACTCTATATCACTACATACATTCTCTATCTCATAAAATCCATCCTTTATCATATCAAGGAGTTCGGATTTCTTATATTCTCTTTTTTCTTTCATTTTCATTTCAGATTTATGGTTACAAAAAAGGAGACAGTTACTAAGTTTCAACTATCTCCCATACTTCTATTAATTCATTATTTTAGGTTCACTCTCAGCACTATCTTTTTCTCATCAATGTCCAACCATGCCTTTTTTATCTTATCAGCCCCCAACACATCAGCACTCCCTATATAAGCCCTAATAAACTCAGACTGTTCCATATTGTAGGTACATATTATTGGAACTTTAGGAAATTGGATTGGTAGAGAAAACCCTTCAAATCCTTCTCCTGTTACCATATAAGCGTCGGCATCAATAATCTGACTTTTAGGGTCGGCATGGAGAGAAGAATAATCAACCCCTCGATAGAAATACATGGCTGCGGTTTTCCCTGTAATACTAAGTTTGAATATTACCTTGTCTTTCCCGACATAACTATCAATGTCTTTCTGAACCAAGTTCTCAATTTGGTTATTACTCAGTATAGAAGTATCATAAATCTTTGACACAATAAATAGTTTCATAGTTTTCCCCCTTTAGATTTTTGTGATTTAATGTTTAGTTCAATTCCCATTTTAGCCTTCAGAAAAGAAATCACCCCTGTATGCCGAAAACGGAGCATCCCCACCCACTCTGAACGGCTTAATCCATCCAGTTTTACCGCTAAATTGGCCTTGAAAAG
>CALUJF010000110.1 GCA_944320855.1 uncultured Phocaeicola sp.
TCAGTGATGGCCGTCATGTTTCCGTCCCTGTCATAGTCGTAGGCCACCAGTGTCTCTGTTCCCTTGTCTGTCTCAAGGGACAGCCGGGTGATGAAGCCGCGTCGTTCTGTTTCTATACGGATGCGCCTTCCTGATACATCTGTCATTCCCGACGGCTTCCCGTTGCTGAAGCCTATTGTGGTACCCAGTCCGTCCGGGTTCACCGCCTTTGTCATGCGGAAACTCTGTCCGTCACCTTCGCGCATATCAAACACATAGGTCATCCATGTGTCATGGTCGTATGCCTCGTAGCCTGTTTTTGTATGCTTCAGGGTGATTCGTTCTTCACGGAGGTAGAATTCTTCGCCTTCAGCTATAGCCGGAAATGCCACGGCCCGTCCGTCTTCCATGCGGAGTGCCACTGCATCGTCTTCGGGCAGCTCCTGTACGGTACGGTCATAGACACTATGCACACCGTGCCCCAGCCATCCCGTATAGTGGGAGTCTGAGTACCATGACCGTTCCCAAGACAATGGCACCGGTGAAGGAAACCGGAAGTCCAGCCCTTCGTAAACCACCACGCCGCTCACCAGATCGACCGGTTCGAAGCCCATCTTACAGAATTTTTCGGACAGTTTCTTTGTACCTGGCACTTTTTGCATTACCTTGCTTTTAAGTACCTTGTGGTTGAATTCTGTCAGTATCTTCTTGCCAATCTTGCTGCCGCTTTTTACAGCGGCCTTCAGCACGGAACTGAAACCGATGCTTGAAAGCAGTCCCATGGCCGCCCCTCCGATGTCCGGGATGTATGGACCGCCTACAAATACGGGCTTTCCCGTCGGGGCAGGGATGGAGAATGATGTCGGCGCGAAGAGCGTAGGCTTCAGCTTCTTTTTTCCTGACTTGCTTTTTCCCATGGTGGCAGACAGCGGAAGCCCCGTATCGTTACAGGTCATCACCATGTATCCTTTCGGACTCAGGCGGCTGCCGTCAGAGAAGACACTCTGCGATGAGAAAAAGTTCATGCTTTCATGTCCGATGACGGGTGCCATAGTAAAGGCTCCCACCAGTGGGATATGCGACATGGTAAGCAGCATACCGCTCGTATCGGACACACCTCTTTTCATTCCGTTTACGGTGACATTTGTCCCGAGAAACGGAATGTAGTCGGCCGGGTCAATCACTATCCCTATGTAGGGATGGATGGGATTGTATGGAGGCACGGTTGTCGTATGTACATCCACGCCCGTAACCGTTGTCATGTGTGTGTCCGCCAGTAACATAGGCTGTTGCTCTGATTTATATTGTTGTTTTATTTTACATATTCAAGTTCAATATGCCACCTTTCACGTTGGTCATTGTTTTACCGTCCACATCAATCATGGTGCCTTTGATGGCAACGCTCTGTTTTCCCTCTGCTTCGATGGTAGGAGCGTTTTCTTTGATTACAGTAGAGCTTTTGATTGCAGTTTCCGTAGTTCCGTCAATCTTGATTTTGTCACTTGTCATGCTTGCTTCTGTCTTACCGTTGGCATCTATCTTTTCATCGGCATGTATTTCGATTACTTTGGAATGTAGTGTGATTTTCTCCTCCGAGTCGATGGTGATGGTTTTGTCACCGCCCAGCAGCACTTTACTTCCGCTCGGATCTGTAATAAGGATACTTCCTTTGTCGTCATCAATCGTGATGGTACATCCGCTCCGGGTGGTCAGGCTCTTTTTCTTGTTACCACTGTCACCGCCTGCACCGGTATTTCCGTTGAACAGGCTGCCCATTACGAATGGGCGGTTCGGGTCGTCATGTCGGAAGCCTACCAGTACGATGTCGTCTTTTTCTGGGATGAAGACAAATCCCCTGTTGGTAGATACTTTGTCGCTCATTCCTGCATCCGGTGTCATGACACGTATCCATGAGGTTTTCATATCTCCCGACTGCCAGTTCATCTTTACCTGAACGCGTCCCTGCTTCTTTGGGTCATCGTTGCTTACCACTACCGCCTGCTGGGTCTGTGCCACGGGTAGAGGTACCTCCGGAGCCGGAAGGCTTGGTACAGTTGCGCTCAGTGCCGTAAAGGTATTGTAATAGCTGTTGCCCGACCCTATGATATGGGTAATTTCCGTAATGATATACGAGCCGAGTGTCTGTTCTGCAAAACTGAAGTTTTCTATTTGTATGGCCGTTTGTATGTCAACCACACTTCCTACTGTCAGGCTGTAGCAGTCGCTTTCGCTGGTAATGTAGTGTGAAGCCGCAGTATCGCTTTGTTGTTTCTTTTGGAAATAGCTGTCAAGTTCCCCTTTGTTGGATATACGGGGTTCGGCCGACTGATTGGCTGGTGATTTGAACAGCCCTATGGAAGCCTGAAATGCCGCATGTCCTAAATTTCCGAGACCTTTTGGGGCATCAGGCGATGTTGATTCATATTTTTGTCCGTCTGGCGAATGATAGGATTGACCAGCCAGTGGGCGGGCAATGGTTTGGATGGAGATATCCAGACTTTGCAGATTACGCCCATACATCAGCGGTATGCCTGCTGGTACAGCCGGCTTGCCGAATATGAGTTGCTTGCCGTCGTAGTACAACCATTCATGGTATTGTCTGGCCAGCCTGCGGATAAAGTCGAAGTTGCTTTCCCTGTATTGGCATTCGTACTCTATTTTCTCTGTATATTCAGGTGAAACCTGTGCGGTTACGCCTGCTTTCTCACAAATTTCGCTGACGATATTGGCCAGAGTCTTGTCCAGCCACGAAGCGCAGGTCTGGTCCGATTCCAGAAGGAATGTATTTGAATATCCGGTCAGAAGCAGACAGCCGTGGTTCCCGTCAGCTCGGTGTAGCGAAACATGAGTGGCGATTCCCACAAAGGTGTTTTCACCCATTTGTATGACTACTTTTTTTCCAAGCCAGTTTTTCGCCTGTTCCAGCGAATGCGTGGCATAGGCTTCGCCCACCTCTATATCAAGACTGATCTCGAAATAGTGATGGTCATTGATTACTTGTTTCAGCATGACCTGCAGAAAAGAGTGCAGCGGATTTCCATCTATGCTGATTGATATTTTCTTTTCTTCCAGCATGGCACAGTATGTTTAAAGTTCAACAACCGGAATTCTCTTACTGAAATATGTCAGGGCATAAAAACAAAAAGAGAGAACTTCAAAGCCTGATCTTTTGAAATTTCCTCCTTGCCCTTCATGCGATTTCAGTTTTATTTAGAAGAAAAGGAGAAAAATAAAACATCATCCTTGCTAACCGCAAATATACGTGAATGAAAAGACAAAACCAAATTTTATATACTGTTTTTGATCTGATGAAAACAAAAATAACTTTCTTGATTTTCAACACTTTCTACATGATGAGTAGAGACAGATATATTTTTAAGGCGTTTTATTGGTAATAAATTTAATCTCTCAAAAATAGCTTGAATATGTTTCCTTTATTTGTGATTTGAGAATTTCAGTTATCCATTTCAGTGCGGTTTCTAATAAAACCATTGCGGGAATAATCAGCAAACAGAGGGAGAAAAAGAACAGGTTGTGCCAGAAGGGGCTGAACTTGCGTCCCACATAATGCTGGATGACCACTTTCCTTCGGGAAGTCGGGTCTATTTTGCAGAACAGACGGTCTGTCATGGAGACATAAACGGAATACACGATTAGAAGAATTACTGGAAACACCTCGAATGCCATGCGATTATAGTCAGAACTGGCATGAATATAAAAAGCATGATATAAGTCCACAACATGTCATTCACTCGGGGGTGTTTGATATTGACCTTGTGATAATCCTCCCATGTTATTTCTCCCGACCAGGACAGATAGTTGAAGAAATAGTAACGTCGTTTTCGTTCTTGCTCTTTATGTTCCTGTTTCCTTATAAGGTTTTCCGTTTATCTTACTTATGAGTTCTTGGAATATGGTGTCATATTCCCGTCAATGTAAAATTCCTTTCATGGATTGTCCTTCCATCTCTTACCGGTTTTATTCGAAAAAAGGGAAGCTCCCCTGCATAATGTATGCCCGTATCAATGGATGCCGTAAGTTCATAAACCTGATTGTCGATACGAACGGTCACGATGTCTGTTAAGTTTTCCCCGGCATGGCACAAAAGCGGGAAAAGCAGGACTAAGAGTATTGTCCTCATTCTTGTTTCCACCCCATTGTTTTACGGATCTGCCCACATACCTCGGCAAACCGGTCTGTTTGTCCGAGCCAGGCAGGAACGTCCTTGTTTATCCAGACCATCATCGTCACCATTCCATTATGTATCTCTTCGACACGGCCTAGATTCCAGCAGATGGATTCGTTATGGAATACCCTGTTTCGGAACATGCGGAACTGGTTCAAAGGCGAAGACACGTTTTTACGTTGTCGCAGATGCTTGGGCATATACGGGAATGCCCTGCGCAGATCTTTCCATAAAAGGCGTTCGTACTCGCTGTTCAACAGGGAAACCCAAAATCCCAAGGTCAGTTCGGCTGTCACTTTGGGTGGGGTGATGGACTCATGCCTTCCGGCAATCTGTTTGTTTGCCTGAGTTATATAACGGTTCAACTTTGAAAGTCCCGGGGTAGTCGGAAAGACCGAGTACCAGTCTGCACGCCCTGTCATCGTTTCCAATTCACGGCAAAGAGCGTTACGGAGTGTCACTTCCAACACGGACAGGCTGGTATAAAGCGCTTCCGCCAGTTGCAGGTTACAACGGTAGTGAAGTATAGCCCGGTCAGCATCTCCGGGATAGAGATTGAAATACCGCTCCATACGTTTGGTCGAGAAAACTTTTTCAAAGAAATCTTTGTTATGTTCCATATTTTATGTACTTTTGCAATGCAGTCCCGGGCGTTCCTCTCCCAGCTTTCAGTTACTGGTGATGAATCCGGGTTTTTTTATGCCTTTTACAAAGATAATTGTTTTTGTTTGCATCATCCCATTGGTTCCCAATTTTTTTTCGTATTCCGCTTAATTGGGGCGTTATCTTTGGACGAACATTAAATTTAGGCAATGTTCGGATGTTCTCTGTTTAGATGAATTGTCGGATGAAGTTTTCGGTATAGCCACCCCAATAATGCAAGAAGCGCCATAAGGTCTCTTATTATCAACCCTTTATGTCGCCTCAATTTTACAGTCATTTTTATATTTCTTGTTTTTAAAATCCCAGTGCGATGATGTAGAATGGTACGACGACGGTTACAACATTTGCGGACAGATGGCCATTATGATACATCTTATCGTATCACCAAAGACCGTGACGAATCGGAACGTATCGTCGAGAAGATTTATAACCGTAAAATCGATGAAGAAGGCTTCCGCTGGAGAACACGTCCCCTCTATCCGTATGTAGCTGCCGTGTACGGCTGGAAAACAAGGCAGCACAAGCTGGACAAGGCCGCATCAAATGCTGTCCACAAAATATGGTCGAACAGAGAACCGTCACCTTTTACAATCAGTTCCATTCCTTTTTTATAATTACTCATGGAGCAATATCCGCCTTTTATACCGACCCCGGTCTTTCGCATATCTCCCGTCTTTTCCTCTATCCATCACTGGTTTGGTTTTACCAGATGCAAAGGTAGGCAGTCGCACTTGATACGGTGGCTTGAAGTGCATTTCTTGCAAAATTCTTCCTTACCAGGGTAAGAGTAATTTGGCAAGAAAGCCACCACATGAAGTTTTCCCGACAGCCATGTGCCGCATCCGTAAAACCCCAAAGCGGTTCAGGAAGGAAGAGCCGACAAGAGGGAAAATAAGTATTAACGATTTCAAAAAACTAAGATTATGCCTAATCATGTGACAAACCGTTTAGAGATAAACGCAGACCGAGAAACAGTACAAAAAGTAATGAATTTCTTAAAAGGTAAAACAGATGATGACAATACGCCTTGTTACATCGACTTCAACAACATTATTCCTATGCCTGAAGAATTGTTGATAGACAAATGCAGTAGTGGAGATTTGGGTATGAAATATCTCGAAGCAATGCAGCGGAAGCCATTCTATTTTTTATTGGACGATGACGAATTAAGAGCCATTCGATGGATGAAAGGATTGGCGGAAAAAGACAGACAAAAAGCACTGCAACTTGGAGCATCGTATCTGGAAAACAAGAAAAAGTACGGTTATCCTACTTGGTACGAGTGGTCTATAGCCACATGGGGTACAAAATGGAATGCCTATCAGCAAGACTTTGAAGAGCCGAATATTCTTTGGTTCGATACGGCATGGAGTGGCGTGCCACAGCTTATCCAAAAACTTTCCGAAATATTTCCGGATGTGGAATTTCATTACGCCTATGCGGACGAAGACTTAGGTTTCAATACGGGAAGAGGAACAGTCCGCAATGGAAAAATCAACATGACGATACCCGAAGGTGGAAGTAACGAAGCCTTTGAAATCATGTTTTTTGTAAAACCGGGAATGAATGAATATTTTGAACTGACGGACGAAGGTTACAAGTGGATTTCCTAGACATACGGTACAGATAATAACCTCTGCAGGTCCGGGATACATTGGCAATGGATGTGTCCTGGATTCTTTTTGCCGAGATCCCCTTTATATCTTCATGATTCTTTCCCTTTTATCGAAGTGCGTTCCGTATTTTGTACCCAGGATATCCAGCCGGAAAGCAATCCTTTTATAATACTTTAGCTTCCCTGTTTTACTACTTACAACTGTTTCTTGGATATACTCCATGCCGAAAGCCCAGTTATTGTTTCTGCGAAGCTCAATTGTCGGCCACTAGTCCCGGCAAGTACCGCTGACGTTTGCAGCCGGAATATCTTCCTTTCCGACTACGTTGGAGAGCGTATTTCCTGTTGCCTACCAGTTCCGTGTGCAGAAAAATAATCAGCCTTTCAGTACAGGATTGCACCAAAGGGAAAAGCAAAAAACAGTTCAAACTTAAAATTAAAAGCGTATGACATTTAGGTAATTTATGCGAGAAAACGGTTACGGGTTACAGACAACCTTTCGGGAGGACTTCTCAATAGTGCAAATTAAAACTGAGATCAAGAAACAAGGAACAAAAATGTACCTAAAAAGAGCCTATCAATAAAAAATGAAAACAACTGAAAGAAAGAATGCATTTATAAAATGCTGATAAAGCCGATTTATCTATACTTTTTAAATTTTCTTTTCATGTTTAATGTATATTGGAAATATAAATTATGCCGCCCTAAATGAGATACTTTGAGCGGCATAATAATCATTAATTCCCTTGTAAGGCAGATGTTTTCATCAGTTTTTCGGCCATCTGTTGTCAAGCGCAGCGTTGCCCACATTGATCATTTCAGCGGAGAATGTAAGTGCGATAGTCATCGGCACGTCGTTGTTCACGTCAAGAGTTTCCTTGTAGTGTACGATGTAGGCGTTCTTGAACTCGATTTCCTTCATCTTAGCATCCTCTTCAATCTTCTTGTACACGATTTTTCCTTCCACCTGCTTGAACTGGCTGTTCAGCATGGCTTCGATGGTCGCAGTGTCGTCCGTTGATTCGATAACTACCGAAACACGTCCTCCCTGGATGTTTGAGGATGGTTTTCCCTTCGCGTCTGTTGTACGACTGAATTCATACTCAGAGTGCAGTACGTCATACTCTTTTCCTGCAAATTCCAATGTAGCTCTAAATGATGCCATAATTGATAGAATTTAAAAGTTTAACAATAAATTTGAATGACTCCGTTTCCCTTTTCTGAATCCTGTCGGCTTCCGTCAGAAAACAAAAAAAGAGAAAACTTCAAAAACGATCTTTTGAAATTTCCTCCGGTTCTTCCAGACGATTTCTGTTTTATTTATGGAAAAAGAAGAAGAAAAATAAAACATCATCTTTGTTATTCGCAAACATAATCAATTCTCTGATAAAAACAAATTTTTACCATGCGTTTTTAATCTATTTAACAATACTCGGGCAGATATGTCGAATCGTACTCCACAAGTACGGAATGATATGTTCATTTCCCGTCTTCATGTCAGCTACGTTTCCCATACCATGCTATCAGGAGCGAACTTGCTATCAGGCTTGTTATGCCGATAATCCACAGATAAATGTGGTTCTCGCGTTGGTTCTGCTCAATAATCCGTGTCTGATACCTGTTGTATTCTACCAGAGAACTTATCTGTTCTTGCTGTGAGCGGATTAAACCCAGCAATTCCTGATTGATTTCCTGTTGTCCTTTAAGTGACTGGGTCATATTCTTGAAGTTTCGGTTTATGGTGTACTCATCCTTGATATAGCCCATGGTGCTGATTTTAATTTCCTGTATAGAGAGGCTGTCTTGCCTCTCTATGATAGGTGGGGTGATATCTTCCTTTTGGGCATAATGATTGAAGCAGAGTATGCCGATAAGTATGCCGCTCAAAAGAAAGGCTATGAGTGCTATAATGACATAGAACAGATGGTTTTTACGCGCCGTTACGGTTGTATCCGTTCTGACACTCCTTACTTCTGTCTTGTTTTCATTCATTCCTGTGTTCTCTGGCTGTGGACTTGTATCTTGGTTCATTTCCTTTTCCTCCATCGCTTTTCTTTTGCTCATTTCAATAAACTCTCGTTTGTTTATCTGGTACTTGTCACCCTGATATAGGACTACCTCATTTTTTACCAGCCAGTCCAAGGCTTCGCGTACGCTGCGTTCCGTAACTTTGATATTCTGGATGTTCCAGTACACTTCCGAGCAGGTTACCCAAACGGGTTTGACAAGAGATTTTGCATAGAGAATCTCCATAATCTCTTTCTGTAATTGTTCTTTGGTCTGTTCCATATGCTTTTACGGTAATAAATGTTTTGGAATGAAATAATATGTTTCTCCCGCCATTGATACGGTTTCGAATGACTGCTCCGCATACATGCCTTCCAGTATCTTCAGTTTGTCAATTACAGCTGGATAAATGGAATGGAAGCCGTTTTTCTTGCATTTTCTTTTTTTCAATTTGCGGATCTTGAGGTTATAAAGCAACTCTTCTTCTGCGGGAATCCCTGTACGGTAATAAAACAGGTCTGATATTACCGCATTCCTTTTCAGAAGTTTGCGATGGAATGACCGGTTTATACCGCTTCTTTGTTTCCTGTATATCCTGCGCAATATACGAAACTCCTTTTTTTGTATGCTGTCCGTAAATTCAGGGAGCAATCCACGATAGTTCTGCAACAGGTTCTCCAGTTCCTTTTCACTGAAAACATATCCTTCATCATATTTGCAAAGTGATGAATCTGGTATGGAAAGTTTTGTGAAATAAGTGTCTGACACGCTGTTACGGCTTATTCTTTCCATTCGTATGGTATCATTTTTATATACTTTTCTGATAATTTCTTTTAGGTCATTTGTCGGACGGCTTCTTAATGTCCCCAGTTTGCTTTCATGATATTGCAAGGATTCCAGCAGTGTTTCATTTGTCATTTGGATATTCATGTTGATGGAGTCCAGTGCAAGTTCCAATGCTGTGTTGTGAAGGATACCTCTTCCTTTGGGGAATATGATACCTCCTGCTGAAAGGCTCTTGGAGGGTACGTCAAACAAAAAGATATTTGCCTCGTCTGTTTCCACGTTCCGGAAGAGTTCAGGCTTAATCAGCTTGTCATCTACGATATAGTTGGCTATATGGTTCACATATTGCCGTGATAGCTCATCCAGTGTTGACTTGGCTTGCAGGACAAAGTCTTGATAAGGGGTGTCATAGGAGCGGTTTGTCTGTACAAACAGAAAACTGGCTGATTTCTGTCCCGCTCTGGCAATCAGGCTTTCATTTATTTTCAGTTTTTGATTGCTCCCCAATATGATAAACAGATTTTTATCAAAGACATTTCCGTTTATCGTATTCATGATATTGCTCAAAGCGCTGTTTAGTCCTGTATTTCCGCGTGATGACGAAAATTGAATGCTATCAGTCGTAATGAAATCGATCCATTTGGAAAAATCGGAAAGTACTTGGGAGTAACGGTTGCCGGTATTGGATATACATGTGGCAGTGAATCTGTATTGCACATCCGGAGATAATTTCATTTTCATGTTTTGCAGGGTATTGCAAAGCATATTCGCACGTTGCTGCTCATGCTCAAAATAAAGGAAATGGATGTTTACCAGATTATTTTCTTTTTCCATACGTCTGATATCAGAAGAATGGATGTTTCCTCCTTTGATGTTTATCAGATTATTCCATCTGCTGTTCCATACCAGAACTGGAATATTGATATCCGTGTGTCCGGATTCCCACAAACCGGATTGTCGTACATTCCCGGCATAGTCAAACAGTATCCTTGACTGCAGGCTGGCTTCCTGTATCTGAATGGTATCATGCATTTGGGTTAGTCCGGGAATTGAATCGGTATAATCCCCGTCACTCAGCAGGAATGACCTGTTCTGGCCGACTTCTGCAATCAGGTCAGAAGGTACCCATCCGAATACTTTTCGGGAATCATCGTCCAGAGTGGGACAATCAGATACCAGTACGGAGCGTTTGCTTTTGTCGTACTTGTAGGCATAGACGATTTGTCCGCTTAACAGACCTCCTTCCATCTTGTTTTTCAGGAGAGGCTCGCCGAATACACTCAACGTATCCCCTCTGAAATATCTCCCCATGTCAAGCAATCGGTTCGGCTGCGTCAGTCCTACACGGAATTTTACTGGCTGATTGTTTTCTTTATCAATGTAGGCATGGTCAAACATCAGAATATTGTCTGCTGGGATCCATCCGGCATATTCGACCTTCGAAGGTTCTTTGAAATGCCTTTTCTTGGATAACAGGAAGCTGTAAAATACCTTGGGCTTGCCTATAATGTCTTGATCGGCACGGACAAGACTGTAGTTCCCGTTTTCTTCATCAATGATGTAGTATGAGACACCAATTTCCTGCTTTCCTCTTTTACGCTGGAAATAAGCGTCCTCGTATGCCTGGTTACCATTTCTGTCAGAGTAGACAATCAGATTGCTTCTGTCTTTTTTGACTGCAGGATTTTTTTCGGCATCCGGCAGATAGTTGAATATATTTTTTCCTGTTGTTCTGGTTCTGTTCCATGCAGATACTTGCCCTGATACGTGTACGGGCATACTGCATCCGGCCCACACCAGAAATAATATGGCTATGGATTTGTAATATTTCTGTTTCATCTCTCTGTGTAACTTTGGGTTATTTGTATAGTTGATACACAATGAAGTTTGTCGATAAGCACTTCATCAATACGGACGCGTCGTTTGGTATTGCTTTCGAGGAAATGAAGCCCTTGGCAGTAACCGGTAAAGTCATTGTATTTGTCTCCGTTTACTACGACTGCGACCCTGTCCGCAGGAATACAGAAGTATTTGTTCCGCATATAGTTATAGTGTTCGTAATAGACAGAGTGCTGTGAAACGCGTGCGTCTGCAATGGCTTGCAAATGTTTGCGGATGTCGTTCTGTGCCAGCACGAGTGAATCTACTGTGACTATTTCTTCTGCTTTTTCAAAGCGTGGCAGGATTGTTATGTGATGTTTTACAGGATACTGCGTTGTATTCGTTTGCAGTTTTACAGTATATTCTCCCGGATTCTCATAGGTATAGACTACCTGCTGGTCGTATGCATCCACAGTACCGGTCTCTCCAAATTCCCATTGCCAGGAATTCATGCCATATCCTTCCGCCGCAAAGACGAGTTCTTCTCCCTGATAGCCTTCAGATACGCCATAGATATGCGGCACAGAATCAATGGCTGCGCGTTCAGTTCCGGATATTACTTTTATGTATTTGTTGATCGTGTAGCTGTTGTCTATTTTTAGTGTCACCAGATATTTGCCCGGGGATTCATAGCTGTATGTCATGTTGCTTTTATCACTTATTGCATCACCGTTTCCCATCTGCCATAGCAGTTTCCTTCCTTTTACGGCAGCTGTATCGTTTATCATAAACTCCAGTTTCTCATTCACCTCGTAATGATAGTTGTCGTTGGAATCAAATACATAAAAGTCAATGTTGCTCAGTTTGGATTTGGAGGGCAACAACAGGATGATGATAATACCTCCTATGGCAAGTATGCCCAAGGCAGTGATGATAATTTTTCTCTTGTTATCCATATTGCTTATAGATTAGCTTTACATTCTTCCAGGTCTTTTTCTATTAGCGCATTGTTGTTTTTCAGGGCATTCAGTTCTTCCTGTATGTCAAACTGGAATCTTAAGGTCTTGGAAGTCAGTGCGCCGAACATGAATCTTGAATTCATTCCGTTTTTGGTATAGATTTCCTGCAGACCGTATATTTTCCCTTTTATTTCATCCATACGCTGTACCTGGTATGCGTTGAAATCCAATGAATCGATTTGGTTCCATATTACCGAGGATTTTTTTGCATGTTCCTTTTGCTCGGTAAATATGGTTTCCGAATGATTGATGTCCTTGATCAGTTCCGAACTTTCTTTCATTGGAACATCAAACACATACTTGCATAGGATGATAAAAGTCAGCACTACGGTAAACACCAGCAATATCGCAAAGCGTACATTGCCCCATATGTTTTCATCTTTTGTCATGGTTTCTTAAGTTTTTCTTTTGTTAACTCCTGATACTTATTTCTGCATTTCTCCAATTGCTCGATATTGGATTCTCTTTTTTTGGCTTCACGGTCAAGGTTATCCATGGAAACCTGTATCTCTTTTATCTGATCGAGCATGACCTTATATACCTCATAGTTCTGCTTGTTGGATGCGAAACCGGTTATTTCATTCTCCATCAGCTGGCGCTTCTTGGTTATCAGGTTTTGCAGATGCTTGTGCTCGCTCGCATTTCGCTTCTTGGTTTTCAGACTGTTCAGTTCACGGAACAGTTCTTCAATCTGGAAGTTGAGTTCCGCCTGTTTTTTGAACACTTCATCGTATTCTGACTTTTTGTTTTCAAGAAGCGCGATACCTCTCTGGGCTGTCACAATCGAGATGCTGCCGCATAAGGCAATGACTAGTAATGTAACAACGAATATGATGGAGAATTTCCACTTGGCGCTTTTGCGCTCTTCTATGTTCATTGCTTCCATAATTCAACTTTTTTTAATTACATGAAAGACCATTTCTTTTTCTTCTCTTCTTGAGGAGAAGCAGTGCTTTCTTCTCCGACTACAATATTTTCTCTCACAAGGCCGATATATTCCAGTTCCCCCATTTTGTGGAACATCCGTTCCAGAAGAGAAAGGAATGCGCCTGAAATATGCAGTGAAGAACTGATATCCGTATGCTCGTATGTAATACCGGCAACTTTTTCAATACTGTGCATAAAGTCTGATGGAGTAATATTGGTCCACTCGTAATAATATTGCAGCAGCTCCTCACGCATGGTTTCAGACAAGGTCTGTAAGGCGGAAACGAATCCGTTTGCCAATTCATTGACTGCCCGGATAAGAAAAATAGGAGGCTGTTCTTGAGCTATCTGTTCTATAAAGAAAATATGGCTGTTATAAAAACTGCTGAATGCATTGCACAGGACAAACGTATTATTGGCCAGCGCATCCCTGCGTTTGTCCGACAGGTTTCGGCTGTATATCGTCCTTATATCTTCCCGTATGTTGTGCAGGATATGCGTCAGTTGATTTATGAACGATTTCAAGCCGTCATGATAGACAGATTTCTGTAATGGCGGTATATATTGGCGGTTTACAGCAAATGCGTTTCCATGGGATTTTATTTCTCCGATTATCAGAAAGTTTTTGTTGTAAAAAGCCTTGTTCGTTTGGCTTTTGGGTATAATATGCATCTTTATGCTCGGCAGTACGTGAGGATGATGCAAGGGTACAACTTCCGGATCTGGTTCACCTATGGGTATCATCTCATAAGGATTGATTGATACAAGAATAAGGAATACATTGTCCTCAATAGCGAGAGGGTTGCTGTCTGGCAATGTCGCTGTCGGTACATAATCTCCATATAGCCCTTCATAGAAGATGATTGGAATACCGCCTCTTGTCAGTCCGTTACATTTCTTCAGCCGTACACACAGGGTATCAAGGGATTCTCCGGTTATATCGAATTCTACATTGTCATTTGAGTTGTCAAATGCCCTCCCGATTCCATAATTATAGTCCGTGAGTTGGCCTTCAATGCTTCCATATAGAGATTCTATCATGTTATAATAATTCCCGAAGAAATGATCCTTTGTCAACTTTACTCCGTTGACCCAATTAATCGGTAAATGTTCTATCTTCATATGCTTACTCTTTTGTTGAAGTTAATTTTACTCTTCTGATATATATAGGTCGGTTGTTTCTGATTTTGTTCTGCTTGCTGTCCTTGTGTGGATCAAGAATCCGTATCAGCAGCGGATAACTGAACCATTTTGTCGTATAAAAAGTCCATCCCACCTTGTAACCGTCTTTTCCTGTTTCAATCCTGTTCTGTGGAAATCTGCGGTTCTGGTCTTCTATAAACCAGTTGAACCAGTTTCCCAGAGAAATGCCGTCCGGCAGTTTTACAACCAGCGAAGCGTAATTCTTGTCTCCTATCTTGCGGTTGATTTTCACTTTTACGGACTTGAATTCAAAGCTGTCAATATTGTCCCAATAGTTACGGTCGAAAGTCCCGAATTCCAATTCCCACGGAGCATAGATGGGAGGCGGTATAAGCAGAAACAGTTTTCTGCCCAGCATAATCATGTAAGGTACTATGAACCAGAGTACATTCAGCGCTCCCCAAATGGCATACGGAAGATTGCTTATCTTCTCAAATATAAGGTAATATATCCATCCTCCGAGTATGCCTGATACAGACAACAGCAGTATTGTCCCTCCGGTGGATTCTCCAAGTCCGATTGCTTTGAAAGAATCCGATTCTGTGTACTTCCAGAAAATAAAACCCAGTCCGATGTAGCATAGGATTGTCAGAAGAAGTCCGCCCCATACGAATTCATTCCTGAGAAGTCCCAACAGGCAGGGAAGGGCAATTATCAAAGCTGAAATAAGTATGAAGATAATGGCTTTTTTCATACTCAGCTTCCGTTTTAGATTTTTCATGCTGTTCAGGAAAAACAGCATGACCGTTACGAGCAGTGGCGCTAACAGGTATTTAAAGAAAAAAGATAATAACATTTCCATATTCTAACTTTTTTATCTGTTGTTTATAGATTCATATCATATCCCAAGCGGTTTACTCCCAAAATACAGTCAGTATGTCCCTGTATCAGGTGTTTTATATGTATTTCTCTGAATGAAAGTATAAAGAAACTCAGTATCTTTGTTACAATATTGTCGATTCGTGATTGTCCGTTGTAGTCTTCTGAATTTTCAGACTGTCCGAAGACTATGGTTGCTTCCATATCATCACCTTCACATTCCACTTCTCCGTTCAATCCAAGGTTTTCTCCTAGAATACCTTCATTGATAGGCGAATATTGTGAAATGGTAATCACATGTGGTATATACCTGAGCCTGACTTCAAGATTAAGAACAACAGAAAACATCCTTTCAATGGCCGGGAGATTCTCCATGTATTCATCCGAATTGCAAAGAAAAAGGAACAGCTTGTACTTTTGATGGTCAGTGATATCCAATGGTATGCCAAGCATCGTTTCTACAAGATGGTTCAGATTTTCACGCATTGTTGGATTTGAAAAGAAATTCAAATCACGGTCGATGATTTTGACACGTTCCTTGAAGAAGGCTGTATCGAATGGAATAAAAAAAGAAATCAGCTCCTTCTCCTTTTTTTTGTTGTCACGTATCGCATCCACAATTTCCTTGTTGCTCATTCCCGGTGTGCTTATGACAAGGGGATGGAACAGGAGTTCCGGAAGCTGATGATACATACTGTTCCTTGCAAGATGCAGGGCAACAACTTCCTTGTATGAATTTGGCGTAGAAAAATAACGTAAAGAAGCGCTCAGAATGTCTTTGGAGTGGACACGCGGATTCATCCCATGACAAATTATCATGAGAGAATCCAGCAGGTCTTCCTTGAGGATGAACTGCAATTCTTCAAAAAAGACTTCGGCAATGTAATTGTTTGCACTGCTGCGTTTCAGTTCGTTTATTTTTTCTTTCCTGTCTATTGGAGTTCCCATACAAGTTCGTTATTTCTGAGATTGACTACAATATTGTCACCTGGTTTGATTTCTTCCGAAACGATAAGTCTTGATACCGTTTTTTTTATATACGTTCTTATAACTCCTGCTATAGGACGTGCACCGTATTTTGGTGAGAATCCTTTTTGTGAGAGGTATTGGAGTGTCTCTTCCGCCAGTTCAAGGTTGATGTTCTTTTGTTCTAATAGCTGCTTTTTCAATCTTGAAAAATGCAATAGGAAGATTTCCTTTGCCACATTTTCATTTATAGGAGAAAATGGTACCACCTCAGTCAGTCGTCCAAGAAATTCAGGTCTGAAGTATTGGGCCATAACCTCAATAAGTTTTGCAGATGTTGGGGTATGGCCGGCCTGTATCTGATCCACAATCCATTGACTTCCAATGTTGGATGTGAAAATGATTATCGAGTTGGAAAAATCACCTTCTCTACCCAGTTTGTCATGTATCTTACCTTCATCCATCATTTGAAGAAATACATCATATACGCTGGAATGTGCTTTTTCGATTTCATCAAAAAGGACTACGGAATATGGCTTTTGTCTGATTTGTGTCACCAGCAGACCACCTTCTTCGTAGCCGACATATCCCGGAGGTGCTCCATAAAGCAGGGCTGCTGAATGCTCTTCCTTGAATTCGGACATATCAAACCTGATCATGGCAGATTCATTGTCAAAAAGCAGTTCCGCCAATGATTTAGTCAGCTCAGTTTTACCAGTTCCGGTAGGTCCAAGGAAAAAGAAGGAGCCTATGGGCTTTTTGGGGTCACTCAATCCGCTTCGTGATTCGATAATGGCATCAGACAAGGTGGCAATCGCTTTGTCCTGACCTTTGACTCTTTCCCTGAGCTTTGATTCTATACCGAGAAGTCGGTCCTTTTCCCTGGCCTGTATTTTTCCTATAGGAATATTGGTACATTCGGCCACGATTGCTTCAATTTCCGCTGCGGTTACAGTTCCTATGGTGCGGAGTGATAGATTTTCCAGCTCTGTCAGGATTTTATTAATCCAATGGATTTTTACCTCATATTTGTCTTCATCATTCCATGTATAGGTATCTGATAGTTTTGATGTTATGACAGAACCTATTTTATTGAAAATCATCCGGTAAAGCAATTGTAAATCGGAGTTCTGAATTGTTTCTTCTCTATTCTCCTGTAGGCGTTCGAATTCCGCCCGGATATTTTCTATTGTATTTCTTGCATTTTTGTTGCAAAGCCGTACTGCGGCAGAAGTTCTGTCCAAAAGATCAATTGCTGCAGATGGAAGACTGCGTTCCTTGAAATATCGGCGTGATAATTGTATTACATTTGGAATGCATTCTTCAGAAATTTCAAGACCGTAATGGCTTTCTATTTCCTTTTTGTGCAGGTGCAAGGCACACAATAGAGTGGAATAATCCAGCTCTTCCGCATTTATGACAACCAGTTTGCTTTCTATAGATTGCTTTTCTATGTGTTTGCGGTATGCGTCTTTTGTAATAGTGAATATGAGATTGCAGGCTCCTTCACCAATCTGGGCATTGAGAATATTTATCAGAGTTGTCGATTTACCCGCATTACCGTTTTCCAGTAACACCTGGAGGTCGTCTATCACAAGAACTACCTGCTCAATCTGTTTCAGTTTATGTATCAGGGATACTGTCTTTTGGGATATCTCATTTTCCGATGATGTTCCGGCCAGTAATTTGGCTGTATTCATTCCTACAACAGATACCTGTTGCAGCATTTCGTCCTTATTGTAACATATTTCCTTTACAAAGGCATTGATTATGGATGTTTTTCCTATACCGGAATCGCCCATTATCATTATGGCTTTATTTTCTGAGCGTTCCAGGCATTCAAGCATGGTTCTGATTTCTTTGTCCCTACCCACCACCATACTTCCGTTTTTGATGGTCGCTTCTGTCTTCAGATTTTCAGCGTATGGAAACGAGGCCAGTATCTGGTTTTCTTCCCCCTGAAAGGAATAGGCTGGTGTAAGGGCATCATAATATTTTAGAATATCCTCTTCGCTTACCCCGAGTAATTCTATTTGCTGGTGCGAATAGATGACACCTTCTCTGGATATGGCCGTAAACACACAAAGAGCATCAATGTGGTCGCTTCCCAGCTTTATTTTGGAGCGTTCCGCTTCATCCAGAACTTTGGACAGTTCGTCATCCGCACATATTTCGTCAGAGTCACTTTCCGACGATGTGTACATTTCTTTGCGCGTGTCAAACCAATCCATCAGATAGGCAACGTCCTTTTGCATGGATTGTAGGATTTCTTTAAGACCCGTACTTTCTGTCAGCATGGCTAATACCAGATGTGGGACACCGTATGTACTTTGTCGTTCCTGCCGGGCCATTGATTGGGCTAATTTTATGGCAGAAACAAGACTGGGGCTGTAGTCGTTGTTTGTCATAAGAATACAATTTTATAAGATGAATTGTATACGGACTTTTCAGTCAGATCCTTTTCAAGAAAATGAGCGAAAACGGACAGATCCAAGAAGTCTCTTATATTTTGTTTTAATTTTATCTCAACTTGAACTATGCGGACGAATCCTTTTTTCCTTTCCGGAGAAATGGCAACACCGTCCTTAATCTGTATATTCTCTACATTGTTTCCTATCTTGTGGTAGATATAATTATATATATCCTGCTTTGATACGATTCTGTCTCTGCTGACAAGTCCGTATCTCAGGCTATGTACCAGATTGGATTCTTCGGTATGCACGATTCCGCCTTGAACGGGAGTTCTGAAAACAAGACTTGTCGCATCATATTTCTCCATATTGAACTGTTGGATAAATGCCCTTTCATCAAGTCCGTTAGCCAGTCGTCCTGAAGTAATCCAGAATTTTACTTCCGCACTCGTGGCATTGGGGACTGGTACTGTCAGAGCAAAAATGCGTTGTCTTTTCTCATCCCTGCTTACGCTTTCTACACTTTTCTCTATCTCGGTAAGTTTTGAGAACAACTCTTTCAGTTGCGCTGTCAACAAATCAGGATTTAATGCGGAAAAGGCATTTCCGTCTTCTCTGATCCTTTGCAGAATCTGGCTGATCAGGTCAATGGCACTATCCGAATCAAAGCGTTCCAGGTCACCGAAATACAAGTCAAAAATACCTGTCGGATTTTCTTCAAACTGCTGAAGCCTGTTGGGATACTCCTTTCCTGTATTGTCACAAATGGAGCGTATGTTAAGAAAATAGGCTCCTTTAGGGCATGGAAGGGGGACATAACGCCCGTTGGTTGCAAAATTATGTTGTTTATAAACCAACTTTCTGTTTACTACAGGGTATGTGTTCAGATATATGTTCAGTGAATCAAGGGAATCTTGCGAATTGAACACTTCAGGCAAACGGAGTTTTATCCAAAAGTATCTGTTCTTTATATCTATATCCTGATTTCCCTGATTGGTCTGAGGTATGATTTGTGGTAATGTTTTTAGTGATTTGTCTGCTTCTGCCAGATTGATTTTAATAAAATAATCATTGTAGAAGTCTTTTACTTCCTCAAAATAATGGGCGTTATTGAACGGATCCTCCACTGAAAGACCTGATTGGGATGGCATCTTTTTCCCGTTGGAATCGAAAAAACGGGCCATTTGCAAGAAGGGGACAAAGGAAGTGTCATCTGGCACCAGGCAAAGTGTCATTTCCTGTGTTTCTGCCAGGTGTTCTTCGGCCATATCAAGACCTAGCCAGACAACATACGGTTCTATCTGATCTTTTCGGCTGAGGAATACATTGGAAGCAATATTCCTCTCAGAAATGGTTTTGATAGTATCACCGTGGGCTATGAAATGGAGTCGGGCATTCACCAGAGGATAATTGAAAAGAGGAGTAAAGAATACTTGCACGCTTTCTTTGCCGAAGATAAATTTTTCGGTATAGAAATGGTCCTCTGCATTTAGCATACGGGTCTCGTCATTATTGGGGGCTACAGACATTAATGCGTGAGCCGGAATAGGCAAGGCCCATTTGTTGTCTATAAGTATGCGTGACAGCTGATAAAGCAAACGGGAGTCCGACGCTTTTATTTCCTGATGCAGACGGGCCGTTTCGTACGCGAAGACATCCAATAACAAATCAACCACGGGATCCATGTTGCGTGAGTCATTGACACCCCATAGTTCCATAGCGAATCTCAGAATTCTTTCCTTTATTTCAATATGTCTTTTGTCTGGCATAGTCTTTACTGTTTATTTTATTGTGATAACGGACTTATATAAACAAGCGTGCTGAAATAGAACGGTTGGTCCGTTGAACTTATTTTTCCTCTTACTGTTATTTGAGCTTTTCTGCGTACATGAGTCTCTTTCTTATTCTCATCGTCAATTTCTGATAAAACTACATTCACTGTTACCTCTTTCAAGCGCTGCTCATAGGTTGTTATGGCTTGTAACAAAGATTCCTGAACCTTATTCTCCCAATCGCTGATTTTTACCAATTGACTGAATTCCAGTTCCCATATTACAGAGCCGTAACTTTCTTTACCGGTTACCTCTCCATAGCGTGAGACAATCAGCAACATGATCTGCTGTGCAATGGATTCTTCGTAAGAACATCTTTCTAGCTTCCCGCTTACAGCTGCCTTCAAATCTATTGGTATTTTCAGATAACTCATGTCTTTTAGCTTTTATGTTTATTGCTTGTTTTTCGCAAATATACGGTTTTTTATGGAAAGCCATAAGTTTTCCGATAAGTTTCTTTCTTGTATATTTGACAAAACAGAAATAAATTCGTATATTGCGCCCGATGCATCTTGAGAGAGTATCAAAACTATTTTTTAACATTAAGAAATAAAGAATTATGGGAATGTACAATTATGGAATTGGCGGCAACGAAGTAAAGGTAGATGCGAATGAGTCTATCGCCGAGATTCCTTCCAATCGAACATTGCTTGTCCAGAAACTGACAGATGATGCTCCTTCTGAGCCTGAGTGTATTTACGGTTTGCAGACCATAGAAGATGTGTTTGAGCGTTTTGAACCTACCGTGCAACTGGAGCATATGGATGCAGAAGGTAACGAAGTAAAAGAGGTTATGACATTCAAAGGGCTTGAAGATTTTGGAGCCGGAAAAATTAAGGAGAATAGCGAATTCTTGAGTGAACTGGATATTGAACGTGAACAAAGTATCAAGATTGCCCGCCAGCTTTCTTCAAACAAGGCTCTTCAAAAAGTGATTGAAAACCCCGCTTTGAGGGAAGCCTTGGCTGAAGTTCTGGAAGCCTCTATTCAAGAGATTAATGAAGCTCAACCTAAGTCTAAAATTTAAATTTGGGATTTATGAAACCTGATAATGAACAGAAACTACAACAACAGACTGCAACGGCTACTTCTGTACAAACTACTTCTCAAGGTAAAGCCGCTCCGGTTTCCGCAATAGACCGGCTGAAAGAATTCGGTGGATTTTCATTTTTGGAAAATATTATTGACGGGTATTCAAATATGAATCCCAATAGGAAGGCTCGTCGGAATATTTTCTTGACTGATAGGCAATGGGATGCTGAACGTAAGGCGCTCGTCAGACGTTTGGATGTATGGGTGGATTTGCTTCGCAACAATACCACCACCGAGCAAATGCGGGATAAGGCTAAGGAAACGGCTCTTCAGGCTGAAGAGCTGTTGAATAAGAATCTGAAAGCGGCATTGGCTCGCACCCATGATTTGGAACAGGCCTATCGTTCCGTTGCATATTTCTATAAAAACACGGAAAGTGATAAGGTCAAGAATGTTACAATTGTTAATGCCAGTATGGAACAGTTGCGTGATTTGGATAATACTGTTTTTGCTGACTATATCAACAAAGAATTGAAACAGAATTTCGACCGTTTGGATTTACGCCGTAATTATTCTTTGCTTGTTGTGCCTGGTTATTTGGGTTCTAATGCTATTTTGGACAAATGGTCTAAGATGGCTTATGACAACAAGGCGTTTCTTATTACAGACTTCCAGGACTTGGAGTCTCCCGATGATGTAATTGATATATTCTTTAATGCAGATCACACAAGTGGTGATGCTTTCAAGTCAAATACAGTGATGACATGTAACTGGCTGCTTGGCCGTGCAAAGGAGGATTCCGTAGGAGAAGAAGAGAATCTTTATGTTCCGCCATCAACAGCACTTGCCGGTAAAATCTATGGGACATTGATGTCTCAGGTTGTTGCCGGAAAGAAATTTGGAGGACTCAATGAAGTTGAAAGTGTTCGTTTTGACTTGAAGCGTAGTGAAATCTCTGAACTTGAACGGATGGGACTTGTTCCGATGGTTAATGAATATAGCAAAGTAATGGCTTTCTCTGCCAAAACTTTGTTCAATGGAGATAACCTCGGTTTGCAGACTTATTCTGTTGTACGTGTGTTCGACTATATTACGAAAGTATTGTTTGACTTCCTCAACCGTCGTGCATTTGAAAACTGGAACACTCGTACAGAAGCGGATTTACGCTCTCAGATTGTAAAGTTTCTGGATAGTGTAATGGGGCCCAACAAACTTATCGAACGCTTTAAGGTGGTGAAGATTGAACAGGATCCGAACCAGAAAGACCGTATCTTGTTGGATATACATATTACACCGTTCTTCCCTGCTAAGAGTTTCGTCATTCAGCTTGCCGGTCACAAAGGTGACGGCCCGGAAGAAGCTGTTTGGGAAAGTGAATACAAGCAAGAGTAAATTATTCTTTTACCAGCAAGCAATATGCCCTTTTTTGAGAAGGGCTTATTGCTTGCTGTCTTTTTTTATACAATAGTTTTATGAATAATATTGAGAATTTGGGTTTAGTACCTTATCTTAATTCACAATTGGTTTCGGCATGGCGTATGGCTGCTGATAGTGCAAGATATGCAGAAAGGCCAGAACAATATTTGTGTAGAACGATAAATATGTCTCTCAAAACAAACCCGCAAACGAAGGTTGAATTGGATCTATTTGCCCAAGAAGCAATGAAACAGTTGCATTCAAACTCAATGTTGTTAAGGGAGAATGGAATTCCTACAGAAAACAATTCTTCTTTCATTGACAATTCTTTAAATGTAGGAGGTAAAATTGTTAGTGGTGCAGGATTTTATGCCGGTTATAAACAGTACGACCTTTACATTGAAGCCAAGTGGAATAATGGTGTGGGAAAATGGAAAGGAAAAAACGGCGTGTGGTATATGGAAAAAGTCGAAGGGAAAAAGGATTTCTTTGGAAATCAATATACCGGTGCAAGAAAAGATATTATTGCAGAAGCTTCGAAATATAAAAAAGTTGGAAACACTTTATTTGTGATTGGAACTTTTCTTTCTTTTACACAAATGGGGGTTGCTCTATATAAAGGTAATACATCTGGTGCATTTAAAGCTGGTGCTGATATATTAGTTGGTGTTATAGCTTCATATGGTGGTCCGGTAGGATGGGCTATTAGCGGCATTTATATGCTTTTGGATTTGGCTGGAGCATTTGATCCAAGGTATACAAAGTGTGTATCACCTTATGCTAATAACCCTCATGTTCATTTGCGGGATAAGACCTATGTTAAACCTCCTGTTATGCCTACATATCTATCCCGAAGAGTGCCATCAGCTCCTGCCAACAATGCTGTATTCAGACAAGGTTATAAAAGATACTGATATGAATGTTTGGAAATATACCTATATAAAGTTTTATCAATTCCGGCGGGAGACACTTGCAGGAGATTATACGGCAATGTTGTTTATTGTAGAGCTTGACTTTTGCGTATATTCGGGGATTGTATTTTTGATAGATGGATTAACAGGTTATAATTTAATTCCTTGCTACGGGCTTTTGTATGTACTTATTTTACTTGGTGGAGGTTTTATTCTTTGGATGATTCGTAATCATTCCTTGCGTAAAAATGGGGCTTTTGAACGTATAAAAAAAGAGGTGGAGGAAGAACCCAGAAAGTTTTTGTGGGGAACACTCTCGCTGCTGTTTGTTTTATTTACGCTTGCATTTGTAGCCTTGTCAATGTACCTGTGGTCGCAAAAGATGATACCGGTTTTAGTCTCATTATGATGAATATTTCTTTTTCATTCTTAATGAAAGATATTCCATATTCTTCTCAATGTATAGTTTTCAAATATGCTCAAGGAAATTTCATACTGGACATATTATTTCTTTTTGAAACGGAAATATCTAAAGGATGGTGGACATAAATCAGACTCTGTTATGTTTATATCAGTTTGTTTATTTTTTAATTTTGCTTCTATAATTCAAATAATAGAATATTATGCCCATTTTACATTGCCAAGGTTTCCTATTACAACAAAATGGGAGTTGTCATCTTGGATATATGCGATAATTATATTAACTCCATTTATATTTTTTGTATATAATAGATATTTTAAACAGGAAAAGTTACAGGCTCTTCTTGAAGAGTATTCTAGAAAATCAGAAATTCGATTGTTGATAGGCCGGTGTCTTTTCTTTGCCTATTGTATTTTTACATGGATTGGTTCATATGTAATTTTAGCATATTTTCATCATTGAACTATATTGAAAGTATTTAATCTCTATTTATAATAGAAAATGGTGTATGAAGTTCTATAATTCATATGCCATTTTTTATTAAAATAGGTATGATATTCTTTCCCTTATTTCTCTGAGATAATTTCCATTTTACTCCGAACGTTCCTTTTTCTGTTCTAGACTCCGTACTAATTGTATCTCATCTTTATTTTGCTCTTTTGGCGTTATTGTCGGCTGGATTTTATTATGCAAAGGTACAGCTTAGGGTGTACAACATGTACCGCTTTGCTAATTGACATCATATTTTTTCAGAAATCTTCCGCAAATCATAGATTTGGGTATTCTATAAAAGTATTCCTTCATTTACATGTCTAATCACCCTTTTTCGCTGTAATCCTGGGCATATAAAATTTTCCTGACAATGAAGCCATTAGAGTTTCAAAAGAAGGGAAAAAGAGATGTTTAACGAATTAAAAATTTAGAATTATGCCAAATTGGTGCAGCAGTTCGTATGTCATTGAAGGTGACAAGAAAGAGGTTAAGAAACTTTATGGTATTATGCATGGACTCGAAAAAAGGAAAACACCAGCCGTTGAAAACGGATTCGGGACAGCGTGGTTAGGATGTCTGGTAAACGCTCTTGGAGCTGATTGGAATAAAGTCTATTGCAGAGGAGACTGGAGCAATCTTGAAATGGAGCAAGATACTTTGAAATTCTCGACAGAAACAGCATGGGGGCCTTGTAATGAAGTCTTTGACCTGATACAGCAAAAGTTCCCTTCATTGAGTTATTATTATCTGAGCGAAGAGCCAGGTATGGGAGTGTTTCAGACAAATGATAAGGATGGCAAGTATTTTACGGATAAATTTCGTGCCGATATTTGTACTCCAGAAGAAGAGTACCAGTGCGAATATTTTGAAAATAAGCCAAGTATGTTCAAATGGTTGGAAGAGATATTCGGTCAGCCAGTCACTTCGGATGAAGATATTGAAAAATTAACTGATGAATGGGAGAATGCCAATGAGAATGCGTTTTGCAACATTGATGAATTTATAGTGATAGAATAGAAATTGGTGAAGCAGGGTTATGAACACTAGCATGACTCTGCTTCTTGTTCTTTACAACATAGCCTTTATACCCTTTTTATTACCGGCCTGTACGGATTTTCTTTTCCCCTCTTTTATTTACCGCTTATAAGTATTCTGCTCATGCTTTTACGCAGCCATCGGCCAATCCTTGCTGCTGAATTTTATGATGCAAATTTACAGCATCGGGACGGACATCAAGTACCGCTCTGCTAATTTGCTTCTGAATTTGTCGGCAGCCTTCCGCAAATCACAGATTGGGGTATTCCGTCAAATTCGTCTGCCATTTACTTGTTTTTACCATCCATTGAATGCTGTCTGGGTTGCATATAAAATTTCCTCTTGCAAGGAAGCCGAAAAGCTTCTACAAGAGGGAAAAAACACAGTCTAACAATTAATTTTTGTATTATGCACAGCAAGATTTTTCAGATTACCCAGACAAGGGTTGATGAGGACAGTTATTTGAATGAAGAGACTCTTATGCAAGGTGAAGGCAGTTTTTTTGACTATTGTGGAGAAATTGATGAGGAGGAACGCCAGTTACATATAGAAAACTTGGTGAATGAGGTATTGCCAAAAGGTATGTTCGAGCTCGTTTCTGAAAACACAATACGCTATTTGGGAGGTGCGGAAGAGTGGAAAAAGAATTTTATCGCAGGTATTCGTCTAAGGGTCGAGGCTGTGACTCCCGACAAAATACAGGATTGGATTGGCCCGGTCTATCAGCTTGAAAAGTTCCTGAAAGACCCTTTGGAAACTGGATATTGGTTTTATACTGACGAGAATGGCGTACAGTCCTATGCGGAGCAATCTTATGAATTCTTGCGTGAAGTTTGCGCTCTTGAGCCAGGTACTTTGCTTTATATCGGGGGTGTCATCGATTATCATTTCTGATTTTTGTCATGTAGGTAGCTTGCTGGTGTCCATTGCCGGCAGGCTGCATCATGTACATTGATAAGAGAAATACAGCCTTTTTTATTGTCGCTTCCCTTTTTTATCTTTCATTCTTCTGTTCGTCCTTTTCTACATCTTTAAGAAATCTCTGATTTGGCACTAAGCTCGCGTCATTTTGTTTTTTACTCAGCAAATGTACGGCGGATGGAATGGCCATCCAAGTACCGCTCCGCTACATCGTCGAATTTTTCCGAAACTTTCCGGAATCACAGATTACGGTATTTCATAAAATTTCATCCTCTGTTCCTTGTTCCCATTCTTTTTTCCGCCGTGATGTTCGCACGTAAATCAACCTTACGGCGAGTCTAAAGGCTCAAGTTAAGGGAAATAAATAAACTTAATAAATATTTGGATTATGGGAAAATATGATTTTATCAAGGAAGGAAATGTTTTGTTCTGGCATGACCCCGACAATGGACTCTCTGACGGAGTTTATCAGGTTGTTTCTGTTCCGGAGGTTATAGAGGACGATAGTATTATTCTTATTGCAGCTTCAGGCTCTGAAGCGGAGGTTTATCCCACTGAACTTTCTCCGATAAATTCAGGCAGAAGTTACAAGGAAGCATTCTTACGTTGGAAGGCTGAGCGTAAGGCAAACGGAAAGGTGTTTTATGACAGGCTTTCAGAGGTAATGGATACGGACTGCAATATGAAAGTCGGTGATAAGGTTATTTTCACAAATGATGCCGGTCTTGTGTACGGGCCTTATGAGGTGCTTGCTTTTGATATGCCTGATAATGACAGAGGGCGATGCGTATATATCGACCACGACAGCTATTGGCTTTCTGAAAGTCCCGACGATTTGCTGCTCGTTCAAAAAAAGGAGTACGTGATGACAAAGGATGACAAGTATCTATGGCGTTTATGTAAAAACATTATTGCAGGGCGTTTCAATTGGCGCAGGTACTGCAGTCAGCAGAGTTATTACGGTCGTGAAATCTGTGTGACACCGCTTTTCTGTTCCTATGGACAGATTGGTTACACTGTAAACTTCCCTTATTCAAGAATGCCGGATGTGGAATACGATTGGGACATGAGAGAACTCACAATCGACGAAATGGACTATCGGAAATATTTTGAACAGGAGCAGGATTGAAAACAGAGGGGCGGGAAAATGCTCCCGTCCCTCTGTTTTACGATTCCCTGTTTTATCTTCTGAATCCGCTTCGTTCCATTTCTTCCTCTTCTCTGCATTCTTCCATAAGTCCCAGTTTTTCATTCACTTCCGTCAGGTTGTCATCCAGCGACTTATCATGATTATACTCGAAGCTGTGCTGTACCGCCAGTCCTGCATTGGTTACAGAGCCTACGTCCAATGTGTCTTTTTCCCTGTTATAGCTGATATACAGCACTTCGCCATTGGGCATTTCAAAGGCCGGAATATTCTTTTGTGATATTTCCGCAAATTGTTCTGCTACCATAGTTTTTGCCACCTCTTTCACGTCATTGCTGGCTCTGCCTATACCATACCTACGGATATGGTCGCGAACTTCCTGTTCGGTGTATTTCAGCATCACGTCAAAGGTTCCGCCTACACTGCCATTATAAACTACAGCAAAATTCTCGTCCTCAATCAGCAGGTCATCGCCACGATTCTGTAATGGTGAGGCATATGTGTACTGTTCATCCATGCCGTTACCGTCATAATACTCTTTGGCGAGAGCAAGCAGACCATTATAGTCGCCCTTGTCCTTCAGCTCTTCCAATTGCCTGGTATCATCGGACATTTGCAGATAGGCTACAGATGCATAATACATCTTTTCCTTTGGTGCTTCAGCTTGTTGCTCCTTTTCGGCTTTTTCAATTTCTATATCCCTGGCAATCTGGTCTATCTTCTGCGTAATCATGGATGATGCTTTCTTCACATCCATAAGTACGGTCTTAATGTACTGGGGCGACTCCTTCAGATTATCCAGCCACGATTTCAGATACGGACAACTGTCCTCTTTTATATGTTTAACCATGCCGTAGCGTTGTGAGATCAGTGCACCGCACAATTCGGCCACAAGTTCTTCATCGCTATACTCCTTTGAACCGAAAGAGGTCGGTTTGAAACGGTTTAGTACACCTTCCGCACCAGTTGAATGCCCCATTTCATGGAACAGTGTTCCATAGAATGCTTCCCCGTCCTTGAACTGCACCTTCTCCGGTACGGTGATTTCATTCTTGCTTATTGAATAGAAGGCATCATCCTGATGTTTCACGTTGATGGGGCAGATCCACAGATTGTCGCGTATCATCCTGTCCGCCGGTTCGAAGCTGAACATTTCGCCTTCATGAACAAATGGGCGGCCGTTTTCCTTTTCCAGTTTTTCCCACAGTTCCGGACGTGCTTCTTTCAGATTCGTCTGGGCGACGTTGAACACACGGAAAACCTGCATTTTGGGATACACATTATACTGTTCCTTCTCATCGTTCGACAGATTCTTGTAATCATCATACTTGATCTTCTCCTTAGTTTCCTTGTGGATACAGGTGAAGGTAGTCAGCATGACGGGAAACGATTTCTCACCTTTCAGTACCGAAACCCTCGGCAGTTCCTCGCCGTCCTTGCCCGGCTTGTTCAGTCTCTGCACGCAATCGAAGGTGCAGAACCTCGGAATAGTATATCCTTCCTTTTCGCAGTGCAGCATGAGCATCAGCGCATTCATACCATTGTATTCACGGCCGGAAAGATTACGGGGCCACTGGAGTGCCCCCTCGGTGAACCAGGGCTTCTTCCAGTCCTTACCGATGGTCTCCAGCTTTTCAATCATCATTTCAGCGAACAGGTCAAGAGCCTTGTCTTCGCTGTTGGGGCCGTCTGTATTGCGTTTCCTGTAACTTGCCATATCATCGTCAGTTATTGTTTGGTGTCGGTACATACTGGTTTACCTCCTGACAACGGCATGTAATATCAACCTTGCCGTTATACCAGGACAAATCAATTTCACCTTTTGCCTCTATCTTGGTAGAAGGCTGTAACCATGCTTCTCGTTGCTTGTCAAAGCAAAAGAATCTTACCCACAAGTATTCGAAATTCTCATTTACCTTTTCTGCGCTGAAAGCTGAAAAGCTGAAGAACGGTTTGCCGTTTTTGTCAGTTCGTTCATCAACTGTTTTTCCCACTTTGCCGCGGAATGTGAGTTCACCCTGCAGGCTGTCTGTGTCGCCTGCTCCGGCTGGTACTATACTTTCTGCCGACAGGTTGAAGTACGTTTTGTCACCCCTGTGCTTCGGTACCAGTATGCCTGTTACCTTTACACGCATACCGTTTCGCAGACGCGCTGCTTCTTCCTGTGTTCCGTCCATGCTGACGCTGATTTCCACTGCTCCGCCCTGGCCGTCCTTTCCCTGAATGGTGGTCTGTACGGTCATACTGACAAACTGTTTCCCTTCTTTCCCGTTTCTGAGGATGGCATCACGGCTGATTAAGCCGCATACCGTTACATTGCATTTGATCATAATGTGTCTTGTTTATTAGTGTTACATGTCCACAGACCATGTATGTGCTGAATGCTGAATATTGATGTTGAATGCTGAAAATGGTGCTGCCTAATCGGGGGCACGTATTTTTATATAGACTATCCATACGGCGATGGCCACCTGTACGGCTACGATGACAGCCGTACCGATCCAGCCGACCAGCCTTTGGCATACCATAATATGCATTGCCAGTGCGGATAGTCCGAGTAAACATCTGCTTATTGTTATCACCACGCGTTTTGTCATGTCTGTTATGTGTTAGTCATATCTATCTTTTCATGGTTTCCGCCTGTGTCTGCTGTTGCGACATGACTTGCTCGAAATTCCTGGAGGCGGCTTCCGAAAGAATCACGGTATTCAGCAGTCCGGTCACCCGCATCCTTTTGCTTTCTTCTGAAAGCTCGTTGCTGTTTAATACTACAGACAGTCGGCTCAACTCGGCTGATGTCAGTTCTCGGGATATTTTCAGTTCCCCGTTATCCGCTTTCAGGATGGCCTTGCCGTTTTCTTCTATGCTCAGTTCGCAAGTTTTCATGCCCGGCATCAGGGATGTCAGGTCAATCCTGCGCCTATCCATAGCAGCAGAAATTGCGGCATTCTGTTCTTCTTCACTCTTCGCATCTATCTGTGCAGCCAAAAGCATCAGGGAAGTGAAAGCGGTCATAGCCATCTCTACGATGGGATCATTGCAACCCGATATGCCGACACCGCTATCCTCCGAGGACAGCAGTTTTTTCATCCAGGCATCGGGTGCCATGGTCTTGTCTGTGTTCATGTTCTCGTTATCCCTATACTTGGCCAAGAGGTCACTTCCGTTGTACATCACCTGCTGTTTGATATTTCCTTTCTGGGCAATCTCTGCCAGATAGGCTGCCGGATCCACCTCGCGTTTCGTCCCGTCGCTGTATATGTTTGTCACTCCGAAATGCAGATGCTCGCCGGTTGTTCTGCTTCCCGTATTGCCGGAAGTACCGAGTCGTTGTCCTGCATTTACGCTGTCACCGGCTTTTACGGTAATGTCGCTCAGGTGCATGTAGGTACATTGTACCTTGTTACCGTCCGGTCTGCTGTATTCTACTGTTACCGTCTTTCCCCCTGCGGAGTTCACATTATTGTTCACCGACACTACTTTTCCACCATTTTCCGTTGCCAGTACTGCATCGCTCTTGCATCGTATATCAAGTCCTTTGTGCATCTGCTGCTTCTCTTTGTTCATCGGATCCTGACGCATACCGAATGCCGATGTTACAAAGAGAAACTCCTTGCGTTCCACTGGAAACGAATACTCTTCTGCCATTCCTGCTTTTTCCTCGCTGCGCAAAGGATTCTGTTCTATCCCGAATGTTTTTCCATGTGCGGCCATTTCCTGCATGACCTGACGGTCGTATTTGTCAAGACCATTCTGTTCAATGATTTTCTGTAGTGTAGCTGCGTAGTTTCCTCCGGTTGCATATCCGGCTTTTGCTATGCCTTCTGTCCATCCTTTATAATCATCCGGGTTGAGTTTGAAACACTCGGCATAGCGGCTGTTCTCTTTCAAGAACCTGGAATGATGTTCGAATGATTCGCCTACATTGTCATAGCTGCAGAATTTTTCATTAGGTTTGTCGTCCGTGTATAGACCATAACGGCCACCCTGCGCAATCCAGTCAGGCGTAGCCTTGATCCCGAAGTGGTTGTTCTCGTTCAGTGCCAGTCGGCTCTGTCCGTTACTGCTCTCCAGAATACCCTGGGCAAGTGTTACGGATGCAGGAATGCCGTAGCGGCGCATCTGCTCCATGGCATACTCTGCATACTTGTCTGCATATTCCTTATTTTTACCTGCCATATTCTTATCTCTTTAATATTGTACGTCGTTCATTGTCATTCATTTCTTCTGCCGTTTGTTTCTCTTCGTCCTGTCGGGTTATCTCGGTAGGGTTTATGACACTTACGGACAATCCCGTTTTTTTCAATTCCGTTATATACTGTTCGGTTTCCTTGATGTCAGCATCGAACATCGGAATGAGTTTTTGCGAATTGTACTCCGGACGTTCCCCCTTGCTTTGAGGGAGGCCTAATTCTCTTGCCATGGTTTCCGCATCGTTCATATAAGCATAATATTTGCCTTCATGCCTGAATAGGGCTATGGCTTCAGGTTGTTGGGCCTTAAATTCCATGCAGGCTGTCAGAAACCGCTCAGGCAGTTTGTCTGTCAGCTGGGCAGACTGGGTTCTTGGTCTGCTGCTTCTTGCTTTCTCCATTTCCGGTGCGTCACAGATGACTACACGTTCTCCGGCCCTGATCAGCTTGGGCAGGTAGTCGTCCAGTTTGTGGTAAGGAAACTCTGCCGATTGTGCAAATCCCCGTTCACCTCCTTCCGAAAGCTTTTGTATGGTAACTCCCAGTATGCTGGCTCCCTTTTCGGCATCATCATTGTACATACGGTAAAAGTCACCTTTCCGTACCAATTGCAGGGCATCAGGATGTTTTGCCTTTATCCTGTCCCAGGACTCCCGCTGTGCAGACGTTTCATTCTGTACCGTCTTTTCTGCACTGTCTTTTGTGGTCTCGGCAGTCTGCTGTCTTTCGGCATCCTTTTCCTGTTTCTCTCCGGCATGTTCATCCTGTGTCTGTCCCTGTTGCAGTATGTCTGCAAACAGCGTTGCGGCAAGATTGCGTTTATACTCGTTCTTGTCCTCTGCCAGCCACATGCGTTGCCACTGCTGCGGAGTCAGGCTTCTCGGCTGCATACGGTTACCGTCTATGGTAGCCGCACACTGGATACCGTCTTTCTTCGTCTTGAATACGCAGACTCTCTGTATGCGGTTCAGGTCTATGTCCCTGGTCTCTGTGCTGAACAGATCAACCTTCAGGTCTGGTTTAATCTCAGCCAGCGCATAATACTTGTGTGCCAGTTCCATGCGTACCTTGTCAATGTCATCCATTGCCTGTTTCAGCGTGGTGAAGAAACGGTTTACGTCCTCCTTGTCCGGATAAACGCTGTATCCCGGTTCGTTCTCCGGTTTCAGATATAGGGCCCAGCGGTTCTTGTCGTCCTGCACCATCTGTATCTTGTCAAAGCATTTTTCATTGGCTTGTTTTACGGCTGAAGTAACGTCCAGCGTAGAGAGTACTTCCATTGTCCAGTTCTTCAGACGGGCCAGCGATACCTGTTTTTCTGCGAAATACGCATCATCGGGTCGGTAGCCCAAGGCACCGTCCGGATTGAAGAAACGCACGTTTTCTATACCTTCCAGTCGCAAGGCACGTTCGATACGAGCCTTGTTCATGCCCGGCACCTCATTATCCACTTCCGTAGAAGCTCCTGCGGGCAGTACCACGTCGGCCTTCTTGCCCTGACGGTCTATGACAAGCACGATGTTCTTGTCTTCCTTGCTTGGGTATCTGCTGATTTCATCTGCTACAAAGTAGTGCTTCGGGAGCTGGTCGCGCAGGTCGGTTGTCTTTTGTCTGTTGCGCAAGGTGGCATATTCTATTTTTTCGCCTTTTTCCGCTTTGTGAATCACCTCAAGGGCATTGTTCACGTCACTTTCCAATGCGTCAATCAGGATAGGATTCTCCTTGAGTTCCCTGTTCCAGTAGTCCACCATCTTCCTGCTTTCTTCCGTCAGGCGTGCAGGCAGGCCAAGTTCAAGCATCTTGATTCCGGATGCTATCTCTACCACCAGCCTTTCCTGTTTCAATGCATCTTCCGAAGGTGGCATACCGTTTTTCATCACCATACCTTCGCGTGCAAGCCTCTGCTGATGTCCGGTGGCACTCACTATCTGTCTCAAAGCTTCCTGTACATAGTCATGGTAATGCTTGAACTCTCGCTGGCGGGGCATATACACCGCATCACGGTCTGTCTCATAGTGAGGCATACCGCTTCCGTCCGAACGTACAGGAACAAGATTGTCCCGCATTTTCAGCAGGAAGTCGTTGAATCGGATGTGCAGTTTGCGTTCATCGGATTCCGAATATCCATTCTCTGTAATCCCGCCGTCTGTTTTCAGTGCTATGTCATATCCTCTTTCGTCCACATAAGGGAATGTCGTCTGATCGATGTTGAACAGTGTTCGAATCTCCCTGTTGTGAATGCCTTTGTACTGTTCCTTCATTTCCGGCTCCAACAGGAGATAATCCCGTCGGGTGATGATGTCCTCCGGATTGTTGCGGTTCACGTAGCGGTTCCAGTTGTAGTAGAGAAACGGCACACCCTGCTCATGTTCCCTTACCGATGTACCCCGTGCCTTGGCATCAGTGTACAGGGTAAACAGATTTGTCTTGCATCCTTTGCTGTCCGAATGCAGAGCCATAAACAAGGCGTTGAACGGACTGGCCGAAACTCCTTGCGGATAGAGTCTCGGATAGTGTTTGCCGGCAGCATTGAGCCAGTGACCGTCGGCTTCCGAAGCGCCACTCAATGCTGATGAAAGCAGTTCTATTTGCTTTTGTGCGGCATTCTTCTCTATTTGCGACTTTTCTTTCATATTTGGATGTGTTTGTGTTGTTTATTTTTTTGTAGTTCTTACTGGATACCTCTGCTTCTGGCCGCAGTTTCCTGTTGTCCGCTGTCGTAGTTTTCCGCAGCCATCTGACGCAGCCTGTCGCTTTGGGCAAGAATGGCATTGGCCAGTGTGTTCAGGGGCACTGCGCCGCTACGATAGGCATCCGCTACTGTCGGACTGATCTGTATGGTACAGGGAACACGGTCTATCGTGGCAATCAGCGTGCAGCCCTGCAATACCGGATTTACGATACGTGGATTCAATGGTTCGTCCGCATAGCGTTTGTATTGTACGTTTCCGCTTTCTCTACGTGGATATCCGTCAACTTCGCTCTGTTGATTTGACAGTGCTTCCTTGCCGGCCTTGTTCAGCAGATTTGCACCGCCAAGTCCCATGAGCAGCATCTTCAGCAGCGGGTTCCGGACAAACAGTCCTGCTACGATACTGGCTATCGGCAAAAGGTTGTCCTTCAGTCCGAGGGATTTCGTCTTGCCCGTAAAGAGCCCCAGCAGCATATCCGGCAGCATGGCTATGATATAACCCAGGTTACCGGCCACTTTTCCCATTCCGTCAAGACCGAATGAGCGCAAAAGCCCGTCCCAGCCGTTTGTATTGGTATGTTCCGCTTGTTCTTCCGTTTCTTCCCGCGTACCGACGGCAGCTTCGTCGTCTTTGACATTTTGTCCGTTGTATCCGCTTGTCGGTGTTTCCGTATTTTTCATTGTCTGTTCCCTTACTTCGCTTTCCGTGTTGTCCTTCAGCATTTCCTGTTCTTTCAGATAGGCATCCTCATATCCGGGAGCTACTACCAGCGGAACATCTTTGTACTGCTCTTTGCGTTCTTTTCCCGGCATACTGTAGTTCTTCATCCATGCCGGCTTTTCATTTTCTTTCTTGCTCCAATCCATAAAACTGAAATTGATGACAGGTATTTTATTTCTCAGCTGTCCGTTGACTTGGGCAATAAGTTTATTGTCCTTGGCTGGAATCATGGTCGCTTCTTTGCGGAACATATCAAATACATTGTTCTCCTTTCCGAACACACCTTTGCTGATACATTCCTCTACGGATTGTTCCCGGGGAGTTTCAGGCACAAGACTGTCAGCTGCAGCGGTCAGTACCACATCCACACCCACGAATCTGGCAAGCGAAGCCCACGATCCGGCACCTCCCAGCATTATGGCATCTGCCGAAGCACCCAGTACATTTCCGGCACCTTTTTCCAGCGTACAGGGATGATAGGCTGCCTCGCTGCGTGATTCAATCTCTTCTGCCAGTGGCGAACGTCCCAGTGACTGTGCCAGTCCCAGCAGACTCGATTGTCCGGCCTTTCGGATAATGTACTCGGCCGATGACTTGGGTATCCGGTCATTCACCAGTTTGTCCACCATCAGCCGGTCCAAGCGGTAATCCAGATAGGCATACGCCAGGTCGCATCCCAGTTTTTCCGAAAGGGCATCATAACGTTCACGTCCTATTTCAGCCACTACGGTTTCGCGCCACTGCCCGGCCATACAGGCCAGGTCACGCTGGATATCATCCGAGGCCAGGATGCGTTCCTTACACATTCCTATATACTCTTCCGTAGTCTTTGAGTTCCATTCGCCCGTCAGTTTGAGTGTCTGGTACGGGTCTCCTAAAGGTTGTCCCGCAGTCGCCATCATACTGAGAATACCGCTGGCAGAGGTAGAGTATTCTTTCATTTCCTCCACCTGCTTACTGTTGAGAAAAGCCTGTGTTTCATTTATTACCGGTACCAGGTAACAGCGGAAATAACTGCCCGTGAGAGCCTCCATTTCCGCAAACCGTCTGCTATTGATTCCGTCCATATCTTGTCATTGTTTCGCTATACCATGTTTATCTGTTTGAGCAGTTGCTCCTTGGTCTGCTCGATGGCATGGTGATATACTTCCATCTGTCTTGGAAAATATTCTTCCAGCCATTTGTCCTTCTCTATGTTGTCCTGTAGGAAACGAACTGCCTGTTCACGTTCTATTTCCACCGAAGCTTCTCCTTCATCATGGTTGTTGAACCATGCCTTTGTCCACCAGCGTATGCCGAACCTGTCAGGATATACAGAAACTATTCTCGGGATGTCGAAACTCTGGATATCTATATCCAGACCCGCCAGCGGATCGATTACTCCTCCGCTGGCTACTGCTTCGTTACGGAGTTTTTTTTTAAGCCCTCATCAGTCGTACTCAGAAATATTTCGTGTCTGAGTGCCAGATAGTTCAGGAAATCCCCGATAAGCAGGTTCTGTACCTTGCCGGCCAGTGGAAGGGCTCTGTGTCCGAGTCCCAGAGGATTGGCCAGGCTGGGCATTCTCTCATAGAAATACTCCTTTACGGCTCCCATGGTGAACAGATGACGCAGGCTCTGTTCCGTATGCTCCGGTAGTGTATATGCACCTGATCTCAGGTCATCCATATAAAGGGGAAGGAAGCGGAGCATCAGTTTTTCTATTTCCTCTCTGTCATTCTCATAGTCGGTAGCTACGGTCATTCCTTCCTCGTCAAAGTCTGCCGCGCTGCCGGTTGCCTGTCTGGCTGCCCTGATGTTTCCGTACAGCATGGTCAGAAATTCTAGCGGATTCAGTTCTTCTCCCTTAAAGCGGGTTTCCAGATGCAGCAGGTCGCCGCTTAGTGCCACTGTCTGTCCGGCTTTTACACGCTGTCCGAACTGCGCGAAAACATTCGACAGATGCCCGTAGGTCACTTCATAACCCCCATATCGGATGGTCTGACAGATACCGTGTATCGGATTATTGGACACGCCCGACACGATACCGTCCGCAAGGGCTGACAGCATCCGGCAGCGCACGCTGAAGTCAATGCCGTGATGAAAGAACTTTTCTCCAGTTGTCGGATGTACCTGTTCGCCATATCCAAGCGACATTTCCACATCTTTTCCCTGTGCTTCCTCAAACGGCATACAGTAGCCGCTTTTCGAGTGCAGGATCATTTCTTCTGTATATTTCATATCTTGTATTGTTTTTTAGTCCTATCTTCTCATGCCCCCCGGTCGCACTTGCTCTTCTTCCCGAGTGATCTCTGTCTGTTTCCTTGTTGCATTTTCCGGTGACTCGGTACGGAAAACACCGGCATTGTTACCGATAAGCATCATTCCCAGCAGTGCACCGGCAATTTTGCCGAGCCATCCGAAACGGCCGAATACAAGGAATGCGGCCGCTACCAGCCCTGCGATACTCAGGCCTGATACATTTCCGCGTCCCAGATTGCCAAAAAAGTTTCCTATCATCGTTCCAAGTCCTCCGCTTGTCGTTTCTTTCAGGAAGTTTGATACTCCGTCCAGTTTTCCGTCAAGTCCGGATACAGTTTCTGTCACTGTATCCATTGCTGCTCCGGCTTTCTCCTTCAGGGCTTTCATCTCCTCGGTCGTTCCAGCAAGGGTATCTGTAGCTTTTTTGCCTACTACAGCTTCGCTCACAATTCTTGCTACACTTTTGTCCGATGTCAGCTTTTCCCAGCCTACATAGCCTACAGCGCCTGTTACCGTAGCTGTTTTGATTGCATGGCCGGCCGTGCGCAGTGTTCTTGTAGGGTGCAATATTGCGCTTCCGGCTGTTTTCCCAGTCTCGGCAGCAGCTGTTCCTACACCTTTGGCTGCCTTACCGCCGTATTTTAATAAAGTGCTCCAAAATCCCATATCTTTTCGTATATTAAGGTCTTACATTCTTTCCAGCCTGTTTCCACCGTCTTTTTGCCGCTTCCACAATGTCCCGCTTGTCTGCTACCGGCCGTGCGCCTTCGTCTATCTCCAGCCAGATGTCACCAAGCGTTGTGTACTTCACGGCTTTCGTGAGCCGTTGCAGCTTCTGGTTCATCATCCTGAGTTTGGGACGGATGCCGAATACGATTTCCATCCGTTCCTTTTCGGTCATCTTGTTGTCGGAAATACAGACAGACCGTATGTCATTTACAATTTCCACACTGTTAAGTATAAGTTCCCTGTATATGGTATTCCGTCTGGCTGATAGGGCCACGGCTACGGCGTTCGGAGAGTTCCGTGCCAGTTGCCGGCTGAAATCACCCATATTGTCCGTCAGTTTGGATACCTCGTGGTAGAATCCGTATGTTTGTGCCGCATAGCTGACTATCGAGCGGAACGAGTCCAGATAGTTGTTGAACTCACGCTGCAGGTTGGTCGTGGCTTCCACTTCTTCCTTGGTCCAGATATGTCCGGTTGTCTGCATCAGCATGACCTTCTCCTGGTTCTTCAGTTCCTTTTCCGCTTTCTCTGTGTACAGCAGTATCATACCGGCAAGTACCGGGTCATTCTGCGCCCGGACTTTTGACAGTCCAGTACACAGCAGAAGTGCCATTATTAATATTATCCTGTCCATCTCGCCTTGTTTTATCGTGTCATGGCAGCAGCCCTTCTCCAGCGCGACATGGCTGTCCGGGCCACTTCTCCGTTATTCCGTTCTATCATTCCTGCCGTCACGTTGTTCCATACGTCATTCAGTGTATAATAGCGTACACTCAGATAGAGCAGATGCAGCTTACGGCTGAAAGCCGACAGCTTGTCGTTCAGTGCCCACAGTGTCTTGCTGCGCTCTGCTCCGGTCAGCATGTTCTCTGTTCCCCCCTTGGCCACAGCATCGTTCAGCAGCGTAAACACAGACACCAGTTCGGTTGCCGTCTCTATATACAGGTTGTTCATGCTCATTCCGGCTACAATACCCTGCGGATTGTCACGTACGGCTTTGGCAAGTTTTCCCAGTGTAAGAAAAATCCGCACGCCGTCGTTGTACAGATGGGTACAGGCTTTCAGCGACGATGCATAGCCGTTTACGGTCTTCAGATAGCTGTTGTACTGTTTTTCCCATTGGTGGATGCGGTTGAACTCAGCCGCTATCGTATTCTGTAGCAGTGCCGTCTGTGTCTGCCCCTTAATCTGCTTTTCTATCTGTCCGTTTATCAGGTCATTGCCCTCGGCCAGTGCCATCCATTCCAGAGGATTCGAAGCAGCTACCTGTGCATGGAGCGCCTGTGGAACTATAATGGCAAGTGCCATCAGTATGCTAATGATTGGTAATCTCATATATTCCCTTTTTTCGTTTATTGTATTCCACACGTTCGCGTATCAGAGTCACGATCCTGTCACTGCGTTTCATTCCCAGCAGGTCAAGCCGTGGCGTGTTCCGGTCCATCGAGAGGATGCTTACCGTTTTCAGTCCGCATATCTGTTGTAGGATACTCTGTTTCTCCTGGAAGTCCACGATGCGGTACAGTTCCATATAATCCACCTTTCTTAGCAGAATACCGCGCTCGCATACAAGCTGTTCGGCTGTGATGTCATAACGTATTCTGCGCAGATAGATGTACCGGTAAAGCAGTACAAGAAGCGCAAATGCAGATATTGTGGTCGCCATGCTTACGAGAGGCATGTTTTCCATACCTCCGTATATCAGTCCGGCAACACAGACCGACATCAGTGGCAGTTCATTGATGACAAACTGCACCGGATGCGGCCGGAAGTTGATGATATTGTAATGTGTCATTTGCATAGGCTGGCTCTGTTTATCGGTGAAACCGTGGTTGGTTGTTTTCTTTTATCTCTGATAAGGAATCGGATATCTCGTTTTCCAGGCGAGATAGTTCTTCCCGTATTTTGTACATCTCCTGGAAACCTTTTTCAGGCATACCCTGATCTTGGGTTTCAAAGGAGAATATGATTTTGTCCGCACACTCAATTCTTTGTCTTACCGCCTTATAATCCGCTTCGTCATACGTCCCGGTACGGATATGTTCAGGATTGACTTCCGGCAATGCAGCCAGAGCACGGTTTAGAGTGGCTTTCCCGCTGATTTCCAAAGTTTCTTCGCTTTTTTCTTCCACAGGCGTTCTTTTATTGAGAAGTTGGTCATTCCAGTCCTTGTATCCTTCTGCTGCCGGTTCATACAGAATCTTTCCGGTGGCAATCGGTTCCGTCGACTCAAGTCTTCTTATTGCTTCACTTATATTTGCCAGGTCCTCTCTCTGCTTTTCAAGTTCCTCGTAGCTTGCCTTACCTTCTTCGAGGTCACATTTATAATCATCCATGCGTGTAGCATATACTCCACCCAAATATTCTTCTCCGATTTTTTCCATATAGAACCTTACAGCACTTTCCGAATACGATTTTATCAATTTTATGTCCAATGTCTCGGCAATCTTATCGAAATCATACGGTTTCAGTTTTATTTCATGACGATGGTTCCCTTTTCCTGTTTCCTGTATGACAAGCAAATCCGCTTCCGGTGTGCAACTGGTAAACTCCCTGCCGTCATGTACGAGGGCAAAGGTTATTGCATAGATTCTTCCTGCACGGTCACGGTCAAAGCAGAGATGGTGCGAAGCCTGTGGTGCTGCCTCAATCATTCCTTTAAACTGCTGTCGGCTCGGTGAGCCTCCGGTAGATACAAACACGGCCTTTCTCAAATCCTTGTTTGTTTTCTGGTGAAGCTGGTAGTAGGCCATTGCGTCGTAAGCGCTTTCAAACCAGTAGATATCTTTTGCTTCTGCTGGTTTGGTATGGGCCGGACTGGCAGCCCAGAGTCCTTCGTTCGAATTGCTTCCTTCTGCCTTTCCCTTGTAGCTTCCGCTTCCATCCATGCGCGGACGGCCTCTTTCTTCTAATCCCACAGTTTTGTCCGGTTCTTTCGGCTGGATTAGCGGAAAAGAAAGGTTGGTATAGGCTGCCCCGTCTTCACGATGGCTGGTGGCGAGAAAGAAGTACCTGTGGAATGCATATTGTGTATATAAATCTATCCCGCGATTCTTAAAGTAGGGATAGAATCTTTTCTGGGTTTCCCGGTCTTGCGGGTTGAATTTATGAAGTTCGTAATTATCGATGTTAAAAGGTTTGATATCACGTTTGGGTTGTATAATTCTGGTGCTGCGTTCCTCTATAGGATAGTTAAGCAAACGGCAACATACAAGGTTTACAAGCCTGTCTGGTGAAACTCCGGCTCTGTATTCCGCAAAAAGGTGCGGATGCTCCTTGATAAAGGAGATGATATTGTATAGTTTCTGTTGTGGGGGTTGGAAGCAACACTGTCCGTTGGCCGTTACAATGAACTTGTCACCACGAATACGTCGTCCCTCGCTGTCCGTGCGGACATACGAAGGGTAGCGCAGGCCGTCCCGCCTGTTCAGACGGTAGCCCGCATCGATCAGCACATCCTGAATATTCAGTCTGCGCAGATAGTCGTCGTATGTAAGGTCTCCGTTTCTCATATTTTACCTTCCTAATCTCATATCTGTTATTTCCCGGTTCATTTCTGCTTCGAAGTAGCGTATTGCTACATCCCTTGGCGTGTCAACTCCTGGTTTGTAATAGGGCCTCGGGCCGCAGTAATGTTCGCTGTACACTTCCGGTGCATGATGGCATCGCAGGTTGTGTGCCACTTCCGAGGCGACCACCGTACCTGCAGTCAGTGCGGCAAGTATCTTTACTCCAAGTCCCTGTCGGGCTTCCGGACGCATTTTCATGTCCACTTCGTCAAACACTTTCGAGAACAGTTTCATTCTGTGATAGTCATCAACTGCAAGAAACTTGTCATATTGCTTCTGGCTTATCTCATGGCTCACGACCTGTCCGTTAATGACGGCACTCATCCGGAACTTTCCCTCGGTTTCAGCAGGGTGTACGGCTATTTCGCCTACCTCTACCTCACGTCCGTTCCTTTCCTCCCTGTACCAGCCCATCTTTTCGTTGAGCGGTGTCAGGTCACGTCCGTCCACTGTAGCTGTTGCCTGTATGCCTGTTGCTATCCGCTGCTCCTGTATTTGCTGTTCCTGCAGGAAAGTGTTCTCCTGCAATTGGTTCTCCTGTTCTATTTCCTGACGTATTTCAGGATGCAGTCCGACTGTGATACGGCTGTTGCTGTTCAGCGTTTCCATGCTTACCTTGTCGGCAAAGTCCGGACTGATGATGTCGTTTATCAGGCTGATGCGTTTTTCTGTCGGATGCTCTTCTATCGAATTGGAAGTCAGTATGGCTGTCTCTTCGCCCGAAAGGTCATAGACCATGTCCACCGCCTCTTGTTCCGACTGAATGGTCATCGTTTGGGCATTCTGGTCAATGATTATTCCATGCGATGACAGGCATTCCTGCCATTTCTCGTTGGAAAAATATACCGGTGACGTTATCAGTTCCCGGTATGGTATTGCCGGCTCCGTACTTCTCGGCCGGCTTGTCATCGGAGTGATTACAGCCTGAAGGTCTTGCAGCACGTCCCGTTCTTGCTGGGGTTGAGCCTGCCTGTTTCCCTTGTAGTAGAAGCCGTAACCGCCTGATTGCAGTTCTCCGGGTTTCATTCGTCCGTCCCATCGTTCCGGCACAGCCGGTCCGCCCGGATAGAACAGGTCGCCGCCCACTCTGCGCAGATGAAAGCCCCACTGGTTGCGTGGAGTCCAACCCAGAAACGGAGGCGGCATATGCGGCCATGCAGTCCGTCCGTATTCTCCAATGCCTATCCTGTAGCCATGCAGTCCCATGGCCACGCGTCCGTTGGCATTTCGGGCATGGACAAAATTTTTGGGCAGATAAAAGTCATTGCCTACGATGCTGGTAAATACATTGTAGGCTTTCTTGTTTGCTGTGTTTGTTCCCCAGTCCGTGAGTGCCAGCATTTGGCGTTCGGTGATGGCGTAGGTCAGCAGAGGTGAGTCATGTCCCTGAACGACCAGCCTGTAACCCGAACCGTCAGACACCACATGTGCCTGCATCCCGTTACGCATCAGTATCTTTTGCATTTCGGGCTGCAGATCCATTTCCCGTGGATTGGTATTTGTTCGTATCGCCATAGTCCGTTGTGTAGTCTTTTGTTAGTTGTTTTTCTATGCTTCTCCGTTTTCCATCGCAGCTTCAAGTTCAGCATCTTTATGACGGACAAACTCTGCAGCCGATTCATTTCCGATGGAAAGGCCGTTTTCTTCGCAATAGCTGCTGTAATCTTCCTGCCATTCAGCTGAATAATGGTTGACGTAATCCAGCCACCCAAATTCACCGTTTTCCATTTTTTCTACCAGAATATCTTCCGGATAATATTTCTGTTCTGACATCGCTATTCAATTATTTAATGGTGTTGTGACTTATTTGTGAAGAGCTGCCGCACGGTTTCTTTCTCCGCTTTTCTTCTGTTCATTCCACAGTTCTTCTGTGTACTCCTCTTCCGGTACATAGTCCAGGTTTCCGTCTTCGTCCATTATCCAGCATCCGTAGCAACCGAAGTTGTATTTGTCCCATTCACGTTTGTCACGCTCTTTCCATTTCTGTCCGTCACCGGAACAGAATCGGATGCCGGTCGGAGTTGTCAGGTCGATGCCTACTGTAACCGTATCATCATCCACCAGCAGAGTAAGCGGATCTCCGTGTTGCATACTCTTGATTTCCACTGCTCCTAGACGCAGTTCTTCTGCAAGAACCTGAAGGTTGCGCCCGATGATGGGTGTGGGTACTGACATTACCTGGTTTGTACCCGGATCAATCTGCACGAAAGCCTTTCCGTGTCTGCCGTCAGCTTGCATTACATCCGCAATAATAGCTTTTCCGTCCAATAATTCTTTTTGCTGTTCCGGTTGGTATTGTTCCAGTGGCGATGATTTCAGTACTGGATAGAATACTACGTCTGTCGTTCCGTCATCCTTTCGGATACACACAAAACGGGTACGACTCTCTGCAGTCTGCCCGTTTTCATCGGTCACACGTACAGGTAGTACCGGTGAATGTCTGCCGTTGCATATTTCTTTCAATATACGCATGGGAAGGTCTTCTATCATTTCTCTGCTAAGCCCGAATTTTGACAGTACCTGATAAGGTAATTCAGTAAGTTCGAAATAGTTCTTTTTCATATTTTAATATCATATTATAATTATACTCTGCAAATATATTATAATTCTGTAATTGCAGTAAACTATCAGATATATAAAGGATTATATTATATCTTTTTTTATGATTTAAGTATGATTTTATCCTTGTAATCATATTATAATATTAAAATAATCATATTTTAATCAGATCGTTTTGCTGAAATTGGAACTGTTATTTTATCTCCATTATCTTTGCTTCATGAGAAAATTTATATTGATTGGTCTGATAGGAATTTCGATTTTTACTGAGTCTGTTTATGCACAAGCATGTCCACTTGTGATGATGGATGATTCCTATAAATCAGATATATTGATGACAACGGACAATACTGATGCTGTCGAATCGTTAGGGTATGTTGATCATGATAATATTGAAATGTCGGGAAAAGCGGGCGAGGCAAGAATGTTTTGGACTGAAAGATATTTGAGTGTAAGCCTTCCGTTGAAGGCATTGAAGGTGACATCACCTTACGGTTATCGTACTGACCCCTTCACCGGAAAGAAAAGATTCCATGGAGGGCTTGATCTTCATGCCAGAAATGAGAAGGTTCTGGCTATGATTTCAGGAATAGTAGTTAAAGTCGGGCAGGATAATGCTTCTGGAAAATATGTTGTTCTGCGTCATGGAAATTATCTGGTCAGTTATTGCCATCTTTCACGGATTCTGGTGGGTAAAGGAAAACAAGTAAGCCCCGCAGAACCAGTCGGAATAACCGGTTCTACGGGGCGCAGTACGGGCGAGCATCTACACGTTACGTGCAAGCTTAACGGAAAAAGTATCGACCCGCGGATTCTTTTCCGTCACATCAAAAATATTAAGGATGAATGTGTAAGGGCTTTGAGAGACCTGTAATGGCATTTTAAGGCTTCATGCTTATGCCGCTGTTTCATCTTTTCCTCGTTTTCAGCAGGCATTTTACCTGAATATACCAAACGTGCATTCTCAGTAAGAAAAGCGGCGGAACTTCCACCGTCTTCCCATAGAAGATGGCGGCTGTTACCCGTCCGCCGTGCCGTTCTATCTCTTTCTTATACTCGGATACGCTCTGCCCGGTGGTCATCACGTCGTCCACGATGACGATGTCTTTCCCTTCTACATCGCCGGTGATGCTATAGTTCCGTTTGAGAATACGTTTTTTGCCGCTTTTCATCCTGTGCAGGCTTTCGCGTGTTCCGGTTATCACCACATCGTTCAGTCCCGAGGTCATCTGCGGGCAATGCGTGGATATATATTCGTCCAGCCGTCTGAAGCGGCGGATGTATTTCTCACGGCTGCTGCACGGCATGAACATGACATGCAGGTTCCCCTCTTCCAGATGCAGGGCTTCCATGCAGGATTTGAAGAATCTCACTCCGTGGATTTTACCGTCCTTGAATCTGAATAGTGCATGGCAGAACATCCGTTGCCTGCTGCTTAGCAGTTTCTCATGGCGCGTCGGGTAATAGTAGCCGTAGAAGGTCACTTTCATCCCTCGGAAGCTGTACGGTTTCAGCGGTTGGCGGCTTTCGTAGATGTCCGGATGCGAAAAGCAGAACATGCGACAGGCATTTCGGTTCCCGGCCAGCACGGACAGCCGGCAATACCGCTCACGCTCTTTCTCGTCCGTGGCGGTCCGTGCGGCGGCAAAGGCCGCATCTCCGGCTTTTTTCCGCCAGAATCCTATGACGTAAAACAGGATGCACACCAGCACACATAAAAGCGTGAATACTAATCTCGCAAGCATACTTGTCTTATCGGGGGCTTTGGAATAGTTTCCTGATATCCATCGAGAGGAAATTTTCTACGCTGATGCCGCCGTCACCGATAATGAACGAAGCCTGTGGTGCGAACAGTTCCCTGAATTTATCCAGACCGTCCGTCCTTTTTTCGGCATTGCTCTTTACCTCGATGGCTATTGTTATTCCTTTCTTGCGAATGACAAAATCCACTTCATCATTTCGCTCTCTCCAGTAGAATACCTCAAACCGGTGGACGAAACCCTGACTTACAAGGTAGGCTCCGATACCGGATTCAAATATATGTCCCCATGCCCGGCGGTCAAGCAGGGCTTGTTCGAATGATATAGGGTTATACACCGTTTTCAGTGCATTGTTGAACACTTGGAACTTCGGAATGCTGGCTTTTCTTCTGGCCGTATCAATGCTGTACTTCTGTAATCCGCATAGCAGTCCGCTCTCTTCCAGCAGGTTGATGTAACCGGCCAGCGTGGCCGTGTTGCCTGCGTCCTGAAGGGAGCCGAGCATCTTGTTCAGCGACAACAGGTTGCCTGAGTAGGCCGCCCCCAGTTCAAAAGTCTGCCGCAGCAGCGCCGGCTTGCTGATGGGAGTATCCATCAGGATGTCTTTGTTGATGGTCGCCTCAATAATGGCAGACTGTATGTATTGTTGGAAACGGTCTTCGTCACCGATAAGTGAGGCTGCGCCAGGATAACCTCCGTAATAGAGATATTGATTGATTGAGAAACCGAAACTGTCTCTCATTTCCGTATAGCTCCAGTGGCTCATGCGTATCTCTTCGAATCTTCCGGCAAGAGATTCCGACAGTCCCTTTTCCAACAGCACGCGGCTACTGCCCAACAGCAGCACCTTGATGTTGCGGTCATGAAATGTGTCATCGTCCCATTCCTTTTTTACGACCTCGCTCCAGTTGGATATCTTCTGTATTTCGTCTATTACCAGGACGGCCTCTTCCCATCCGTTGTTTTCTTTAAGGCTGCGCACTGCCTCCCAGCAGTTGGTTATCCATGCACTGTTCGTAGCTGGTACATTATCTGCTGAAAACAGCTGGTACGGAATGGATATATCCTTCAATACCTGTTTTACTACCGTCGATTTCCCGATTTGACGGGCACCCATCACGACCTGAATGAACTTTCTCGGTTCTTTAATTCTGCCTTTAATTATCTGATATTCAGCCCTTTTATACATAGTGTTACATTTTACGCAGTGGAGTGCGTATTTTTACGCAGTGCAAATATAATAAATTTATTTGACTGTATCAATTTATTAAAGGACAATATTTTGCACTGTTTTTTGCCTACTTTCTTGCTGTTGATTGCACTTGTTCTACCGCAGGGGCTTGTGTACTTCACACTTTATTAATCGGCGAATGTAGGACAAAGCGCCTAATCGCCAAGCGACATTGTTTTCGGATGGCGGAAACAGAACCATTCGGCCGGTTTCCTGTCCGCGCTTGGCTCATTATGCGATCTGCTTTATCCATTCAAGCCTCAAAAAGTAGTGAATACAGCCCTGCAACCCAAAACAGGGAAATAAGAAAAACGGATTTTCAAACTATTAAAGCTAAAAGAAATGAAAGAAGAAATCAGACAGGACGGAAGGACAATACTGTCAAGTGAAGACGGATTCAGCATCCGCATGTTTTTCAACAACCTTAGCGGTAAGAATTTTTCGGGAAAGGAGTACCGGGACTATGTCAGAAACATAGCTTTCGGTGAAATGGGGTTCATACCTGGTACAATCGAACTCTATTGCGACGGGAAAAAAGTCAGGACAGGCACACTTCCCGAACTTTGAAACACAGTCAGGGCGGATATGCAGACAGCATATCCGTCTGTTTTTGAAGCCTCGTATCACTTTTATATTTCTCCGTTTCCGGATTTTCCCTTTTTACCCGCTGGGCGGCTTCCTTTTGTACCGTCACATGTTCCGATTCATTTTCTGTTATGCCTCACATACGGTACTCCTCACCGGCATTGATTTTCTTCGCGAATCTACTGGCCGGTCCGAACAGGCAGTTACCGCTATGCTAACCGGGTACGGATTTGACAGCAGCCTTCCGCAAATCGGAGATTGGGGTATTCCGTAAAATCCGCAGCCGCTTTACCTGCTTTTGTCGTCCGCTTTCCCAGTCTTCATTGCTCGAAAATTCCAATCCCGGCTTGAGAGTCCGAAGCGGCTCGAACCAAGGGAAATTAATAACTAAAAAAATACAGGTATGGACACAACAGCAGCAACAATGCATCCGGCAGAAGAATATCTCCGTAACGAACAGAACCCAC
>CALUJF010000111.1 GCA_944320855.1 uncultured Phocaeicola sp.
CATCGCCATAGGTAAAGAGTATGAAAAGTGAACGGATATCCCCGTTTTGGGTGAACGGATATCAACCGTTTTCAGCATTATGCCAAAGATGATGTTCTGTATTTGGCCACCAAACTATTTCATTTTTCTTGTTTGGTATAGCTGCACCTGATGCACGCAAGAAACCTCGATGCTTTGCAACTGTTCCAAAAATAGCTGCAACATCCTCTGTAGTACGCAAGCATTCATTATCCTCGACTTTCAAATAACCTTTGTTTCGATGATATTCCACTGAAAGAGTACTAACATCATCCCAGGCCTGAAATTTCTCACCAAGTTGTTGTATTGTTAATTTTATAGCCCATACTATAATGGAAATTTGACGGTGAATTTCATCTAAACTGTTCCAATGTATTTTGTTGTCTTTATCCTTATATCCACAATCGACAACTGATAATTGGGCATGAGTAGTATTGATTATTTCTTCATTACGAATCTTATCAACCTCAACATTGTTTTTGTGAAACGGCTCGTTTATTTCAATTAAGATATTGAGTTGAGGAAGATACAAGTCTGCAAGTGCATACTTGTCATATGTTCTTCTGATGTATTGCTGAACGACAAATTTAACACGGTCTTCGTTTAATTGATGCCATATTCTACTTATGACATAAGACTCTGTCTTTTTCTTGCTTATCTTAGCAAACAGACGTTCCATATATTCCAATTTATAATCCATATTTAAAGCTTTTAAGTTTGTACTTCTGGTTTTGAAAAAAGAAAAGGACACAGCCAAACTTTTCACTCATTCTCTTAGCTGGGTTCTGGTAAAACCTCGAAGTTCAAATAAGGAAAAGCAGTCTGCGCCCTTGTTCAGGGTACAAACCGACCTTTCGACTTATTACTTGGAACTTCACGAAATTTACCAGATTTAGCTAAGCCAAATAACTTGTCTACAAGTTGCTTGCAATATGTCTTTTATTTCTTATGTCTGTTTTTTGACCTCCTTTTAAATTTGTTTGTGTACAAATGTAATGAAAAAGAGTGAGATAGACAAAAGAATTGTGTGACATATCACAGACTGCCATAAACAATAAGGAATGATGTCCTCTTTAAATATGTTATAAACATAAAAAAGTCCAACCACAAAGAAATGTAATTGGACTTTATATTTTAGGGAGGCTATATTAACCTATTGGTCGCCATTCAGGTTTTTCCAAAAGTTCTCCATAGTATAGACGTTCTGTACTTTGTTGTAAGAACGCATTAAATCTGTTGCTGTCGCTCTCTTTGCGAGTGTTGTATCTAAATACGAACTCTTTGCAATATTTGGGCAAATGCTTTGGACTTACCAAATAATAGATACCTATGATACCACGTTTAAGTTGGCTCCAAAACCCTTCAATAGAATTGGTATGAAATCCATCTTTATTTACATATATTCCTAAGCTGTGTTCTACAACCTCGTGTATGTATTCATTTTTGACTTTATTGTAGCCACTCCAACTATCAGAAATAACCGTGGAACCTTTTCTGACAAGTTCATCAATAACACCAAGCAAAACTTTAGAACTTGCATTTTTGATAACTTTTGCATAAACCAAGCCATCAGAAAGTAGTCCCATTACAGGTGTTTTCTGTTTAGTACTTCGACCTTGTCCACCTCTGTTACGTTTTGTCTTTCCACCAATATATGTTTCATCAACTTGTGTCATATCATTGAAGTTTGCATCATCATCCTTTACATTGTAACGAATACGATGCAGCATGAACCATGCAGTTTTCTGTGTCACATTAATATCACGTGCCAATTGACAACTACTGATGCCTCTTTTATGTGACAAGAACAGATAAATAGCATAGAACCATTTTTTCAATGGAAGGTTGGAGCCTTCAAACATAGTTCCTTGTCTCACAGTAAATCGGCAACGGCAATCCTTACATTTATAAAGACCTTCAAACTTTCCATCCTTAGTTAATTTATAATGATGTTCAGATATTGAACCACAATGAGGACAAATAGGCTTTCCATTCCACCGCATATTCTCCAGATATACTCTGCAATCATCCTCGGTATGCAGAGTATCAATCATGTGAAGTAATGAGTGGAATGTTATCATATAATTCTATATTTAGTATTTTTAATTTCAATAGAATTATACCCGCCACATTACGGAAATTGCATTTTAAATGTTAAAAAATCATTAGTTGATGAATTTTCTTGTTTTTTCTGAAATTGGATGAATAATACTTATGTATAAATAATTTATAAAACAATTTTAAAATGAAATATTATGTCAGAACAATTAAACACAATGAATGAACAGTTAATAACAGCTGGTGAAGCAGCAGAAGTGTTAAATACAACACTTGAAGATATTCCATCTAATAAATGTATCACAAGAGCAGAATTTGAACAACTTGCTGGAATTGTAGAATTAACAGTAGTTCCAACACCATCTGATGCAACTGTAAAATTAAATGGAAATGTTGCTAAATCTATAAAAGTACAAAAAGGTACAAAAGTAACTATTGAAGTTTCAAAAGAAACTTATCAAACTTATACAGAAACGGTAACAGTAAATGAAAACATGACTAAAAATATTACACTTTCACAAGTTCCAGATGGCGCATATAGACCTACTGATGCCCCAAATGGTGTTTATATCATATCAACAGATGGATTTGCTTATGAACGTTCTGCATGGAAGACATCTGATAATAGCAAGGCAGTTGGAGTAGGGGTAAAAACAACGAAATGTTCTTTTGTAATAGCTCCTGTAGAACAAACTTCTATTCAATGGGGTGGATATGGTACATTAATAAATGGATGCACAACAACTACAAATTCGGATACAGCTAAAACTGATTATAAGGGAAAACAAAATACAGATGCAATTATTGCACAATTAGGTGTTTATGCTGCTATGGCTTCAAGTTTGGAAATGAATGAAATTATTTCAAATGCAACGGCACAATCATTGTCAATGCCAAACACATTACAAATAAATGATGAAGTTATTTCAGATGAGCAGTACCAATTGTTGATGAATAAACAACAGTCTGGAGAAACATTAACAGAAACAGAAATTCAACAGATAAACATTTACAGAAATAACCAAATTAAAGTACAATTTAAAGAAAAATATAATATACAATCTGATGTTGTTTTAGATTTGGTGATTTCTGAAATACGTTTACAATTTAAAGCAATGATTAATGCACAACAAGAAATTATGACATTATCAGAATTAGAAACATCTACAACATTTACAATAAATTCAAATGATGTTGATAATATATCTGATGAAGGTATTATGTTGCTTGCTTCATCTTCATCAGAACAATATGCAGCAAATTATTGTCGTAATTATACATTTAAAAATGGAAAACAAGGTTATCTACCTGCATTAGGTGAATTGTATGAAGCATATCAAAACAAATCAGAAATTGATGCTTGTATGTCATTAATTGGTGGAAAACCTTTGTATGACGGTTCAATAAGTAATTATAGAAAATGGAGTTCAACCCAGTACGATAGCAACCTCGCATGGCTCTTGGACTCGGACGACGGCTCCATCTACAACTTCAATAAGCACAACAGCTACAACACCAACTGTGCAAGGCCGTTCGCAGCTTTTCAATAATCAATTTACCAATTAATCAATTTACCAATTTAAAAATTTTCAATACATGTTAGCAAGTGAGTTACCAGTATATAGAGATACTTATGAATTAGTAAGTATTTTAATGGATTATGTTATGATATTTCCCAAATCACATAAGTATACTATAGGGCAGAAAATTACAAATGTTTCATTAGAATTGTTTGAATTTTTACAACTTGCAAACAGATGTTACAATGATAAAGATGCTCGCATAAGACATCTTGAAAATTTTTTAATAAAATTTGAATTGTTAAAGGTCCTATTACGGTTGTGCAATGAGAAAAGGATAATTACCGTGAAACAATCAGCAAAACTTGCATTATTTACTGAAAGTATAGGCAAACAAGTTACAGGATGGAAAAATAAATAATATACTTCTGCCAGAGTCCATACGATTACGATTTTATGGAGTGTGCAGTTATATAATAGAAAAGGCTCGTGTACTATCTACTCATTTGAGATTAGTTAAGAACAAGAAAATCACGAGAATGTACCCAGTACGATAGCAACAACGCATGGAACTTGGACTGGGACGACGGCAACATCAACAACAACAATAAGGACAACAGCAACAACAACGACTGTGCAAGGCCGTTCGCAGAATTTCTATTAATAACATTGTTAAAGAAGTAAAAATGAATAATTTTATTGAATATATTCCTCTAGAAGATGTATTTGAAGCTTATTACGATTGTCGTAAGAAAAAGAAGAAAACATTTAATGCAGTAAAGTTTGAAAGTGATTATGAAGTTGAATTGGTTAAATTATGGCGTGAAATAAATACTCAAACTTATAAAATAGGTAAAAGTATTGTTTTTATTGTTACTAGACCTGTCAAACGTGAAGTATTTGCAGCTGATTTTCGTGACAGAATAGTCCAACATCTTGTTGTACGCCGTTTAGAACCTCTTTTTGAAGAATATTTTATACAAGATAATTATAATTGTAGAAAGAATAAAGGAGTTTTATATGGTGTTCAAAGATTATATGAACATGTTCGTAAATGTAGTCATAATTATAAAGAACCATGCTATATAGCTAAATGTGATATACAAGCATTTTTCATGTCAATCCATAAGCCTACCCTTTGGAAAATGCTTGAGAATTTCATTAAAGATAATTACAAAGCTAAGGATTTACCTATTATACTATGGTTAACTGAAATAATTGTAATGCACAACCCTGAAAGAAATTGTATTATTAAATCACCTAAATGGATGTGGAAAGGATTGCCTAAACACAAATCATTGTTTACAAGTAGTAAATATTATGGTTTAGCTATAGGAAATATTACAAGTCAGATGTTTGCAAATTTTTATATGACAACATTTGATAAATGGATGAATGAAAAGTATAATAGGAATTACGGAAGATATGTAGATGATTTTAATTTTGTTGGACAAGACATTAAAGCAATGTGGCATGACATACCTAAAATAAGATTATTTTTAAAAGAAAAACTTGGATTGGATTTACATCCTAAAAAACTCTATATACAACACTATTATAAAGGATGCAAATTTATTGGTACTGTAGTAAAAGGTGAATTAATGTATGTTAGTAATCGAACGGTATCTAATTTTATTAACACTGTTCATAAATTTAATATACTTGCTGAATGTAACCCGGAATACGTGAAAGAAAATGCTGAACATTTCGTTTCATCATTAAATAGCTATTTTGGTTTGCTTAGACATTATCAATCGTATGCTATTCGTAGAAAAGTAGCTAATATGATTTCACATAAATGGTTTGACGTTATGTTTATATCGGGACATTTCGACAAAGCAGTTTGCAAAATATCTTATACAACCCATTATAATCTTAAAAGAAAATCTTATGAAAAAACAGTTTTTAGACCAAATGAATATGACATTAATAAATATGGTCTAATAAATTATAAATAATCAACCAGCTATATGTCAATTAAATACATATTCTATACTATAAATCAATAGAATATGAAACACCGTGTACTTACAGAATCTATAGAACTTCACCCCATAGGCTCATGTTTCTCAGATAATGTAGGAAATTCAGAACTCCGAGAAATTCTTCGTGAATATTTCGGTAAGAATGAAATTTCTTATACTGCTGATTATTCAAATGAGATATGGGGTGAAGTTATGCAGTTTCTTGAGAGAAATTGCAAATTTATCAAAGACATAGTATTGTCATCAGGACTTGTATCTATTTATGAAACTGATGTAGTAAATGAATTTCTTGTGAGGTTTGAATTAGAAAACGGAGGAAAGAACATTGTGTTCTGGAAAAAAGAAAGTACCAATAGTTTTGTTACTGAGTAAAGAGTTGTGCTACCGAAAAGACAAAACTTTAATTATACAAAACCGTTGGTACAATAAAGTATATAGTTGCGTTAAATAAAAAGGTTTATAATGATCCAATGGATTTCAGTAAATATGATTTTGTGATTCTGTTTGATGCTTTACAGGATAAGACAGATGATAGGGGTTCTGGAGGCGCTCATGGAGGAGGTTCAGATTCACGTTCTGTTATAACTGTTATTGCAGAAAAAAATAAGCCAAAAGATATTTTTGATGAAACAACGAGAAATACTTTGACTCATGAGTTAGGACATTATAGGGGTGTTACAGATGTTTATCAATATATAATAGAGGCAGAAGATAATCCGGTATCTCATGAAAAATTTGATACATATAAATGTATAATGAACTGGGCTGCTGCAGGAGAGTGGTGTGATTATGCTGTAAATTGTATGAATCTGGCCGGTGATGCAAAAAGAATAGGAATAGAATTTCCGGATTTCTTTAATAGTTTGTATCCTAAAAGTATGGAATTTGATATAACTGTAGGAGGTAAACCTGAAAGAGGAGTTATGATAGAACTATATCCAAGCCGTGCGGGAGCATCAGATCATCCGCGCGACATATATCCTGTTGCCTTAGTCAGCGGAAAGACAAATAGTGACGGTAAATGGATCTTGTCTGATTTCAAGAATTATATTGTTCCCAATAAGGATAAACATCCTGAAATAAATATTCCACCATCTTTATCATATGGAAGATGTTTCGGATTTCTTGCAAAAGTTTCATATGGAACAAGTGTGAAATATAAATGGATGTCGGAAATAGATATACAGATGGTTACTTTTGAGGGTAAAGACTCATATATTGTAAATATTGATTTTTAAATAGTTGGGCAGCTAAATATTATTTGGCTGCCTTTTTTGTATTATCTTATCCTATAACTGTATTCTTTTTTTATTGAATGGTATTGATATTTCATACTTTTGCCTATGTAATTAAGGTTTGATAATATGAAAAATAATTTAGTCGGTAAGAAACACATTTTTACTTTATGCCTGTTGGCATTGTCGGTATCTTCGTTCAGTAAGGATTATTTAATCTCTACTCCAAAAACATCGTTCCTATTTTCTGCAGAAAAGGGACAGAAGTCAAAAATTCAGTATTACGGAACCCGTATAGACGATATAAAGGATGTTTACAATTCCGGATTGAATGTGAATTATGAAAGTTATCCTGCATTTGGGCTTGACTGTATAAAGGAAAAAGCTATAGCAGTTACTCATAATGATGGAAATATGTCTTTGGATTTGTTTGTCAATGATGTCGTAACAGAAAATATAGACGGATGTGAAATTACAAAGATAATAATGAAGGATAGTTTATATCCTGTAGATGTAATACAATATTTTAAAAATTATAATGGAACAGATGTAATATCAACATGGGTGGAAATAAAGAATCAAGGTAAGAAGCCTGTAACATTATATCAATTTGCATCTGCATATATGTTTATGCCAAGAGGTGAGAATTGGATTAATCATTTGCATGGGGACTGGGCATCTGAACATATGATGGAAGAAGAAAGATTGACTAACGGACAGAAGTGTATCGTGAACAGATATGCATTGGATAATACTACAACAAGCAATCCTTCGTTTATGCTCAGTATGGATGGAAAACTGAAGGAAAAGACAGGTCTTGTTATGGGAGGAGTTCTTTCATGGACAGGTAACTATAAAATTCAGTTTAATGCCCAGAATAGTTATTTGAATATTATTGCAGGAATCAGTGAGGAAAATTCTCATTATATATTAGATGGGAAACAAACTTTGGTAACTCCTGAGTTTGCCATGACATATAGTACTGAAGGAAAAGGTGGAGTAAGCAGGGCTTTCCATAAATGGGCAAGAAAATATAAACTGAACAGAGGTGGAGAAACACGTGATATCCTGCTGAATAGTTGGGAAGGTGTATATTTTAAGGTCAATCAGGAAACTATGGAACAAATGATGTCTGACTTCTCTGATATGGGCGGCGAATTATTTGTTATGGATGACGGATGGTTCGGTAATAAATATCCAAGGAATAATGACAGATCATCATTAGGTGATTGGGATGTGTGTAAGGAAAAATTGCCACAGGGAATCCAGGGACTTATTGATTATGCCAAATCTAAAAATATAAAATTCGGTATATGGATAGAACCTGAAATGACTAATACTAAAAGTGAACTTTTTGAGAAACATCCAGATTGGGTATTACAAGTGAAAGGACGTGAATTGACAAAAGGAAGAGGTGGCAGCCAGGTGGTTCTGGATTTGACTAATCCCGATGTACAGGATTTTGTGTTTGGGGTGGTTGATAATCTTATGACAAACTATCCGGAAATAGCATATATGAAATGGGATGATAATAGTAGTCTTATGGATTATGGCTCTTGTTATTTACCTAAAAATAAACAGTCAAACTTGTATGTAGATTATCAGATTGGGTTAGAGAAAGTATTGAAACGTATCAGAGAAAAATATCCTAATCTTGTAATGCAGGCATGCGCAGGAGGTGGCGGTAGAGTAAATTATGGAATGCTTCCATATTTTGATGAGTTCTGGACAAGTGATAATACTGATGCCTTGCAGAGAATATATATGCAATGGGGCGTTTCCGGTTACTACCCGGCAATAGCAATGGCATCGCATGTAAGTGCTGACAGGAATCATCAGACTGGTAGAACTACACCTTTGAAATTTAGATTTGATGTTGCTATGTCCGGTCGTTTGGGTATGGAAATCCAGCCTAAAAATATGTCTGATAAAGATAAAGCTTTTGCAAAAAGAGCAATTGCAGCTTATAAGGGTATCCGTGAGATAGTACAGTTTGGTGATTTGTACAGGCTTGTTTCTCCATATGATGATAAAGGCTTGGCATCATTAATGTATGTAAGTGAGAACAAGACTAAAGCTGTATTTTATGCATATAAGTTGGAACATCTTAGAAATATGAATATTCCAAATGTGCAAATGGACGGGCTTGACCCAAATAAAAAGTATCGTTTGAAAGATTTGACTCCTGTAAATGAAAATAAGCCTTGTTGGCTTAATGAAAGGGTTATTAGTGGAAAAATGTTGATGGAGCAGGGATTACCACTGAAAAGTCTATTAGGTGGTGAGTATTCAAGTCTTGTGGTGGAGTTAAGTGAAGTAGAAACAAATTAATATATTTCTAATTTTATTGTTTATGCGTTTTATATATAAATTTTTCGTAGGTATATTGTTTTATTGTTTAAATATAAACTTATTATATGCCGATACTTTTTCATCATTATCACCATCAAAGAATATGAAAATCTATTTTAATCTTTCAAACAGTGGTGAGCCTTATTATTGGTTGGAGTATAAAGGACGAAAAGTTATTGATAAAAGTAAATTGGGATTTGAACTGAAAGGAAAAAATAATTTGCTTGATAGTTTTAGCGTAATAGATGTTGTATATGATAAGTTTGATGAAACGTGGACTCCTGTATGGGGAGAGGTAAATAAAATACGCAATAATTATAATGAATTATTGATTAAGCTAAAACAAAGTGATACTCAAAGGTTGATGAATATACGCTTTCGTGTTTATGACGAAGGGGTTGGATTCCGATATGAATTCCCACAACAAAAAAAACTTGGTGGCTTTGTAATAAAAGAAGAACGAAGTCAGTTCGCAATGACAGGTAATCATATTGCTTGGTGGATTCCAGGAGATTATGATACTAATGAATATGATTATACAGAATCCAGATTGTCTGAGATTCGTCAGTTACATAAAAAAGCTATATCATGGAACTTATCGCAAACTCCGTTTTCTCCTACAGCTGTACAGACTTCATTACAGATGAAAACAGATGATGGGTTATATATTAATATTCATGAGGCAGCCCTAATAGATTATTCATGTATGCATTTGGAATTGGATGATAGAAGTTTTATTTTTGAGTCACGGTTAACTCCGGATGCTGCAGGTTATAAAGGTCGATTGCAAGCACCTTGTAAAACTCCGTGGCGTACAATAATGGTTTCTGATGATGCACGCGATATACTTTCTTCCCATTTGATATTAAATCTTAATGATCCTTGTAAACTAAAAGATACTTCCTGGATAAAACCTGTAAAATATATAGGTGTATGGTGGGAGATGATAACAGGTAAAGGTAGTTGGGCTTATACTAATTCTTTGGCAGCTGTTCAATTGGACGAGGTGGACTATAGTATTCTGCCTCCCAATAATAGACATTCTGCGAATAATGAGAATGTGAAAAAGTATATCGATTTTGCTTCTAAACATGGTTTTGATCAGGTGCTTGTAGAAGGATGGAATATCGGTTGGGAAGACTGGTTTGGGCGACAGAAAGATTATGTTTATGATTTCTTAACTCCATATCCTGATTTTGATATTAAGATGCTTAATGATTATGCTCATTCAAAGGGAGTTAAACTAATGATGCACCACGAAACATCTGGCTCATCGCGTAATTACGAGTGGCATATTGATGATGCATATGAATTAATGAATAAGTATGGATATAATGCCGTAAAAAGTGGATATGTAGGAGATATTTTACCTTACGGTGAACATCATTTCGGACAGTGGATGAATAATCATTATTTGTATTGTGTAAAGAAGGCTGCAAAGTATAAAATAATGGTTAATGCGCATGAGGCTACAAGACCTACAGGATTATGCAGAACCTATCCCAACCTTATAGCTAATGAGTCTGCACGAGGTACTGAATATCAACAATCAGGTGGATGTAAACCTTTTCATACGTCAATATTGCCTTTTACACGTTTGCAAGGAGGGCCTATGGATTATACTCCAGGAATAATGGAAATGGACATATCTAAGGTGAATCCTAATCGAAAAACTCGTATCGTTGCTACAATTGCGAACCAGTTAGCTTTGTATGTCACGATGTATAGTCCACTACAGATGGCCGCTGATTTGCCTGAGAATTATGAGAAATTTATAGATGCATTCCAGTTTATTAAGGATGTAGCCTTAGACTGGGATCAAAGTATTTATTTGGAAGCCGAACCTGGACGTTATGTTACTGTGGCACGTAAGGCAAAAGGTACAGAGAATTGGTTTGTTGGCTCTGTTGCAGGTACGGAGCAACATATATCAAATATATCTCTTGATTTTTTAGACAAGGATAAAAAATATATAGCTACTATATATGCTGACGGTAAAGATGCTGACTGGAAAACAAATCCACAGTCATATGCAATAGAGAAAGGTGTTGTTACAAATAAAACAAAACTGAAAATTAAGACTGTTCCTGCAGGTGGATATGCGATTAGCATATTTGAAGTGAAGGATAAGAAAGAGATAAAAGGATTGAAACGTTTATGATTATAATTGTTGTTATTTAAATTATGAGAACCTTTAAAATATTATTTATATTGTCATTCTTTCTTTGTGTAAATAATATAAATGCAAATGTGAAAGTAATGCACAGAATGGTAGAAAGACTTCTTCCTCAGTATTCTTCATCATTCGTTTTTGAAGAGTTAAGAGATGATGATGATGTGTATGAAGTAGAAACAGTTAATGGTATGGTTATTATTAGAGGGAATAATGCAAATTCTATGGCTGTTGGTCTTAATCATTATTTGAAACAATATTGTAAAACATCTGTTTCGTGGTATGCTAACGATTCTGTAGTTTTGCCCAAAGGAATAGTTCCTTTAAATAAAAAAATTACTTCAAAGGCAAAGGTTAAAAATCGTTTCTTTCTTAATTATTGTACTTTTGGATATAGTTTGACATGGTGGAAATGGAGAGATTGGGAAAGATTTATTGACTGGATGGCTTAGAATGGCATTAATCTTCCTCTTTCAATCACAGGCCAAGAATCTATATGGTATAAAGTCTGGACTAAATTAGGATTCGATGATTATGAAATCCGACATTATTTTACCGGTCCTTCTCATTTACCCTGGCATAGGATGTCTAATTTAGATAAATGGCAGGGGCCTTTACCGAAATCCTGGTTAGAAAATCAGGAAACTCTTCAGAGAAAAATTGTCGAAAGAGAGCGTGAATTAAATATGAAACCTGTTTTGCCTGCTTTTGGTGGACATGTACCGGAGTTTTTAATAAATAAATATCCAGATGCTAAAATAAGTAGATTAAGCAGATGGGGTGGATTTAAAGACCAGTATAGAAGTTTCTTTTTGGATCCTATGGACCCATTGTTTGGAAAAATCCAAAAAATGTTTTTAGATGAACTTATTAAAACGTATGGAACAGACCACATCTATGGTGTTGATCCTTTTAATGAGGTTTCTCCTCCGGATTGGAGTGAAGATTTTCTAAATAAATGCTCTAATCATATATATAAGTCATTGGTAAATGCAGATAGAAAAGCCGTTTGGCTTCAAATGACATGGCATTTTTACCTTGACAGAAAAGAATGGACTAATGATAGAGTCAAGGCTTTTTTGAGTGGAGTTCCTAATGAAAAATTATTACTATTGGATTATTATTGTGAAATGACAGAAGTGTGGAAACTTACTGATAAATATTTTGGTAAGCCTTATATATGGTGCTATTTGGGAAATTTTGGTGGAAATACGATGCTGGCTGGTAATTTTAAAGAAGTCGGAAAACGTATAACTTCTGTATATAATAATGGAGGACATAATTTTTCAGGTATAGGTTCCACTTTAGAGGCATTAGATGTTAATCCATTAATGTATGATTTTGTTTTTGAAAATGCTTGGGATAATGTAAAAGATGAATACTCATGGATAGCTGATTACGCTGACAGGAGAATAGGACAGATTGATAACAATGTAAGAACAGCATGGAAAATATTATTGGATAGCGTTTATATATCTCCTGCGACACTCGGACAAGGCACTCTTACGAATTCAAGACCTTCATTGACCGGACATGGCTCTTGGACAACAAATCCATATATTCCTTATTCAAATGATTTGTTATTAGAAATTTGGAAATTGATGTTATTAAAAGAATATAATACTGATGCTTATAGATTTGATATCGTAAATATTGGACGTCAGTTTTTAGGTAATCTTTTTTTGAAAAAAAGAGAAGATTTCACTAATGCATATAAAAATAAAGATTTAGAACGTTTGAAATCTATAGGAAATGAAATGAAGGGAATAATTAATGATATGGATACATTATTAGCTACAAATCATTATTTCTTGTTAGGAAAATGGATTGATGATGCTAAGAGTATGGGTAAAGATTATAATGAAAAAATATATTATGAAAGAAATGCTAAGAATATCATATCAACATGGGGAGATAAAAATCAAACATTGAATGATTATGCCAATCGTAGCTTAGCTGGAATGATGAAAACTTATTATGGATTCAGATGGGATATGTTTATTGATAGAGTTATTGAATCTGTTAAGTCTAAAGTGGATTTTGATTATGATAAGTTTAAGGAAGATGCAAAACAGTTTGAATATAATTGGTGGAATCAAACTTATGAGTATCCAAAGACTCCTGTTGGCGACTCTTATGACATAGCTTCATTTCTTGTTAGAAAGTATCAATGATTTTTGCTATGAGAAATTATGGTAATTAGAAATCTGTTTTACATATTATTGCTCACAGTATGTGATTATAATATAGCATTGGCTAAAGGAAATTTAGATAGAGCTTTACTTCCTCAGCCTGTATTCTCAGAGAAACCGGAGTTTGTCGATTTGTATTGGAATACATGGGAACTTGCCTGGGGTAGGGTGAAATATCAGGATGGTGTGTTCCAATCTCCATATATGGATGAGAATCTTTGGGATAATACTATCTGGATATGGGATACGGAGTTTATGGTATTATTCTGTCGTTATGCTCCGTCTGTATTTCCTGGAATACAAAGTCTGGATAATTTTTATGAGTCTATCCTTAATAAAAAATCTTCTTCTTTGAGGATACAGCATCCGGATAATCCTCCTTTCTATTCTTGGGTGGAATATGAATATTATAAAATGACAGGTGACAGGGAACGTATAAAGAAGGTTCTTCTAAAAGATAAATTCTTGCAGCGTCATTATAACTGGTTTGAAAATCTGAAACGGGGAACGAAACTTCATTTCAGACATGCATGGATTGCTTTGGAAAAAAGTGATTTAGGATATAGATGGGGATGGGTGCAGAGTGGTATGGACAATACTCCGAGAGGAAGAGGACGGAAAGGTGAATTGCTCTGGATGGATGCTGTGGCACAGCAGGCTCTGGCGGCTTTGTATATTGAACGTCTCGCAAAGGAATTGGGAGATAAGGATATAGCTAAGGAATACAAGAAATTATATAAGGAGCATAAGGAACTTCTTAATGAATACTACTGGGATGAAGAAGATGGTTTCTATTATGATCTTTCCGAAGAAGATACATCGTTTGTAAAGGTAAGGACTCCTGCTGTATATTGGTCTATGCTTGCTGAAATACCTGATAAAAAACAGGCGGAAAGATTATTGGAATATGCTGTAGATCCGTTGGAGTTTGGAGGTAAGTACCCTTGGCCTTCTGTTTCAAGACGTGATAAGGATTATAATGATGAGATAGGTGATTACTGGAAAGGTGCTGTCTGGCTTCCATTGGCATACATGGCAACAAAGGCTCTTGAAACATATGGGTATTATGATATTGCGCATGAAAACTCTTATAAGCTGCTGGAGCAAATGAGCGAAACATATAATAAATTCACTCCGGCAACTGTATGGGAATGTTATTCGCCTTCTGCTCCACGTCCTTCTGAAAGACAGTATAAGGATAGAAGAGAACTGGTTAGACATGACTTTTGCGGATGGTCTGCTTTGGGACCAATCTCATTGTTCATAGAGAATGTATTGGGGTTTTATAATATTGACGCAAATAAAAGGCTCGTGGAATGGCATAAGAATGGAGATGGCGAACAAGGGTTGCGTAACTTGAGATTTGGGCATATAATAACTGATATAGTGGCGAACGGAAAAAATGTCAATGTGAATAGTAATGAACCTTATACACTGATAATCAACGGTAAGAAATATAAGGTGAAACGAGGTAGTCAGACTCTTGTTTTGAAACAGTAGATGTTGCTGGAAAAAAGTCTTTTATAATGTTGCCGTTTTATATTTATATCCTTTAATTTTATGTCGGATTTGAATATATAAGGATAAAAAAATTAGAAAACGTAAATATATGAGAGAGGCATTTATAAAACTTCATCTGTCTGTTCTGTTGGCAGGAGGAACTGGAGTCTTCGGAAAACTGATTACGCTGAACGAATTTATGTTGGTGTGGTACAGGTTATTATTGGCTGCAATATTATTTTATTTTGTGCTTAAGATTTCGGGTAGTCTTAAGAAAGTGGGGCGAAAAGACATTCTTAAGATTGGGCTTGTAGGAACTTTGTTGGCGTTGCACTGGGTGTTCTTTTATGCAAGTATCAAGTTCTCGAATGTTTCTATCGGGGTTGTGTGCTTGTCGCTGATGAGTTTTTTCACGGCGATTTTTGAGCCTGTGATAAACAGAAAACGAATCTCTGTAAAGGAGATAGCTTTCAGTCTGATTGCTGTAGCGGGAATTGTTCTGATATTCCACTTTGATACGAGATATAGAACGGGTGTCCTGTTGGGGATAATATCGTCGGCATTGGCTTCATTGTTTACTATAATGAACAAGAAGGTGTCTGTCAATTATTCTTCAGGGACAATGTTGCTGTACGAAATGTGTGGCGGATTTGTAGGGCTGACGGTTTTAATGCCGATATACAGTTATTGTTTCAATACGGATTTTGTAATACCGGGAACAACGGACTTGTGTTACCTGTTGGCATTGGCTTCTGTATGTACGGTATGTCTGTATATATTGCAGATTCAGGTTCTGAAGGTTATATCGGCTTTTACGGTTAATCTGAGTTATAATCTTGAACCTATCTACAGTATTATATTGGCTATGATATTGTTTGACGAGGGACATTATCTGGATAGCAGTTTCTATTTGGGATTGCTGCTGATATTGTTTTCTGTAGTCTTACAGTCAATGGATGCGTTTATAAGGAATAGGGCTTTGTGAATTTATAAAATGTAAAGATTGTGTTATGAGAAAATTTTATCTGATTTTTTTATTGGGCGTTATTTCTGTCTGTGGATTTGCTGCACATTCGGAAAATACGGAAATAATTGATTTGAAAGGGAAATGGAATTTCTCGTTTGATAATAAGACGTATGATGATGAGGTGATTCTTCCCGGAACTACTGATACGAACAGGAAGGGAAAGGTGAATGAAAACAGAAATGAAACGACTTTCCTGTCAAGATATTATAAGTTTGAGGGTAAGGCATGGTATAGTAAGGATGTCGTGATACCTGAAAACTGGGATGGTAAGGTGATAAAACTGTTTATGGAAAGAACCAGGCCTACTAAGGTGTGGGTTGATGATAAGTATGTGGGTAATAACAGTTATCTCTCTACTCCTCATGTGTATGATTTATCAGAATTTATCACTCCGGGAAAGCATCGTATAACTGTTATGGTGGACAATGGAGATGGTATTCCTTCTCAAATACGTTCCAGCTCGCATTCCTGTACGGAATCGACACAGACAAACTGGAATGGTATAATTGGGCGTATAGAATTGCAGGCTTTGAACAAACTGCATATAAAATCGGTGCAGGTATATCCTGATGCTGAAAAACGTCTGGCAAGAGTGCGGATAGAAACATCTATGGATAAAGGTATAGCCGGCGAAAAGGTTGTAATGTCTGCTGAGGCTTTCAATACAGAGAAGAAGCATAGTGTAAAACCGTTGGAGATTTTGCTTGAAGACGGGAAAAGTGTGTATGAACTGGATTATGATTTTGGAAAGAAGGCTTTACTCTGGAGTGATGCGGAGCCGACATTGTATAGGCTGAATGTGTCTATCGTGGGTAAGGATGAGAAGTCGGTGAATTTCGGATTGAGGAATTTCGAAGTCGATGGAATGCTTTTCTCCATTAACGGCAACAAGACTTTTTTGCGCGGAAAGCATGATGCTTGTGTTTTTCCTCTTACGGGATATACTGCGATGGATGTGGAGGAATGGAGGCGTTACTTCAGAATATGCAAGGAGTATGGTATAAATCATTGCAGATTCCATTCTTGGTGTCCGCCGAAGGCTTGTTTTGATGCTGCCGATTTGGAAGGAATTTTCCTTCAGCCGGAATTGCCAATATGGGGAAGTTTCAAGAAGGAATCGAAAGAGTTGATGGACTTCCTGATGAATGACGGTATGGCTATACAGAATGAATATAGCAATCATGCCTCGTTTGTGCTCTTCGCTTTGGGTAACGAGCTTAGTGGCGATATAAATGTGATGAAGGATTTTGTTAATAAATTCCGCGGGGTTGAGAAAAGACATCTTTATGCATATGGCTCTAATATTTTCCTTGGAACAAAAGGACATGTGCCGGGTGAGGACTTTCTTGTTACATGCAGGGTGGGATGGGCAAAAGATTATTCCACCCATGCGCGTGCTTCTTTCTCGTTTGCCGATGCTGAGGAGGGGGGATATCTGAATAACACTTATCCTAACCTGGTTATGAATTTTGATTCTGCATTGGTGAAATCGAAGGTGCCTGTTATCGGGCATGAAACGGGACAGTTCCAGACTTATCCGAATTTTGACGAGATGAAGAAATATACGGGGGTACTTGCTCCATGGAATTTTGAGGTTTTCAAGAGCAGGTTGGAAAAGGCCGGTATGGCTGACAAGGCGAAAGATTTCTTCAGGGCGTCCGGGGCATGGTCGGTGGAACTTTACAGGGCTGATATAGAAATGAATCTTCGTTCGAAATATATGTCGGGATTTCAGCTGCTCGACTTGCAGGATTATCCGGGGCAGGGTTCTGCTTATGTGGGTATTTTAGATGCTTTTATGGATAGCAAGAGACTGGTTAAGCCGGAAAAATGGAGGGAATTCTGTTCTGAGGTAGTGCCTTTGTTGGTTACGGAGAAATATACATGGACCGGAAGGGAGAATTTTAAGGCTGAAATGAAAGTGGCCAACTACGGATATTCTTCATTGAAGGGAAAAACTTTGTCGTGGAGTCTGAAGGATGGTGGAAAGGTCCTGAGCGGTGGAAAACTTCGTTTGTGTGACGGACAGGGATTATTGGATGCAGGAAAAGTGGAAATGCAATTGCCTGATGTGAGAAAGGCTTGCAAGATGGAACTGACGCTGTCGGTAAATGGAACTTCTTATAGAAATTCTTATCCGCTTTGGGTCTATCCGGCAGAAAGGAAGTTGGTGAAGGGTGATGTGGAAGTGGTGAGAAAATTGGATGGAAGGACATTGGGATTGTTGGCAAAAGGTGTAAAGGTATTGTTCATTCCTGAGAAAATGGATTGCGGTGATGTTACTGTGGGTGGACTGTTCCAAACGGATTACTGGAACTACAGAATGTTCAAGAGTATTTGTGACAGAATAAAGAAACCTGTATCGCCGGGAACATTGGGAATACTGACAAATCCGGAACATCCTGTATTTGGCGATTTTCCTACTGAGGGACATACTAACTGGCAATGGTATCCTGTAATAAAAAACAGTTATCCTATAATAATGGACAACATGCCTAAGGATTATTATCCGATAGTGCAGGTGATAGATAACGTGGAGCGTAACCATAAACTCGGACTTATATTCGAGATGAAGGTTGGGGCAGGAAAGCTTTTGGTATGTATGGCCGACCTTGAGGTGACAAGAAATACTCCTGAAGGATTCCAACTTTATGCAAGTATTCTTGATTATATGAACTCCGCGGACTTTAATCCTGGGAAGACTTTTTCTGTAGATGTTTTAAAGAATCTCTTCTTCGGAGAGAAGGCGGGTAGTGACATGAAGATTTTGGAAAATATTTCTTATAATTGATTTATTCATCATTGTATGTTTAAGTAGATTGTTTAAACTTTTTTACATGGAAAGGATAATTCAAAATACGGTAAAAACGTACTTTGTTTTATCCTTTTTGTCGTTTTATACTATTTTATTGTTGTTCTGTATTATTCTTTTGTCAATAGAGAATTTTATTATGCTATTTTGCAATACGATTTTTGAAACTTTAAAATAAGAATATCATGAATAAACGAAAATTGCTTTTTAACGCATTGGGTAGTGTGATGCTTTTGGCTTCGTGTGGTGGTAATGTAACTTCAGAAGATAGGGAAATGGACAGGTTCGTGTCTGAATTGATGGGGAAAATGACTATTGAGGAGAAGATAGGTCAGCTTTGTCAGTGTTCGGGCGGATTTGCTACAGGACCTAACAATACGAAAATAGACAGAACAGAGGATATAAGCAAGGGACTGTTGGGTTCCATGCTCAATGTATCCGGGGCTGCCAATACAAGAAAGTATCAGGAGGCTGCAATGAAGTCGCGACTGCAAATCCCTTTGATTTTCGGACTTGATGTGATACATGGTTTCAGAACAGGTTTTCCTCTTCCATTGGCTGAGGCTGCAAGTTTTGATCTCGATGCTATAGAGAGAAGTGCAAGATGTTCGGCACGTGAGGCGGCAGCAGCAGGACTTCACTGGACTTTTGCTCCTATGGTGGATATAGGCTGGGATGCGCGTTGGGGACGTGTGATGGAAGGTGCAGGTGAGGACCCTTATTATGGAGCTAAGGTTGCTAAAGCCAGAGTGCACGGACTGCAGGGGGATGACTTGTCGGATGAATCGACTATTATGGCTTGTATAAAGCATTTTGCCGGATATGGAGCTCCTATTGCAGGAAAGGATTATAACAGCGTGGATATGTCGATGGGACATTTTGCCAATTTCTATATGCCTCCTTACAAGGCTGGTGCCGAAGCGGGGGCTGCAACTTTTATGAGTGCATTCAACGATTTCAATAATGAGCCTTGTACGGGCAGTGAATTCCTGCTGCGTGATTTGTTGAAGAACAAATGGGGATTTAAAGGTTTTGTGGTTTCTGACTGGGGCTCTGTGGGTGAGATGATTAATCACCGTTATGCGGCAGACGAAAAGGAAGCTGCGCTTAAGGGTATTACTGCCGGTCTTGATATGGAAATGGTGAGTGAATGTTACTCTAAGAATCTGAAGGCTTTGGTGGAGGAAGGAAAGGTGGATGAAAAACTCGTGGATGATGCGGTCAGAAGAATTCTTGAACAGAAATATAAGCTCGGACTGTTTGAAGACCCTTTCAAATATTGTAACGAAGAAAGGGAAAAGTCGGTTATCGGTTCGAAACAGTCAAGAGAGGATGCCTGCTATGTGGCGGAAAGATCTATAGTGCTTTTGAAGAATGACAAGAATATACTGCCTCTGTCGAAGGACGTGAAACGTATATCGTTGGTCGGTGCTTTGGCCAAGTCGCAGAAGGATATGTGCGGTGCATGGTCGTGTGCTGATGTCAGCAAGGTTGTAACTCTCTATGATGCAATGTGCGAGAGAGGGTATAATGTGGATTACGTTGAGGGATATAATCTTGAAAATAACAAGATAGTTGATTTGAACAGGACTCTTTCTTCTGCAAGAAACTCGGATGTGGTGATTGTTGCTATGGGCGAACGTGCATGGCAGAGTGGCGAGATGCGCTCGAAGGGTGATATCTCGATAGCGGAAGAACAGCAGAAATTAGTTTCTGAACTTGTGAAGACAGGTAAGCCGGTAGTGGTGCTGATGATGTGCGGACGCCCGGTTATCTTTAATGAAGTGCGCAAGAATGCTCCTGCTATTCTGTGTACATGGTGGCTTAGCAGTGAGGCGGGTAATGCAATCTGCAATGTGTTGTGGGGTGATTATAATCCGTCAGGAAAATTGCCTATGACTTTCCCTCAGCATAATGGACAGATTCCTTTGAACTATCAGTATAAGAGTACAGGTCGTCCAACTGCAAATGGTGGATGGTGTGCAAAGTATATTGATATCCCTACAGAACCTGCATATCCTTTCGGCTACGGACTGTCATATACTTCATTTGAATATTCTGATTTGAAGGTAAATGATTTGGGGCATGGCGATGTTTATGCCAATGTATCGGTAAATGTAAAGAATACAGGAAAATACAAAGGTGAGGAAGTGGTTCAGCTGTATGTAAGGGATGAGGTGGCTTCTGTTACTCGTCCTATAAAAGAACTGAAGGGATTTGAAAAGATTTCATTGGAACCGGGTGAATCTAAGACTGTCACTTTCGATATCACTGACGAACAGTTGGGATTCTACAATAACGATATGGATTATGTAGTGGAAAAGGGTGATTTCACTTTCATGGTGGGAACTAACAGTAAGGATGTGCAATCTATTAAATATACTTTGAAATGAAAAATATAAATAAGGCAATATTGGGGTTGATTTTTGGGGCTTCATGTGGCTTGCTGCCTGAGGGCATGCAAGCTGCTGAGAGGCTTGACACTATCGACTACAGGGTTTTTATAGCTGTTGACAGGCCGGCAATAGAGCATTGGGGCGGTGAAACGGCTTATCGTGAGAAGCTTGATGAGTTCTTTGGAAAGGTTAATAAATTCTGGAACGAGGCCGGAGAGGGTAGATTTAAATATTATTTCAGGTATCTGCCGGATTTGCAGATGATATATAATGGAAGCTCGGATGTGGTGGAAAAGGCGTTCAGGTCTTCAACAGGGTATCCGGGGCATGATGTTCTGATGATAATTGATTCTAAGGCAGATCATAAGGATGAGCATCCGGGATGGTATTGCGGTGGTGCAAGTGACGGATTGAGTCTTGTGGTATGCAGGGGTAGAAGTAAGACTGAGCCGGAAGACTTGTTCGGAAAGGATTATTTTTATAAGGGAGTGGCTCATGAACTTGGACATTACAGGGGAGTGACTGATCTGTATGCTGACAGGATTCGTGCGAAGAATAATCCTGTGAACGGTTTGGAGTATGAGCCTGAGGCTTGTGTGATGAACTCTCATTATACGGCTACGAGGTGGAGTGACTATGCTGCTGATATTATTAACTATACGGCATTGTACAAGAGGCCTGGAAAGGAATGTCCGGGATTCTTTCATAATATGTTTCCTCAGAATTTTGATATAAAGGTTACCGTGAAAGGGAAGCCTAAGAAGGGGGTGAAAATCAATCTTTATGGTTCGAGGGCTAAATTCAATGATTTGATTCCGGTTCCTTACAGAACTTATGTTACGGGAAAGGACGGAAAGGTGTTCGTAACAGGTGTTCCTGATTTGTATGACCAGCCGGAAAGGCCTATAAATACTGATGAACTGCCTTATAACCGTTGGTTTACTTTCGTTCTTGAGGCTGAATATAAGGGGGAAAAGAAGTATGTGTGGTTGCCGGAATATGAGGTGCAGCGTGCTTTCTTCAAAGGTGAAAAGACTTATAGTGTTGAAGTGAAATTTTAAATTCTTATATATATGAAATCTGTATTTGTTAAAGCTATACCTTTTTCTGTGTTTATGATGTTGGGCGTAAATGCATATTCGCAAAAGGTTTATGAACTTAGTGATTTGTCGGGGAGTATTAATGTTACAGTCAGTGTGGATGAAGGAAATGTAGCCTATTCTGTTTCGAAGGACGGTGAGGTGATGATAAGGAAATCGCCTGTATCTATGTCTATATCGAATGGTGATGTGTGGGGAAAGGATGCTAAGGTGAAACGTGTAAAAAGAAGAAGCGTGGACGAGGATATATTCCCTCCTCTTTATCGTAAGGATAAGATAGAGAATGAGTATAATGAGATGGCTATCAGCTTTAAGGATGGCTATAGCTTGATTTTCAGGGCTTTTGAGGATGGTGTGGCATATAGGTTTGCTTCTGATATGTCGAAACCTTTCAATGTCTTGTCTGAAGAGGCTTCGTTTAATCTGCCGGATGATAGTAAGGTTTATGCTGCATTTCCGAAAGGAAGAATGAATGAGGGTAAGGAGGATCCGTTCTATAGCAGCTTCCAGAACACTTATGAGTATATGTCGCTTAAAGAATGGAATAACGGGAAGTTTGCAATGACTCCTTTGCTGGTAGAGACAAAATCAGGTAAGAAATTGTGTATTACTGAGGCTGACTTGCTGAATTATCCGGGTATGTTTCTGCAGAATAATGAGACAAAGGATGGTCTGCAAGGTGTTTTCGCAAAATATCCTAAGAAGATTGTTCCTGAAGTGAGAGGGCTGAAAGGGGTAGTGAAAGAGCGTGAGGATTTCATTGCGAAATATGACGGAAAGACTACTTTCCCGTGGAGGGCTTTCATTATTGCTGATGAGGATAAGGAATTGCTTGATAATGATATGGTCTATAAGTTGGCTTCTCCTGCTACGTTCAAGGATTATTCGTGGATAAAGCCTGGAAAGGTGGCTTGGGACTGGTGGAACAACTGGAGCTTGTATAATGTGGATTTCCGTGCCGGAATAAATACGGAAACTTATAAGTATTATATTGATTTTGCATCTAAGAATGGTATAGAGTATGTTATACTTGACGAAGGTTGGGCTGTTCCAGGTGCGGCAGACTTGATGAAAGTAGTACCTGAGATTGATTTGAAGGAGATTATTTCTCATGCTGAAAGTAAGAATGTGGGGATAATCCTTTGGGCTGGTTATCTGGCTTTCGATAAAGATATGGATAACGTATGTAAGCATTATGCGGCTATGGGTGTGAAAGGTTTCAAGATTGACTTTATGGATAGGGATGACCAGATAGCTGTAGACTTTAATAAAAGGGCTGCGGAAACCGGTGCGAAATATAAACTTCTTATTGACCTGCATGGAACATTCAAGCCTACAGGATTGCAGAGAACATATCCTAACACTATCAACTTCGAGGGGGTACATGGTCTGGAAGAACTGAAATGGGCCAAGGAAGGTACCGACCAGGTGACATATGATGTGATTTTCCCATTTATCAGAATGGTGGCTGGACCTGTAGACTATACTCAGGGGGCTATGGTGAATGCCAATAAAGAGAACTTCAGGGCTATCTATACTGAACCTATGAGCCAGGGTACAAGGTGCAGGCAGTTAGCTGAATATGTGATATTTGAATCTCCATTAAACATGTTGTGTGATTCTCCGACTAACTATGAAAAAGAGCAGGAGTGTACATCATTCATTGCTGATGTTCCCACTGTGTGGAATGAAACTCGTCCTTTGCAGGCAAAGATTGGTGAGTATATATTAATGGCACGTAGGAATGGTGATGTGTGGTATGTTGGTGGTCTTACTAACTGGAAAGAACGTGAAGTGAAGGTTGATTTCTCTTTCCTTGGTGAGGGTGAATATGATGTAGTGTTGTTTAGAGATGGTATCAATTCGGACTTGGTGGCTAAAGACTATAAGAAGGAAACGCTTGTGGTTAATAGAAAGTCTGTAGCAGAGCTGAAAATGTACAGTGGCGGTGGCTTTATAATGAAAATTACTAAAAAATAATACGATTGATTGTAGGCAGCATAAGCTTCTTGTACTTGTGCTGCTTATATTATAATGTATATTATATTACTATTGAAATATAAATGAAAAAGGTAATATAAAAAGATTTACTGTTTATGGATTGATTTTCAGTGGATTAAGTGGTGTTGCGAAAATTTTCTTGAAAAAAAGTTGTACAAAGTATTGCAGGAATGAAAAAAGTGCGTACCTTTGCATCCGCAATCGAAAATAAAACGGTTGCTAAACAAAAGAAGTTCTTTGAAAGATTTTAGATAAACAAACAGAATGTAGTACAAGCGTCGCTTGTTATTATATAATGAGTGATGAAAAAAGATAAACCGTCAATTTAAACAATTTTAAACGGTATCCTGGACAGAGCAAAACGATACCTTATAGGTATACAAAAATATTTTACAATGAAGAGTTTGATCCTGGCTCAGGATGAACGCTAGCTACAGGCTTAACACATGCAAGTCGAGGGGCAGCGGGATTGAAGCTTGCTTCAATTGCCGGCGACCGGCGCACGGGTGAGTAACGCGTATCCAACCTTCCGTTTACTCAGGGATAGCCTTTCGAAAGAAAG
>CALUJF010000112.1 GCA_944320855.1 uncultured Phocaeicola sp.
CAGCAATTTTTCTGCGAATAATCTTTCCAAAGCTTTCATAATTTTACTAATATCTGATAAACATTTGTGCAAAAGTATAGAAATACATCGGTATTTGAAAATTTATATGTATTAATTTTGCTAAAAACTGACGTAAAGCATCATATATCAAGATTTGGCCCATGCCAGTGTTACAACACTTATTTTAACAGAATCCACACTTCGGAGTGCATCAAGACAGGCCGAGATTGTCGCTCCGGTAGTCAGTACGTCATCTATCAGAAGTATATGTTTGCCACTTAATAAGGCGGCCTTTTCCATCACGCCAAACAGTCCTTCCGTGTTCTCCCATCTTTCAAAAGCAGATTTATGAGTCTGTGTGGCATTATTATGTATCCTCCTAATAACATCTGTTAGTACAGGAATGGAAGTTATTTCAGAGATACCTCTCGCCAGCAGTTCCGACTGGTTATACCCTCTTTCTCTCATTCTGTTTTTATGCAGAGGAACAGGTATTATGAAATCTATACCGTCAAAGAAACCCGTGTCCATAAGTTCAGCTCCCATGATGCGCCCCATCTGTCTGCACAGATGCTTCCGTCCATGATATTTCATTCCATGAAGAATGCCTGCCACAGCTCCTCCACGTGCATAATAATATAATGAGGTAGCCCGTTCTATAGGATAAATTCCCCAGAAACGACGTTCCATCTCATTCTCGGGCGTATTCAATATCCCTGTAGCGGGCAGTGAAGCCATACATGATATACACACTCCTTCCTCCTGCGAGGAGAGCAATTTTCCACAACATGCACATGTGCGAGGAAAAAAGAAATCACGTATATCCTTCAGAATATTCATTCTCTATTCGAAATCACCTTTTACAAATCTCATTATCTCCTGCATCGTAAAGCCTCTTCCGGCTGCAAACCGTATAAGTTTGGCATTGCGCTCGTATTCCGTTTCCGCCTTGATGCTTTTCAGTTTCTGTTTAAGCAGATTCTGCAGAATACCGTTGTACTCGTCCTCATCTATATCCTCCATTCCGGCATTTATCTCGTCCGATGTAAGCCCTTTCATGCGCAAGGACTGTGCAATCTTCATCCTTCCCCACTGATTGAAACGATATTTGTCGCGCACATACGCACTGCAGAAGCGTACTGTGTCGAGATATTTCTCCTTGAAAAGATGAGCCATAACAGCAGCAAGCGTTTCCGGACTTGCTCCCCACCCCTTAAGTTTCGCCTCTACATCCGACGGACTTCTTTCCACCGACGAACAATAAGCCTCAGCCTTGTTCAGCAACTCTTTCTCTGTAAACTCTTTCATGGTCTTAACGCTTTTATCATTCTGTCATTACCGGACAAGTCTTTCCTCAATTCGATATCCTTATAACCCATGCCGCACAACATTTCCACAGTTTCCCGGCCGTAGGCTCTGTTTATCTCGAAATATACCACACCTCCGTCATTCAATATCTTCAGACCTATCTCAGCAATACGTCTGTAGAAGCGTAAAGGGTCATTATCCGGCACAAACAATGCCAGGTCCGGTTCCCATTCGAGGACATTCTTCTCCATATCCACCTTCTCGCTCTCCGTGATATAAGGAGGATTGCTGACAATGATATCCACCTTGATGTCAGGAATTTCAGCGCCAAGCACATCTACTCGGCCGAAAGCCACATCCGCATTGTTCATACGTGCATTCGTTGCTGCAACCGCCAATGCCTCTTCCGAGATATCCCATGCCGACACCACCGGAGCATCCATCATCAGAGCCAATGAAACCGGGATACATCCGCTACCTGTGCCTATATCGAGAACACGTTTTCCTTCACCTTTACAGTCCTCCACTATCCAGTCTATCAGTTCGGCCGTTTCCGGTCTTGGGATAAGCACTGCAGGAGTCACCTTAAAGCGAAAGCCGCAGAACCATGTTTCACCTATTATATATTGCAAAGGCTCATACGATTTCAGACGCTCCAGAATATCATTTACCTCCGAAAGTTTTTCTGACGAAAAATTCATATCTTTGCCTGCATATAGGTCAAGAGCCGACAGCTGAAACTTCTCTGTCAGAATATGCTTTGCCATGGCAGCAGCCTCGGCATCCGGATAGAAACCGGAAAGTTCTTGTCGTATATAAGTATATATTGGATGCATAATGTGCAAAAATAAGAAAAAAGCTCAACAATATGACTACAGATGAGAAATATATCCGCAGATGCATAGAACTTGCATCGAACGGACTGTGTAATGCAGCTCCAAACCCTATGGTAGGGGCAGTGATAGTACACAACGGCAAAATAATCGGCGAAGGCTATCATGCCAGATGCGGAGAAGGCCATGCCGAAGTAAATGCCATACGCTCAGTAAAAGACGAGAGCCTGCTCAAGGATTCCACCATATATGTAAGTCTGGAGCCATGCTCTCACTACGGTAAGACACCTCCATGTGCCGACCTTATCATCAGCAAGGGAATTCCTCGCGTTGTAGTAGGCTGTATAGACCCTTTTTCACAAGTATCTGGCAGAGGAATACAAAAGTTGCGCAATGCAGGTATAGATGTCACTGTAGGAGTATTGGAAGATGAATGCAAGAACCTTATCAGACGATTTGTGACATTCAACACTCAGAAGCGTCCGTATATCACTCTGAAATGGGCAGAATCGGCCGACGGATTCATTGATGCCAACCGCGAAGAAGGCTCACCGGTTGTACTGTCCACTCCTATCACATCCATGTATGTACACAAGCAGAGAGCAGAGCACAAGGCAATACTCGTAGGCCGAAGAACCGCCCTGTTGGACAATCCATCGCTCACTACACGCAACTGGTACGGTGCAAATCCTTTGAGATTAGTGACTGACCGTAATCTCACTCTGCCGTCCGACTTAAAACTCTTCGACCACAGCACGCCTACCATTGTTTTTACAGCTGAAAAGAAAGAGAATGAGGAGAACCTTGAATATATAACCATCGACTTTTCAGCAGATATACTACCTCAGATTCTCACTGTCCTTTATGAAAGGAAGATACAGTCGCTGATAGTGGAAGGAGGGACTACCCTGCTACAGTCGTTCATCGACTCCGGGTTGTGGGACGAGATGTTTGTAGAACATTCTGCAAGAGTATTGGGCGAAGGTGTGAAATCGCCTGTCATACCGAAAGGAGCAGTGATGAAGCCCGAAATGCGCGACGGGGTTTGCGTGAGTCATTATACAGGCAAGCGATTATAAAAGGATATGTTCACTATTTGTTCAGTGGCCGTTCAGTAAACACTCAGTGAACGGGCAATGAAAGGATAGTGAACATTTCATTTATTATAGTTTATCACCTGAAATAGTCGGACAAACTTCATTGAAAGCTTCTTCCATTTCTTCTGACTGTCCATAAATTCAATCTTTTGCTTGTCTTTATCAGATGAAAAGGATACAGTCATTGGAGTAGGACATTCATATATATCTGCCCATTCGCCATAACCTACAGTTGCACGCACTCTGGTTTTCCAATATTTCTTTTGAGATTCTACATATAATATTTCAGCTTTGGCAGAAATTGAATTTTCCTGATTTCCTGAATTATATTTGATGTCAACACTATCAGGTCTATATGGCATAGATGTAGTTAATGTCATTAGTATTGTAACGGAGTCCTTCGAATCCAGGTATGTGTAATCATAACTTAAATCCTTCTTACTGATATTGCCTGATTCACTTTTCTTTTGCGACATTTTTTGAGGATAAACAAAATATAAAAAACCTTCCGAGTGTATGCTTTGTTTGTAGAATTTTGTTATGTCCTGCGAGTGAACACATGCCCCACAAAAAATAAGCACTAATATTGATAATAGTCTGTTCATAAGTAAAAAAATAAAAAAATGGAGTATATAAAGTTATTATATACCCCACAAATATAAGTTATTTAGTTTAATTATTCTCCGTAAACTATAACTTTATATGTGCCATAGATACCTAAAATACTTGAATGTTCTCTATCAATATGGCTGATTTTTGTAATACCTGCAGACTTAGCAGCAGTTTCTACAGAAGCATCACCTGTCAGAACCCAACCAAGGATGTTAGTAGCAGTTGCTGTACCTACCTTAGTTCCACACTGGTTAGATGTAACATGTCCATCAGTTTTTACATTTGTATACAAAGCGCCCATACCAGCAGGACTAAAAGTCATAGATGCACAACTTGACATTCCAAAAACTACCATACCTGCCATTGCAAGTCTAATCATTTTCTTTTTCATAACAACAGTTCTTTTAAGTTATTAAATAATTAGTATTAAAGCATTTATTTGATTCTCTGCGCAAATATATATTTTTTATTTATACCTGGTTTAATAAAATATATATATTTTTTGCATATTGGTAAAAATAATTACATATAATATCAAATCTGAATATATTGTATATAAATATTCAGATTTTTAAGTCTATTAACTTAACCTTAACTCATATAATGTTATCAAACAAATATTTGTTTATCAAAAAAAACAGACTTACCATATTATACTGATGTTAAAAGCTTTACTTTGAATTTGAATATATAAGTCTGCTTAAAAAGTGTACTCATATATCATTTCATTAAAAATTCCTTAATCACATACTCACTAATACTAAAATAATCATATTCACGTACAAATTTTCCATCGTCTACAAATACTATTGTAGGCATAGCTCCACTCACAATCGGCAAAAAAACTTTTGGATGGATAACATCATATGATATTTCTAATCCGGGCGAATTCTCCTCATAAAAATTTTTTATTTTCTTTTCCATTTCACCTGTATTCATAAAAAACACATGAAAGTAAGAAACTGGAGAATCCAAACGGTTGATTATACCTGATATTTTAGAAGCACAACGCTTACAATGCTTACATCCGGTACTATAAAAACAGATCACATGTTTTCCTTTATCTAAATTATTTTCCAACACCATGTCAGACAGGAGTTTGGTATTCACTGTTTCTGTTGTTGATTCATTTACATAAAAGATATTCGGTGGCGAATATATAAAAACAGACAAAATAATCGACAAAGATAAAATGACAATATATTTCTTGGGAGTATTTGAAACACAAACATCTTTCCAACTCATTACAAGTAATATCAAGAAAACAAAATTCTTGACCATTGACTCTTTAGGATTTAAATCAACTATATCCCCGAAGCAATGACAATTAGTTGTATCATTAACAAATATGCGCCACAACAAGAAAGAAGAAAACGACAACAAAGCAACCAAAGTTGTCCATTTCATCAAAGTATGGCACCAATTACAAACCAGACATACCCCCAATACAAATTCAAAGGTTACAATAATTCGTGCCAAGAAAGTAGACAAATCAAACCCTATAAAGCCAAAAGAATATATATATAGCTCAAATTCGTCTATTGACAACAACTTGGTGAATGCTGAAATGCAGAAAGACACCCCAAGTAAGATCCCTAATATACGCCTTAATAAAACACTCATTTTAAAAAAAACGAGGATAGGGTTTTCCTATCCTCTATTTCAGAATTATACATTAAACTTATTCACAAGTCCAATCCTGACCAAGACTTCCACCTTGATTGTTAAGCTCATCTTCCAATTCCGAGCAATCACCTTCTATTGTCTGAGTTGTTGTATAATCAGTATTCGCCTCTGTACATTTGCAATCCTTTTCCTTTTTGCAAGAAGAAAGAGCAACAACTCCCAACATAGCCACTGCAGCTACCATTAAAATCTTTTTCATAACTTCTTTTTTTTAATGTTAATAATTAATATTATGTTTACCAATATGGGAAACCCAAATAACATGAATTAAGCAACAAAATATAATATTTATCAATAAAGTAGCTTTAACTACTTCACAAAAGTATAATAATTTATTAATCTCTACAAATTTCGAGTAGAAAAAATATCAAATTCAATTAAAAAATATACACATATACAAAATTAACACAAAAACATATCAAAAATAATTCATTTTATACTCAAAATACAGCAGAGCATTTTATTACAAAATAAAATTATTTGAACCATAATAGCAACAATTAGATATTTTATAAATATACAAAAATACATTGTGTTATTATACATCATATCAAAAACACAAATACCATTATTTAAACATACTTAAAATAACACATTGTCATTATTTTTGATAATATTTTTCATATTTTCATCTATATATTCACTCTTAAAAGTGGAATTTAAATGTCGCTAATACTCTATTAAAAACTTTGTTCTTTGAAATTATGCCATATGAATGAATAGTTGCCTAAAAAGGCGTGCTTTACGAACTATTGCTTGATACAAGGTCATCTTGACAATATGGTTCTATCCGGAAATATCCAACGCATAGCCCATTAGAGATATAACTTAAAAGTATACTATACTAATAATTGAATTCACTTAAAAAGTGGGTTCATAAAATAATTTCTACATCATTTTGTAATATCAATTAGAAGGATACATTTTGAGGCAACATTACATATAATTAACTATTTACGCAGAAGCCTATTTACATGCAAGATACAATGCTGATATATTTTATATCCTGCCATAATCAATATTAGCGTAACTCCAAAAATCAGGAACGGATAGCTGTTTCTGAACAGATTATTCTGTGTCAAGTTCCGATAAGCTTCTTCTCCCAAAGCAAATTTCATTCCATAATGCAAAAGAGTCATAACGAACACATGCAGAATATAAATATACGCAGAATATTTCTTACCGGCGAAAGCAAAAAAGCTACCTGCTCCATAATGCGGATTCCGTAAAGCCAGAATGAAAGCACAGGCCACCATTGGAAGCGTAAATAGATAATGGTCCCTCCTGACCATAAATCCTGCCAATTTATATACAAGCATTTCTACACATAAACTTATACATAACATTACAAACAATAAAATCAAGGTTCGGGATTTTTGAAACATATCCAATATTCTGTTCTCATAATTTCTAAACAAACAGCCCAATAGCACATACGGCAAACCTAAAAACAGGAAATTACGATAATATATAGCATTAAAGTAACTTAGAAGATAATTACCTAAAAACAAAAACGGTATAGTCATATACAGAATATTCATTTTCCTTATCTTGCGAGTAATATATATGATAACCAACACATATAATAAAGCATAAAAATACCATAGATGGAATCCGGCTACAGATTCATTGCGCAACAACAATCTAAATATTCTTTTCATACTGAATGTCTGTACAAACCAATCGGTAGACACATGCGAACCTGTTTGCGACTGTACATAAGAAATTAAAATATAAAACAAAGTAGAAAACACAGTAAGACAGGTTATCTTTATCAGATATTTTCTGAATTTCTCATCGCTCATTACCGGTAGATAATAGCCTGTAATCATAAAAAACATCGGAACCGCTATACGCGCAAAAGCTACAATCCCCAAACCTGCATAGCCGGTAAAACCAGTATGAATGACTACTACCAGAAAAGCCAAGAAAAACTTCAGAAAGTCGAAACTTTCTTGCCTTGAAGAAAAGGCACTTCTCCCCATACTCAATCGGGAACCTTCCAATCCAAATTTATCACCCATATTTATAACCTCCAAGCCATTTATGCAGCTGTACTTCTTAGGATTGAGTTTCCCAATCACTAAGTTTGTACTCACTGCGTCTGGCAAAGTTTCAGGGTTCAGGACTCAGGCAACCCATGTTTTTCATTAATACCACTTCGCGTAAAGACATAAAAAAAAAGCGTGAAGCCCTGCATTGTCGCTCGCTTCACGATTAGAGGCTCCTGGGAATTGCCCTGTAAGTCGAAACGAGCAACGCCGAAGCCCCACGCCGACATGTATAACGCACCTATATACCGCAATTCAGCTAATGGCGTATAGATACACCATTGGCTGTACGGCATAGTTCAGGTATGTATATAGCACACTCACGGGGCATTCACGCTGCCTTGTTTCTGACTTACAATTTGAAATTTTTCCAGGATTTCAGAACGTCAAAACCAAAGCGTAGTAAACGCCTTTCAATATGTCTTGTCCCTCCCTTCCTACGCTCCATGATAAAGCGTC
>CALUJF010000113.1 GCA_944320855.1 uncultured Phocaeicola sp.
CATCGCTCCAGCACAGCATGAGGGCCTTATACCCGAGAATACACTTCTGATGGATATGAGAGAAAATCTTGCCTATTCTGTTATATACAGAAATTCTCAAAGCCTTTTTTATTTACTTCTCAGCGAAATATTCTAAATCCGAAACTTGAGTAGGTTAATATAAAAAGAAGAGCATAAAGTTTTTACCTTATACTCTCCTTTTGATGGTTTATTAGCTAATTATTATTGTATAGTTGTATCATTACCACTCGTAGCATAAAGACCAATCATAGCTCCGGTGAATCCTCCTGCTACATTGGTTGATAAGATATCTCCAGAAACAGTTTCTCCTAATTTCTTGAATTTGTCTTTATCTGTAGCATAGCTGAATGTGTAGTTATTACCTTCTGCCTTGACTTGTAGTTTGACCGGAGTAGTATCTTCAACTTTTACACTGGCCACTGTTGTTGAGTTGCCTTTCTCTGTACGTTGTAGAACCAGATAGTTGTCTTCCGCCTTTTTGGTTATACCGAATACATAGTTGAATGATTCACTTTGATAGCATGTTATACCTGCGAGGTCCTTTTCTGAACGTGGAATGTATGAAAGGGTTGTAGTTGCAGTGAAGTTAATATGCTGCTGACGATAGAATAATGTAGAGGTAGGAACTTTAGCCTTAATGTTTGTTTCGTAAGGTGCGATATTCAATCCTTCAGCAGTGATTGATGTAAATCCTTCTCTGACACCTCTTACTCCTACCCATCGGAAGTCAAGCGGGGTAGATGTGAATGTTTCGTTAAAAGTAAAGTTACCGTTAGGGAAATATCCGTCTTTCCCTGTCATATTCTTTACGCCTGCAGGTGTATTCAGTTTGACTTTAAGCGGTTCAAGTCCTCCCTCAAACACAGGGAATGTTCCACTCCAGTCTACAGGTAGGATAAATGTTTCTCGTCCTGTATTTACCATATTGCTTTCGTTTGGTCTTATTGCCAGGAATACACCGTAATATTTACCGTCAGGTCCTTCTACCAAATCGGCATGACCGGCCCAATCTACCTTTTCAGGCCTGTCTGCCGGCAGATGTCTTTGAGAAAGAATCGGATTTTCCGGAGCAGGCTTGAATGGGCCCTTCGGACTGTCGGAAATGAATATTACTTCGCTGTGCCATCCTCCCGTACCTCCTTCTGCACACATCAGATAGTATTTACCGTCTTTTTTGTACAAGTGAGGAGCTTCAATCCATATAGGTTTCTTTGAAATATCTACACCTCCGTTTACTACAACTTTTGCTGTTCCTGGTATAACCTGGTCTTTTTCGGTATCATATTCCCAGACTTTTATTACTCTGTGTCCTTCGTATAGAGCTTTTTCCGGTGCATCATTGTGTGCTATGTAAGCTTTGCCATTGTCATCGAAGAAAATATCAGGGTCTATACCTTCGAAGTTGAGTTTTATAGGATCGCTCCATCCCTGTGTCGGGTCTTTGGTTTTTACAACCATGTTTCCTATACCTCCTGCAAATTGAGTAGTAATCATATAGAAAGTTTCATTGGCAGGATTGTATCTTATGGTAGGAGCATAAATACCGGCACTGATTCCGGTGTCTTCTACTTTCAGTTGTGACGGACGGTCTAAAACATGGCCTATTTGTTTCCAGTTTACAAGGTCTTTTGAATGGAAAATAGGAACTCCGGGATTGATTGCAAATGAAGAGCATACCAGATAGTAATCTTCTCCTTTACGACAGATGCTTGGATCAGGATAACATCCCTGCAAAATAGGACTGTAGAATTCGCCTTCATTTAAAGGATTGTTATTATATACAGCATCGCATCCAGTGTAAATGAAATCCCTGAATACCGGTGTCCCGGGTGTCGGTTTAAAACCTCCATCTGTACATGATGAGAATATCATTCCCATTGTACCGATTGCTAATAATTTGATTTGATTTTTCATTGGTTTGATTAATTGATTTTTGTTAAATGTGTAATGAAGTTATTGTGTAATCTTTTCGTAGGCAAATATATTATAATACTTTCTGAACATTATTGCAGAATGTTACGGATGTTTTAGCGTGTGTTACTTCGGATATGTAATAATTATATTTTTATATAGGTGTGTAATGTGCTTTAAATCAGTGATATATACGTGTATGTGTAATGTGGGCATAATATATTTGTACTCTATTGAAATGTTTTTTCCGGATTGGTGTTACATACACAATGATACTTGTAACATTAAAGCTTGATATTCACTTCATATGATAATAATTTTGCATCATAGAAAATTTGGTAACTATGGACAAACATTTTGTTTTTATTTTTCTTATTATAATTCCATTACAACTGTTTTCACGTAGTAAGGTTGTAAGTGATTCAATTTTCAGTAGTATTCTTAATGCTTCAAGAAACTACTCGGTTTATTTGCCTCCTTCTTATGATGAAGGCAAAAAGTACCCCGTGCTGTATTTGTTGCATGGAATGTCGCAGACTGATCGCGACTGGGTATGGCGTGGACATGTCCAGGACGTGGCCGACAGATTGGTGTATTCAGGCGAAGCTGACGAAATGATTATAGTAATGCCTGATGCGGGAGGAGATATCTATAAGGGTGTGTGGAATGGATATTTCGATATGCCGGGATGGAAATATGAAACATTCTTTTTTGAAGAATTTCTCCCTTATATAGAAAATAGATATAATGTTATAGGTGATAAGGACAATAGAGCTGTGGCCGGTTTGTCCATGGGAGGAGGTGGAGCTACTGCATATGGTTTGTGGCATCCGGATATGTTTTCTTCTGTTTATGCTATGAGCGCGCTTATGGATATACCGGAGGTTGGAGCTGCCCGATATGAGAATTCTGATGATAAACTTGCAATTTTAACAAGAGCTGTAAAGGAGCGAAGTTGTATTAAGTTTGTAGATAACTCTGACAGTGATATCAAAGCTGGTTTGAGAAAAGTAAACTGGTTCGTTGATTGTGGTGATGACGATTTCCTGCTTGACAGAAATATAGAGTTTTTTCGTGCTTTGCGTAAATCAGGGATAAATTGTCAATTCAGGGTCAGGGATGGCGGACATGACTGGGAGTACTGGCATTCTGCATTGTATATGTGTTTACCTTTTGTTTCAAGGGGGTTTAATAATTAGAATCATAATTTTCTATATATGAGATTATTCTTGTTGTTTATATTATTGTGTTGTGCAAATAGTCTTGATGCAGAGAATTTGAGATTATGGTATTCGGCTCCTGCGAAAAATTGGTGGGAAGCTTTACCTGTTGGAAACTCGCATATAGGCGGCATGGTTTATGGGGGTACCACACGTGAAGAGATTCAGATAAACGAAGAAACTTTTTGGTCCGGCTCTCCTTATAATAATGATAGGGCTGGAGCTGATGCGTATTTGGAAAGCGTCAGGGAATATATCTTTGAAGGCCGGAATGCGGAAGCGGGAAAAATCCTGGATGAAAGATTTTTTACCGGGAATCACGGTATGCGTTATCTTACTTTGGGAAGTGTGTTTTTGGATTTTATTAATACTGGAGTGGTAGATGAATATTATAGGGAACTTAATTTAGGCAATGCTATTGCTACGACAGAATACGTTAGTAATGGAATAAAATATACACGTACTGTTTTTTCTTCTTTCTCCGGAAATGTAATTGTGATAAACATGAATTCGGATAAAGGTAAAATACAGGATTTCGATTTGTCTTACTCATGTCCGTTGGCAGTTTCAATAGAGAATATAGGTAGTGATTTAATTGTCAAATGCGAAGGTGTGGAGCATGGTCCTAATGGCGTGTCAATAACTGCAGGATGTACAATGGACAATCAGCTTGCTTTTGATGTATTGGAAAATACAAGGCTGGCTGCAGAAATATTGGGAGAAAGTGATAGATATATTGATTCATTAAAAAATATGATTACAAGATTGCCTCCAATGAGAATAGGCAGGTATAATCAGTTGCAGGAATGGATGGAAGATTTGGATAACCCCAATGACAAACACAGACATATATCTCATTTATATGGATTATATCCGAGTAACCAGATTTCCCCATATTCAAATCCATTGTTATTTCAAGCTGCAAAAAATACTTTGTTGCAAAGAGGTGATATGGCAACCGGTTGGAGTATCGGATGGAAAATTAATTTTTGGGCAAGAATGTTTGACGGCAATCATGCTTACAGAATAATAAAGAACATGTTGAAAATATTACCTGGTGATGAAGTTGTTAAGGATTATCCGGAAGGACGCACTTATCCAAATATGCTGGATGCTCATCCTCCATTTCAGATTGACGGAAATTTTGGATTTACGGCAGGGATAGCTGAAATGTTGTTGCAAAGTCATGATGGCGCAGTCCATATACTGCCTTCTCTACCTGAACAATGGAAGGAAGGTAAGGTTACAGGACTTGTTGCAAGAGGAGGATTTGTTGTTGATATAGAGTGGAAAGAAGGAGCTCCTAAGAAAATTGTAGTTCATTCACGCATAGGAGGAACTTTAAGATTAAGAAGTTATGTGCCGCTCAAATGTAAAGGCCTGAAAAAGGCAAAAGGAGAATGTCCGAATATTCTATATTCTTCAGCGAAGATATTGCAACCTTTGATATCTGACGAACTTGATTTGCCGGAAAAACCTGATTTACGTTAGGTATATGAATATGATATAGAAACTATAGCCGGTAAAGATTATGTGATTCTTAATAAATAAACACTAATAACAGTAAAAACCATGAAAAAAAGTCTTTTATTTTCTTTTGTTTTGGCTCTTGGTAGCTTGTCTGTCGGTAATGTCGGTGCACAGTCAAGTGATAATGGTGACGGTACTTTTACAAATCCTGTTCTGTGGGCGGATGTTCCTGACCCTGACGTAATTCGTGTAGGCGATGATTATTATATGGTAAGCACCACTATGCATCTCATGCCGGGGGCACCAATTATGCATTCTAAGGATTTGGTTAATTGGAAGATTATTAATTATTTGTACGACAAACTTGATGATAAGTCTTCTTATGATTTGAATGACGGTACTGTTTATGGTAGAGGACAGTGGGCTACTTCTCTTAAATATAATAATGGTAAGTTTTATGCTTATTTCTCTCCTAATGATACTCCTTATAGGGGATATGTATATACAACGGATGATCCTGCAGGAAAATGGACATTGCTGGCCCGCACTCCACACTTTCATGATGCATCGTTGTTTTTTGATGATGATGGTAGAACGTATGTATTTTACGGAACAGGGCAGTTGCGTGAACTGAAGCCGGATTTGACAGGAGTACTTGAAGGAGGGCTTGATACAAAAGTATTTGAACGTGATAGTGAAGAAAACGGGCTTCTTGAAGGTAGCAGGGTGATAAAACACGATGGAAAATATTATCTGATAATGATTTCATGGCCGGTAGGAGGCAAACGTCGTCAGGTTTGTTATAGAGCCGACAATATAGCCGGACCTTATGAAAAACGTGTTATACTGGAGGATGCCCTTGGAGGATTTCCATATGTGGCTCAAGGTACTATAGTAGACGATGGTAATGGTAATTGGTACGGAGTTATTTTCCAGGATAGAGGGGGTGTGGGCCGTGTGCTTACGGTGATGCCTTGCCGTTGGGTTGACGGATGGCCAATGCTCGGAGATGAAAACGGTCGTGTGCCGGAAGTGATGAAAAAGCCTGTATTGGGATATCAATCAGAAGGACTGGTGGTGAGTGACAGTTTTGATGCAAGCAGCCTTAAACTGAACTGGCAATGGAATCATAATCCTGTGGATTCTTGTTGGAGTTTGAAAGAAAGACTTGGCTATCTCCGACTGAAGACCGCAAGAGTTGTTGATAATTTATTCCTTGCTCCAAATACTTTGACTCAGCGTATGGAAGGTCCGCGTTGTGAAGCTGTCGTTTCTTTTGATATTTCAGCTATGAAGGATGGCGATGTTGCCGGTTTTAGCGCATTCAATGGTGATGCCGGAATTCTTGCTTTGTCATGCGAAGGTGATAAAAAATATCTTACCATGAAATCGGAAGTCGTTGGTCTGAGTGATGAGAAGAAAGAAGTGACCGGTATCGATAGAAAAATAATCGAGAAGGTTGAACTTGAATCAGATTGTGTGTATTTGCGTATTGATGGTGATTTCCGGTTGAATAAGGATGTAGCTTCTTTCTATTATAGCTATGACAATAAGAATTGGAAAAAGATAGGTAATGACTTCAGGATGGTATTCGACTACAGACGATTCTTTATGGGTACTAAATATGCCATATTCAATTATGCTACCAAGTCTCAGGGAGGATATGTGGATGTAGACTTCTTTGATTATAAGCGAATAAGATAATCGCATT
>CALUJF010000114.1 GCA_944320855.1 uncultured Phocaeicola sp.
AAATCATCCATAATAACAATACAGCAAAACACAGCAAGAATCCGGTGGAGCAATAGCGGGAGATTACTTCTTTAGCTTAAAGATACATCAAAGATACTCAGCCACTTATCGTTAGATTACGATTCCTGGTGGCACCACTTTGAAGAAAAGCAAAAGACGGTAAAATCCTGATTTCCAAGCGAAATCAGGATTTTTTGTTTTCCCCAAGCACGCAAAAAAGGCTCAACGTAAAAAACTGAGAGTAAATCCAATAAAATATTATCTTTGCGTCAATATAATCAAAATACAATATAATGGAAACAAACGGCTATCGTCTCCTTCTTCCTGAAGGGACTCTTGATTATTTCAACATATCAGATGTAAAGGAAAGCAATACGGAAATAGTAATTTACCTTGAAGAGAAGAATGAAGTTCCGCAAGAATATTCCGGGAGTAAAGTTGAGAGTAAAGGCTTTTATGATCCGATAGTAGTACAAGACTTTCCTATCCGTGGAAAGAAGGTGTTCCTTAACATCCGCCGCCGCAGGTGGATTTTAAAAGATAATGGATGTTACATAAGCCGTAACTGGAAACTGGTTGCTCAGGGCAGCCGTATGACGCATGAATTTGCGTCTTTTTTAAAAGAATTATATTGATACGCTTCCCGTCAGCTGTAAACTTTTGGGGACTCTGTTCGGCATTGACGGTGAACTTCTTGAAAGGCAGTACCGCAATCATCTGAGCGGATATTTGAAATGGAATCAGCTCTCACATGCTGAAGAATGGCTCCTGTTTGAGAAAAACATAGGAGCTTATGTAGGGATAGATGAAGTGTGTCTTTCACGTGGTGAGCTATATACCATCCTTATAAACAAAGAAAAAAGAGGACGCACAGGAAGTATTATAGCCATAATAAAAGGTACTGATGTAAAGACTGTTACATCCATTCTGCTAAAACTCTCCAGACGCAGACGCTTTCAGGTAAGGGAGATCACACTTGACATGGCTCCAAACATGGAACAGATAGCCCGTATATGCTTTCCTGCCGCACGACGTGTGACAGACCGTTTTCATGTTCAGAAACCGGCTTATGAAGCGGTTCAGGAGATGAGAATCAAGGCACGTTGGGAAGCACTGGATGAAGAGTCCATACAGATAGCACACGCAAAAGCGTGCGGAAAGACATACCATGCTCCGGTATTTGAGAACGGAGATACAAGAAAACAGCTGCTGGCAAGAAGTTATCCTGCTGTATAAAAAAGAGTCTTTATGGACGGAGTCGCAGCGTGTACGTGCCGGTATTCTCTTCAGAGAGTATCCTTGTATAAAGAAAGCATACTATCTTTCCATGAGATTAGGATTGATTTTTCACCAGTGCAGACATAAGGACGTAGCATTAACAAGGCTTGCAAGATGGTATGACGAAGGTAGACAAAGCAGGATTCCTTGCCTTTGGAAGAGTGGCAAGGCCAATACAGACACATTATCTTGAAATAATAAACTACTTCGAAAGACGTTCTACGAACGCTGCATCAGAATCTTTTAATGCTAAAGCTCACAATTCAGGGGAGTAAAAGATAAGGCTTTCTTTCTGTTTAGACTATCGAAAATTTATGCGTAATTTAAGAATCCCTCAGGTTTTTACGTTGATCCACCTTATCTATCAGCAAACCAACGAGTTACGAGGGTGTAAAAAAGAAAAAGGAGAAAGAAATACATCTTTCTCCAACTCTGTACCCAGACCCGGGGTCGAACCGGGATGGATGTTACTCCACTGGTGTTTGAGACCAGCGCGTCTACCGATTCCGCCATCTGGGCTTGTTAGATATTTTTGTCGGAATGAGGCGACTCGAACGCCCGACCCCTACGTCCCGAACGTAGTGCGCTACCAACTGCGCTACATTCCGATTAGTAGTTTCTAACATTGCGGTCGCAAAGGTATGTATATTTTCTTGAACTCCAAAGCTTTTAAACAATTTTAATCTTTAAATGATACAAACTAAATCAATATGCTTAGTATATTACCATAACCGAAAAGGCATATATAAACAAAAAAGAGTATCTTTGTAACATATTTCACAATCATTACACTTCGAAGTATGACAGAGTTATCACCTAAAACTGTTAGATTCATTTCAGAACACAGGAATGACGATATAAGAGTGCTGGCATTAAAAGCAAAAAACTATCCCGATATAGATATAAATGAGGCTGTTAAACAGATTTCAGGATGGAAAATTGCAGAAAAAAAGATTCCTTCATGGGCAGAACAGGAGAATATAATATATCCCAAACACTTGTCGATGGAACAGTGCTCATCGGAAATTACAGCCCGATATAAAGCGTCATTGGTAAGCGGCGAAACATTCGCAGACTTAACGGCCGGATTCGGAGTGGATTTTTATTTCATCTCAAGACAGTTCAATCACGCATATTATGTAGAAAGACAAGAAGAATTATGTGAAATAGCAAAACATAATTTCAAGGTTTTAGGAGCCAATCACATAGAATTCTGCAACACTGACGGAGTTGATTTCCTCGACCGGATGAATACTGTAGACTGTATATTTGTCGACCCTGCAAGAAGAGACAGCAATGGTGGCAAAACTGTTGCAATATCAGACTGTGAACCGGATATCTGTAAACTGGAGAGAAAATTAGTAGAGAAAGGCAGAATCGTATTGATTAAGCTATCGCCTATGCTCGACATACATAATGCCTTAAAAGAACTTACTCACATAAGTGATATACACATTGTATCAGTAAACAACGAGTGTAAAGAACTTGTTATCAGGATGACAAAACATTCTGAACCCGACAATAATATCGCGGATAAAGCAGAAATCTGTTGTAAACAATTCGTTAACAATGCTGCCCCACAAGAATTCCGGTTTACATATTCTGAAGAAAGAAATACAGAAATCAGATATACAGACACTATAGGCGAATATTTATATGAACCTGGTGCCGCCATACTAAAAGCCGGTCCATTCAAACTATTGTCTGCAAGATACGGAGTAGACAAATTACATCCCAACAGCCACCTTTATACCTCGAACGAGGTGGTTGATTTTCCGGGAAGAAGGTTTAAAGTAATCGAAGTATCAACATTCGGAAAAAAAGAACTCAAGGCCTTTCTTAAAGACCTTGAGAAAGCAAATATCACTATAAGAAACTTTCCTTGCAGCGTTGATGAACTGAGAAAAAAGCTTAAGCTTAAAGAAGGTGGTGACACATATATCTTTGCCACAACCCTCAACAACGGCAACAAAGTTCTTATTAAATGCAGGAGTGTCAAATCATTTATTTCCTAAAAGGAACTCATCAATGGCACGCTTAAGGCTTTCTTTAGGTAAAGCCCCTTGTGCCACCTGAGGATCTCCTTTCGATGGAATAAACAGCAGTGTAGGAATGCTTGAAATACCAAACGCTGCTGCCAGTTCCCTTTCTTTGTCCGTATCTATTTTATATATTACAATTTTTCCGGCATACTCCTTTGCCAATTCCTCCAGAACGGGGGCTATTGCTTTACAAGGTCCACACCAAGTTGCGTAAAAGTCAATAATAGCAGGCATATTGCCTTCATATATCCACTTATCCGGATTCTTTTCGTAATTATAGACTTTTTCTATGAATTCTTGCTTAGTCAAATGTTTCACCGGAGAATCCGTTTTCTCAGACACCAGTTCTCCTGCAAATACCACATTAATGAATAAAGCAGCAAATGCCAATAAAAGAATCTTCTTCATAACTCAATAAATTATTTATTTGAAACTATTATTAAAACACAAGCGAGATAAACAATGACTCTTGCTCATCCCGCTTGAATTAAATCCATTAACCTATCTGTAGGCTGTTAATATTCTTCCTCGTTGAAGAAAAAATCTTCCTTACTAGGATAATCAGGCCAAATATCTTCAATGCTTTCGTAAATTTCACCTTCGTCCTCCATTTCCTGAAGATTTTCAATTACTTCAAGCGGAGCACCGGAACGCATTGCATAATCTATCAATTCATCTTTTGTTGCAGGCCATGGAGCATCCTCCAATTTTGAGGCCAATTCTAATGTCCAATACATAGTATATTTATTTTTAAATTTTTTGTTTTTTAATTTGAGTCACAAATGTATAACAAAAAAAATCATTTACAAGACTTATCCCAATAAATTTCACTAAATGAAGCTAATTGATTCAATTTTCTGGACAAAACAAACAAATAATCAGATAATCTGTTTACAAATCGTTTACAGTTATTCTCTATCTGACATATTCCTACTTCCTCAAGATATAAGATTCTTCTTTCTGCCCTGCGGCATATAGTTCTACACATATGACATATGGAAGACTGGTAACACCCTCCAGGAAGAACAAATCCTTTCAACGGTGGAAGCTGGGCATCAATAATATCTATTGCTTCTTCTATCTTCCGTACATCCTCATCGGTTATATAAGAAGCTGCGTTTAACTCTGTTTTTGTTGTATCTGTCGCTAAATATGAGCCTATTGAAAACAACTTATGCTGCACAAACTGCAAAATTGTTTTATCCTTGTCGTCGTTTATCAATGATATCAGAACACCCAAACATGAATTCAACTCGTCTATAGTTCCATATGCTTCCAGACGATCATGCGTCTTTGGAACCCTTACTCCGCCTACCAGGGAAGTCGTTCCGGAATCACCTGTACAAGTATAAATCAAACTCTTTTTCATAATACAAATTTTAAATGACTCTATATTTAAAACTACAGATATTCAGATTGGTTCAAATGAAAATTTCTTTTTACAGAAAATTTACAATACGATTTTCTTTTATACGTTTTTTATCAAAGAATACAATCCCTATATCATACAAATCGAAAGTTACTCCAGTGCGAGTATCATCCTGAATCATCTTCCACCATTTCTTCTTATTTTTGTCAGCATATGGCTTCGTTACTACCAGACAATCATTAGCCCTGACACTATTTATTATTTCATCATAAGCCTCGTTATATGAAGGCGTATGTGCTATATGAAACAGAACAGAAGAATTTCTCTCACCCGGAAGCAATCTGATAGCATTTATAAAATCATCATTCGAATAATGAATTTGCTTTCTGGCTGAGAAAAGCCGCTCAACCTGCTGATTAATACTTTCAGAATAAGTATATATTGTCATTTTAGGATTAGCTTCGGCCATATATCGTGCTGTCATACCAGAACCCGTACCGATTTCAAGCACTGTATTGGGCTGTAAAAAATTTACCAACCTGAAAAATAGTTTATCCACTTTCTCTCTGTGCCCCGGTAAATGAGCCACTAATCTCCGAAGATGATGCAAAGGCAAATAAGAATAAAAAGGCAGTTTCTCATATATTACAAACGTAATAAAAAAAAAGTCTGCAGGGGAATGCACGCCATAACCACAGCGCTTTCTAAATCTCCTGCACCACACCCAACCCCTTAATAATGTCTTTTTCATCAATATTACAATTAAAATTCAAATCAAACTAACGGATATCAATCCGTGCCCGGACACAAAAATAAGAATAGCTTATAATATTTACAAGAAAAACACATTATATAAAATCCATCTTATAAACATTTGTTTCCTTCTTCTCAAAGCCCAACGAAGAATAAAGTTTATTTGCAACAACCCGTGCAGGTTTTGAAGTCAACATAAATGTCGATTTTCCTCTTTTCTCAACAAGTCGAATAGCTTCCTCTACCATTCTCTTACCTAAAAGCTGTCCTCTATAGCGGTTGTCCACTACCACATCCTCCAACCAATATTTATGCCCGGTTGGCGTCAGATAGTTTGCAATAGTAAACATACCGATTATTTCATGACCTCTATACATCAGAAACATTTCGCTTGATGCAGACGATATTATCTCTTCAAGTTGGACCTCTGACAATATAACAGATTTAGATGTCACCAGTTGAGCCAAAAGCCCGTTGATTGCTTCCAATACTTTACCCGAAGTTTCTTCAAGTCTTAATATCTTTATTTCTTCCATAAATATAGATTTGATTATTGATTTGCTATGAAATACATGACTAATTCACTTTCACATCATTCACAGTTATGAATCCGACTCTCTCCTTCAGAGAGAATCCGGCAGACCGTATAAACGCGAAAATCCCCGAAGTATCTCTACCTCGGGGACTTCTCTGTTAAAACGGCG
>CALUJF010000115.1 GCA_944320855.1 uncultured Phocaeicola sp.
TGTACCGCCGTGAGGCGAGACCGTTTATTAAGACAATCAAGCCCTGTTCCGCATTTTGATGGAGCAGGGCTTTTTATTTCCTGTATCGGCTGTATTGCTTCTAAGTGTATCGATACGATACAGCGGTTAAATTACTGATATTAATACAGTTATGCTGTATTACAACCGATACACTTAATATGTTCTACTGTCCCATTGTCCCACGTGTCCCATATCTCTAAAAGTGGGACAAAATAGCTTAACTTACTGATAATATAGTAGTTATCTGTCCCAAAAGTGGGACACTCCAATATTTACAGAAGTGGGACGGTACAACTTACTCAACCTTGATATTTATCTCCTTTCCGCAATGGGGCAAGTCAACAGCATATTTACAGCACCTTAAATAAAGAATGATCTTTTTTTTCTTTGAGAGAAAGGACATGACGTAAAGTCATGTAGGTTATACTGTACATTTATTTTTTTTATATTTATTCATTATATTATTTATGTGGGTGGAAATAAGGGTGGAAATAAGGTTGAATATAAAGTTGAATTTAATTAAGTAGATTACTTATTAAGACGGTGATTTATTGAATTTATCGCTTGTAATCTCCTGTTTTCAAATTGCTTAACTTTATAATTTAAACTTTTCTGTTTGATGTGCTCTACAATAGCATCTTCTAAGCCTTTCATATCCAATTTGCAAGACACATAAGTACGTTTATTATATCCTATTTCAGATTGTAAGAACCCACGTACTACAAGTTCCTTTAGCATCTTCTTATAGTGATAATCAGTTGTATATTGCTTATATGAAGATTTCACTTTCTTATCACTTAAAATAAGCTCTAATTCTGCTTGATTCTTAGCCCCGAACATTCGACACTTAATCATACTGCCAGTCGTTTCTGCAAAATCTTTATTGCCAATAATAGAACGTATTCCTGCAAACATGGCGAACAATGCTTTTTCGTAGTCGGTTTTTGTGTTCTTATAGAAATCAAACATCATTTTTTGACTGATTGATACTAACGGCTGATTGTGAAACTCATTATAAGCAGCATGATAAGTTTTATAAGTTTTAGCAACAGAGGATATATCAAAGGTTATTCCAAGGACATCTTTTACTTGTCTTAGACGGTGAAATTCTTCTATCTCATTTTTCAGATCCTGATGTTCCTTGCAATACTCATAAATACTTTCTATTTCAGTATCTGGGATAAATTCGTAACTGCTAAATCCGTTATAATCCTCATCGCTGTAAAATATCTCACCCTCTTCAAGCCTATAAAGCTCTCTTTGCAGACTCTTTGTTAGTCCACCACGATAATAACAATACATGAGTTGTTTTAAGGCGTTGTATTCGTTTATTTGTAAAGTTTGAGATACACGGTATATCCCTACATCGAAAATATCGCTAAATCCACTCTTGGGCTTTTTAAATATTTCTTGAATTAGCGGTAACGGAAATAGGATATATTTGAAATCTTCCATATCTTTGCGTTCGAGATGTTTGCGCTCGGTTGTCCGTGATGGGTAGCCGGGCGTTCCTGTTTTTATCAATCTTCTGCTTTCTTCAATTCGAGTTTCGCTCCACAGTTAGGGCAAATAATTGTGTTATCCGATTCATCTTGCAACAATTCTGATACTGATATTCCAATAATAGAAGCTATTTCTTTTAGCTTATCTAAAGACGGATTACCATTTATTATTTGTGATAAAGATGATTGAGTTATACCCTTTTCTCCTTGTTTGTTAGTCATTAATGCGGCTACTTGACTAATAGTAAAACCTCTTTTTTGAATTTGCTCTTTAATATTCATAATGTATAAGTTTTAAATTATATCACAAAGGTATAGTTTAAATTCTAAATAGCCAAATAATATTAGATATATCTACTTTAATATTCATTTTTATTAGTTTTAACTTTATACCTTTATTGTGTTAATTATTAGTTAAATCTAATATATTATATTGCTATATTAGTTTTATCTAATATCTTCGCACTGTCAAACAAAAGATATAAGTTATGAAAGCAATAAACGAAACAATAGCAAATGCGATAGTAGAAAACATCGAGGGCAACAACGGTACATTCTCTATTGAGGTAGAAGTAAACAATACTCTGGTAGTTGTCGATGGCAGCTTTGAGATTGACGGTTACCAAGAGGATGATTATTTCAATGGTACCGGTGCATGGGTGACTACTTACGTTTCTATTTGCATTGACGGTATAGAAGCCTATGATGAGGACGGCAACGAGGTAGATGTAGATTGCGACCTTACAGAGATTGAAAGAAGCGTTGAAAGACTGGCAGCTTAATATTAATGACTAAAGATATACGATTATGGCAACAGAATTTAAAAACAGAATGAGAGAAGTAATGCGCCTGGCGTGGCAAATGGTTAAAAAGAATGGTTACACAATGTCAGAGGCTCTTAAATGCGCCTGGCTGAACATGAAGTTGAAAGCATCAATGAAAGAACGTATTGTAAAGTTCTACTTCAAAAAGGTAGATGGATCTATACGTGAAGCATACGGTACACTGAAAGAATCATTATTGCCGCCAATAAAAGGCACAGAAAGCCGTAAAAAGAGCGATACCTTACAAGTGTACTTCGACACAGAGAAAAACGAATACAGATCGTTTAAAGTGGCAAATTTGATAAAGATAGGATGATTATTAACCCGGTGGGGGTACTTTCAAAGTCCCCCCCCACCACAAAGATATAAAGGCATGAAAACAAGAAAGAAAACCCAGGTGAATTTGGATTCAGTGATTAAGCTACAGATAAAGTTAAATGAAAGTGAACAAGAAAGACGCAAACTCAAAAAACTCTATACTGACAAGGCTACAGAACATTACAAAGCAGAAAGACGCTTAAAAATAGAAATTCAACGTACTGCCTTTTATTGTGATTGTGTCGAGGCTCTTAATTTGATTCTTATTGATGCTAAGAGCCTCAGCAAAGAAGAAATAGAGGCCAAACTAAATGAATACAGAGAGTTTAAACAGAAAGCCTATCAAACCTTTGTTGAAAGAAAAGATGAACTAAACAAAATAGAACTATCTGTTTGTGGTAAATATAAAGTTCTCCATGCTGATGAAAAAGAAGCACTACAAAAAGAACTGGCACAGACAAGAACGCTGCTTGAAAAAGAAAAAGCTTTTTCCTGTTATCTGTATGATTGCAAGGATTTATTAATAACAAGCCTGTATGATGTAAACAATGAGTGTCCTCAGATAAACAATATCATTGAAAAGTTTATGCAATTTGATAAATCTGCTTGTAAACGATTTGAAGAAAGGGTAAGAGCTATAATAAAAGACATATCCAATAAAGCATAGATATAGTTATAGAGAGGCAGCCTCAACGGTTTGCCTCTTTCATTGTTGAAGAAATCACAACAAACAATATGTTATACAAAATCTCAGGTAAATATCTGATAATATCTCAACCATCTTTGTAACCTTACCAGGAGAAATAAACACGCATATCAAAGAAAAGGTTATCTTTGTTGTTATTAGCTATTTATTTATGCTTGTTCATTGTTAAAAAGGAAACACTTAGACCATATTTGTACCACAATTTTATAAACATCTGATATACAGTCTTAGTTATACTTTGCATCGAATAAGGTAGTATTACAAACCATAAACATCTATCATATTTAATTAGTAAGGCGTTCATTTTGAGCGCCTTTTCTTTTTGCCATCTACCATATAATAATGGTTTCTAATGGTTTTTCATTCATTTTTTGTGTCGATTTTGTACCGCATGGGCTGATTTGGGTATTTTGCAATTTGCAAGGTGGTAGAGAAAGTAAAATACAGGAAAAGACAGGAAAATACAAGAAAAATAAATAAAGCCTTTATAGGCGAAATAGTACTAACAAATTATAGTGTAATATGGCAAAAAGTTCAGTAAGAATTAAAAAGGTATGCGAATGGTGTGGAAAAGAATTCTACGCTTTAAAAACATCAACACGTTTCTGTAGTAAACAATGTAACGGTTATGCATACAAACGTGCATTAAGAACAAAACAGGTAAAAAGTGCAGAAGAGGTTATAGCAACCAAAATTGAAGTAAAAAGAACTCAACCTCTCAAGGACAAAGAGTTTTTATCCCCTAAAGAATGTGCAGAGATTTTGAATATAGCTTTATCATCTATTTATAAGATGATTTACCAAGGGAAAATACCTGCTTTTCAATTTAGCAGTAGATTCACAAGGATTAGAAAGTCAGACATAGACTCAATGATGAGTTCTACCTCTTATGTAAAACGAAACAGAATCTCTCACACTCCTATTACTGATTTTTATACTACCGCTGAAGTTGCAAGTAAATATGGAGTAAACGAATCGTG
>CALUJF010000116.1 GCA_944320855.1 uncultured Phocaeicola sp.
ACCTACGATAGTAAGTTTTTCGTTTGTTACAAATTCCATAATTCTAATTATTTATGTTATGTTATAAAAGTGTTTTTGTTCAATTCTCTTTTACTTGCGCTGCAAAGTTAAGAAATAATCGAAGAAATAATAGATTTAGCGATGGCAAATAAATAGTATTTTCTGTGCTTTTATACTTAATTACGGAAAAAAATCATTATTTCATTTTCGTTGTATTGAAATTGTAATGATGATGTTGCAATTATGGATGATAATTCAATCAGGGCAGATTTTGAATATTGATGAATTTATAAGTTATGACAATAAAAAAGGCGTCATTCATCATTTTGAATGCCGCCGGCTTCCTGAAAGAACCCCCCAATTTAGGGTTCTTTGTTTCTTTGGTTTTTCAAGTCTTTTTTGTTATCCTATCAATCTTTTCTTTTTACCTTAGCACTAAACCTATTGACCTTTTTACCTTTTATCCTTAAACTGAAAACCCTTTACCTTTTTACTAATACCTTTTTTAAAACCTAATACCTTAATCTTAACCTTAAACTAATAACCTTTTATCTAATACCTTTTATTTTTATACCTTAAGTAAGTCTAATACCTTCAATATTTTTGTGCTATTTATTAATTTACTCTCTGGTTTCACAACCACGATACAAAGGTAGGTATTTTTTATTTTCCTGCAATAGCTGTGACTGATTTTTTATATTAATATATGTTTTTCTTGATTTATATCATGTTTTGCTTTATGTGTGCTTCGTGTGCGTGAACGGAAAAATAACATGTTCTGGTATGTTTTTACTTTATGGTGATTTAGTTTATAAAATCGCAATTAAAAAATAGAATTTCTGTCTATAGTGTTAATTTTAATATTAGATACCCTTACTTTAATATGTGTTGTATAACATATTTAATGCGTAAAATTCAAATTTAAGCATAGGTGACAAAAAAGATATCCGATATACCGTCTTATTTCGGTATGTCGGATATCTTGACATTAAATAGTTCTGTTTGGGGTGTGCAGATGTTTTAAATCCAGAATTCTCTGGTTGCTGCTGCCTCTGAATTCGAGGGTTGGAGAATACAGACTTTCTTCGAACCTGCCGTCTACCAATACATCTATATATTGAAGTAAATCCTTACGGCTTTCGTCTTTCATGATTTCTTCAATTGTATATCCGGTGTAGCACCATATATTCATATTGGTAGATTTGCGAACTTTCTCCAATATTATGCGAAAATCATCAGGATTAAAGAAAGGGTCGCCTCCTGTAAACGTAACGCCATCCAAAAGCGGATTGCTGTTGATTTCGCATATTATTCTGTTCAGGACATCATCGGTAAGCGGTTTCCCGGCTTTGGGATTCCATGATTCCGGATTATGACATCCTTTGCACTGGTGGCTGCATCCGGAAAGATAGATGGAATACCGGATGCCGTCACCGTCAACAATTGTTTCCGGGTATGTATATAAATAATGTAGCATAGTTTTATATTATGCATGCTTAACCCTGTCACGCTCTTCTGCACGTTTGGCTGAGTTCCAGCTGCTGAGGTCGCCCGTAAGATAGCCTGTGATACGGCGCATACGGAGAATGTTCTCGCTGTTGCATATAGGACATTTGCTGTATATCACTCCTCTGTATCCGCAGTTATGACATGTATCTACAGGGTGATTGATAGAACCGTATCCTATACCTTCGTCGTTCATAGCTTTTACTATTTTGGCTATAGCCTTTACGTTCTTTTGTGCTTCACCGTCCAGCTCTACATATGTGATGTGTCCTCCTAATGTTAATGCATGGAAAGGTGCTTCGCGTTTGATTTTTTCAATTATGCTTATAGGCTCTTTTACGTCTACATGGAATGAATTTACATAGTAATCTCTGTCATTTACTCCTTCTATGATTCCATATTTGCGTTTGTCCATTTTTGTAAATCTGCCCGAAAGTCCTTCGGCAGGGGTTGCCAGTACAGAATAGTTAAGATGGTATTTCTCTTTGTATATCTGTGCCACCTTGTTCATTTTCTCTATTGCCTCGTACAAAGTGTCCCAAGATTTCTGGCAGTGTCCATGTCCCTGTCCGTAGAGTGCTACCATGGCATTATGTCCACCGATAAATCCGATTCCCAGTGTTCCCTGATTCAGTATGTCTCCGACTTCTTCGTTTGGATTGACTCTGCTTCCGCCTTTCCATACGTTGTTGCCCATCATGAATGGGAATTGTCTGGCCAAGGCTGTTCTTTGATACTGGTATCTTGAATAAAGCTGTTCGGCTATCATTTCAGCCATTTCTTCTACAGACTGAAGGAATATCTCTTTAGCCTTTTGCTCTATAGCTTCCTTGTTGTTAGTGTCTATTATGCTTTCTGCTTTGATCTTAGCCTCTATAGCCAATCGTGGCATGTTCATTGTCGTGAACGACAGGTTTCCTCTGCCCAATGACGTTCTTTCACCGTTTACGTTTTCAAATACTCTCGTACGGCATCCCATTGTGGCAAGTTCATATTTATATCTCTTAGGGTCGTCAGCTTTCCACAGTTCATGTTTGTTGAATGGTGCATCCAGGAACATGAAGTTAGGGAATAATGCTTTGGCTGTAGTACGGCAGGCTTTAAGGAAAAGGTCGAAGTTCGGAGCCTGAAATTTCATTTTTCCTTCCATAGCAGCTTCGAAATCGCTCATGGCAAGCTGATAATCGGCTTCGGAATATGACACTCCGTCTTTCACCTTGAATATCTGTATAGGGAACACAGGAACCTCACCGTGTGCTCCAAGTCCTTCGATTGTCGATTTAAGCAACTCCTCTATAACCATTCTGCCCTCTGCTGAAGTGTCTGTACCATAGTTGATTGAGCTGAATACGACCTGATTTCCACCTCTTGAATGCATGGTGTTCAGATTGTGGATAAATCCCTCCATAGCCTGATGAGTATCCTTGCGGGTACGTTCGTTGGCCTTGCTGAGGATGTGTTCAAGTTCGTCTTTGGTGATATTTACTCCCAAAGAGTTCAGTTCCTCAATTAATGATTTTTTTGATTCTTCCGTAGGCTCTATCGTAGAAAGATGTTTTTTTACGATGTTTCTCAGTGTATCTTCTTTGATATCAATACCTTTCATTTCTGCAAGGAATGCGGTTATTGATGCCACACTTTTCTGATAACTCTTCAAAACACCTTTTGCCATAAAGAAATCGAATGCCGGTATGGCCTGTCCGCCGTGCTGTTCGTTTTGGTTTGTCTGGAATATGATTGTGGCCAGTGTAGCATAGCTTTGTATTGACTGTGGTGTTCTTATGCTTCCGTTTTTTGTATGGAATCCTCTTTCAAACAAATCGTCAAGGTCATACTGAATACATGTTGTAGTCTTGGTAGGATAGTAATCCAAATCGTGTATGTGGATATCTCCAAGCTGGTGTGCCTCTGCGTATTTTTTAGGCAGAAGATACTTATATGTATAGTCTTTTGTGATTTCTGAGGCAAAAGTCATCATCTGTCCGGCCGGAGTATGGCTCGACATATTTGCATTGCTGAGATTTACATCATTCTTGTCGATTGCCACAATGCCGTCCATTATGTGTTTGATTTTCGTCTTGCGGTCACGCTCGGTATTTCTCCACTGTCTGTAGATGATATATTTCTTTGCCACCTCAGGCTGTACCTTCATCAGTTCCATTTCTACAAGGTCCTGAATTTCCTCCACGCCGATAGTAGGCGTGTTGAAGTGCTTTATCACTCTTTCGGTGATTTCGTCAATCAGTGTTTCACAGTCAGTCAGGTCTGATGCGACAAATGCCTTTGCAATGGCGTTGTAGATTTTTGCAGAAGAGAAGTTTTCCCGCTTCCCGTCTCTTTTGATAATACAGATGTCTTTTGTTTCCATTTTTCTAAGTTTTTATCATAAATTATCCGTTTGTCTTTTCAGGGCAGGTCTTCTGACTGATCTCTCCGCGGAACACCTTCCCGCCATAAGGCAGTGGTTGGATTTCCCTCTGTTCCGTTTCAATAAGAATCACAGCAGCGGGTACTGTTACCGATTTGCACGATATTCCCTTTTGATACTTGATGTCACTCTGAAAAGACATCGCAAATCTATGAACAAAATTTTGAAAATAAAAACTGTATTTTTCTTGGAATTTTCAAAAATAAAAATTGTAAAGAATGAAAACGCTCTTGTAGCGCATTGTGAAAGACTTTTTGGAAAACTTGTCTAAATTACGATGTTGGCACGTTTCCTGTTTGTGGTGATTTGTATAATATATTCTGCTGCTAATAAAGCTCCGTATCACGAGCCTTAAAAATATAAAATCTCATGATACGGGAGAATAATTCTTTTATTGTTAGATTATTCATTAACAGGTTTGAGTCCCATTTTTTTAGCCTTTTCCATCATATATTCATATGCGGCATCATGTTCGTTTGGTATGATACCATCAAGAATAGCATCTTTGATATAACTTTTCAAGTCACCTATTTCGCGGCATGGCTGAAGATTGAATATTCTCATTATTTCTTCTCCGTCTACCGGCGGTTGGAAGTTCCTGATTCTGTCTTTCTCCTCAAGGTCTTTCAGTTTTTGTCTTACAAGTTTGAAATTGTCAAGGAAACGTTGCTTTCTTGCTTCGTTCTTGGATGTTATATCTGCCTCGCACAGACACATAAGGTCATCAATGTCATCACCGGCTTCGAATAGCAGTCGTCTTACGGCAGAATCTGTCACTTCTTCATCGGCTATTACTATAGGGCGCATGTGCAGACTCACAAGCTTTTGGACATATTTCATCTTTTCATTCATTGGTAGTTTCATCTTTCTGAAAATGTCCGGAATCATTTTCTCTCCAATGTAGTTGTGGTTATGGAATGTCCATCCGGTTTTTTGTTCCCATCTCTTTGTTTTCGGTTTTCCGATATCATGAAGTAGGGCAGACCATCTTAACCACAGATTGTCTGTAGCCTTTGAAATATTGTCCAGTACCTCAAGGGTATGGTAGAAATTATCTTTATGAGCCCTTCCGTTTCTTGTTTCCACTCCTTGCAAGGCACATAGTTCCGGAAATATAAGCTCCAATAGTCCGCATCTGTCCAAATCAACAAATCCTTTTGAAGGGATAGGAGATAGTATGATTTTGTTCAGCTCGTCTGCTATGCGTTCTTTGGAAATGATTTTAATTCTTTCCTTGTTCCTTTCGAGAGCCTCGAATGTTTCGTCTTCAATGTAGAAATTCAGTTGTGTTGCAAACCTTATACACCTCATCATTCGTAGCGGGTCGTCGCTGAATGTTACATCAGGGTCAAGAGGAGTTCTTATTGTTCTTTCTTTCAAGTCTTCCATCCCGTCGAATGGGTCTACCAACTCTCCGTATCTGTCCTTGTTTAGGCATACAGCCATTGCATTGATAGTAAAGTCACGTCTGTTCTGGTCATCTTCAAGTGTCCCGTTCTCCACTACCGGCTTTCTGCTGTCATGGCTATATGATTCTTTTCTCGCTCCAACGAATTCAACCTCTATATCTCTGAATTTAACCTGTGCTGTCCCGAAATTCTTGAACACTGAAACATGAGCTCCTTTACCGAGCTTTCTGCCAAGTGCCTGCGCTATTTCTATCCCACTTCCCACTACTACCACATCAATGTCCTTAGAAGGGCGTTTCAGGAATATGTCGCGCACATATCCGCCAACTACATAGCATTCTATGCCCATTTCGTCAGCGGTTTCGGATATCATCTTGAATATTTTATCGGAGAAATGTTCTTTTAATTCCATATAAATAGAAATTCATTATTTGAAATACAAAGGTACAAAAATGTATTTGCTTTGCAATATATAAATATGAATAGGAATGCAAATATTAGGTAACTTAATATTTACATTCCTATATCATTGTAATAACGTTTGGATTTAGGTTATTATATCTTTACATTAATTTTCTTTCCGCTGTATGTAATGACTTTTTCTTTTCCATCGGTTGTGCGTATGGTAAAGTTACGTTTGGTCAGCATACCGTTATATTCACCTTTACGTGCATCAATTGTGAGAATACGTTTTGT
>CALUJF010000117.1 GCA_944320855.1 uncultured Phocaeicola sp.
AACGATACTGAATACTAACTGGGGAGTGAACGGATATCACCGGAAATGCTGAACGGGTATCCGCCGGAATATGCAGCAAAGCAAGATACAGAATAATCATATAGTGTATCTATGATTAATAATGCTTCTTTATCACTTATATTATGGAAATCCCTATTTTCTTTAATAGTTTCTATATCTAATTTTTCCATACTTACTGCAAATATGATATTTTTTTACGAACAGGACTATTTAAATTATTACGTTTATAACTTTTTTACTGAAATAGATTCTTTCTTTTGTATTTTCTTGGGATTCAGGAAGTTATCTATTTCTTCATAAGAGATAAATGATAAATAATCTTTTCCTTTTTTTATTTCTTCTTTTTCTATTTCGTTCCCTGCATTATTAACCGCTTCATCATAATCTTCATCAATTATTTTAATTATATTATCCTCTATATTATTATGATTTAGGTTGTTAATATTCTCTATCCTTCTCAGATAGTTTATTTTATTTAATATGCTGTTTATCGTATCATTTTGCTTCTTGCTTTCAATAATAATGTCAATTAGGTATCTCTTCTTGAGGAATTGGCTGCTGAATCCTTTTCCTCGTAGAAATAAGTATAATCTTATGGCTCTCTCATAATCAGCATATTTTATTTCAGATTTTCCATTGAGATACTCTGTTAATGTTTCTTTTGTAATGTATTTGCTCCCTAAGCATATGTACCTACTAATAGTTGATATTGAGAACTTCATATCGTTAAATGCGCCTATGGTCTTGATTAGAGAATCATTATTCTTTCTTATGTTGGCATTCTTAATATAATCAGAGTTTTTCCAATTCTTAGCGGTACTGTTGATGCTTATTATATAATCGTTAATATCACCAACCTCTTCTTTTGTCTTTATAATTATTGGAATCTGTTTGATATTTTCTTTTATATTCCCTTCCTTTAAAATTTTCATTAGTGAATGAATACGGTGCTGTCCGTCCAATATTACAAAATATTCGCCTTTCTTTTCGTTTGGAATTTCTTCACATTTACCGTTTAAATGTGTATATATGTTATCTTCCAATTCATTACCTCTTATTACTGTAATAGGTTGGAGTATTCCTTTTTCTCTTATACTTTTGGTCAGCTCTGAGTTGTTCTCAACTTTTCTATTTAAATTAATGTAAGCGAATTTTGTATTCTCAATGTTTGATATAATTGTTTCCATGATTATTTTGTTTAAACGTTATTACTTGCACATTACTTAATCTCTATAAGTCGTATTGGTTAGCTACTCCAACACTCCTATTAAGTATCTCTTATTATAGTACATTATAGAGTTATGTACATTTTGTAAGAGAGTGCTTGATTTTTACATTGCAAATGTATGATGAATAATTCAGATAGGACGTATAATTTCTCTATAGGACTGTCCAAACTTAATCCAACTAAAATCCAAAAAATAATATGTAATTGTTATCTTTGGAGCAATTAATCAATATAAGTATCTATGGAAAATAATTTAATTCAGAAAAGAATTACAGATACGGATATTATATGTCCGTTATTAACGCAAGGTAGTGTGTATGAGTTGATATATGGAACTCTTTACCATTCAATTTGTGAAAACGATGAGGTAATATATAACTTAGTTGTAACCTTGTGTTTAAACCAGAAGGTTAAGCCTCTTCAACGTATATATTCTAAGAAGTGTTTGACGGTATTAAATGAAATTATTAATAAAATTGATATACTGAATAAGCAATATGATGATGTAAGGGTAGTTATACCATTTATAGGTTATGATTCTTCATTGGTAGATACAAGATTGCATTTTGAATTTGTGGGTGATATATTGAAAGATTTTATTGAGAATGATTTTTCTGAAATTACTCTTACTGATTTGGATTGTAAGGGAATCTTAGGGCATGAGTTTTATCCAATTCCTTCAATGGATGATTTTTTTGAAAAATTTGAAAATGAAATGTATTCTACTTTGGTGGATTTGTTTCATTATGACGATACAAGATGTATAAGGGACGAGAGAGTAAGAAGGGGACTTCTTTCTATTGCTGAGGCATCGCCTGATTTTGAAAAAGATTTATATAAGGAAGAACTAATATTGGATGATAATCCTATAGGGAAAATAGATGAAAAAGAAGATTTGGATGAAATTATTAATCTAAGTGCCAGAATCTCTGCAAAGAAACAAATAGGTGTATTATATTATATGCTATATAAGCAGGTGGATATGGAGTTACTTGTTAAGGTTGCAAACTTTATTACTAATAAGCCTTATAATAAGGAACAACTGGCTAATAATACAGCATATAAGTATGTACATAATCCTTCAATATTTAATGAGAAGTTTGAAATAATTGAATATATCAAATCCCAACTTGAAAGATATGATATTGAAGTGCCAAAGGAACTTAAATAGTAAGATAAATTATATTTGAATTGTGCCCTAAGGTTTTAGCTTTAGGGCATTTTTTTATATGTTTTTCTATTACATCCTTTGTTCATAATAAACGTTTTTATCTTTTGAATAAAATCTTTTACTGAAATTATATGATTGATATGTTCAATAACGAAATGTTTTCCATCATTCCATGAGCAAAAAAAATAATCATTGTTATCTCCAACCTCCAAAGTGTATATGGTTTTATAGTCATTATCCATTTTGATAATATATTTTGCACAAGGTGGCATGATTTTATCTTTGAAATGGATAAATGAATATGGAATATCGTCTAATTTACTTGTTATTTCTAAGCTGTCATAGTTATAGAGTATATTTTTCTTGTCAAACTCTCGTATAATATCTTTTTTTCTAATTAATCCAATTAAATCACTATTGTGTAGAAATTGCATAAGAAAGAACTGAAATTCATAATCTGTTGCTGTCATAATATTGTCTTTTACCTCTAATAAATAGATTCACTTTTGTATTTTTTCTCACTTTTTTGAATATAAGAATTGGTATGATGTGTAATAATTTGATTTTCAGTGTGTTATATAGAAATGCAATATTCACTTCTGAATATAAGTGAATAAAAAAAGAATGTGTTTATTCAATAGTTAGTTATAAAATTATTATTTGTAAATATTTTTACGCTGCCCTATAGGCAGCTATATCAATGAGTTCTTT
>CALUJF010000118.1 GCA_944320855.1 uncultured Phocaeicola sp.
TTTTTTGCAAAAATAATAAATTATCCTTGACGTTGTTTATACTTAGGATTTTTCTTGTTAATAACATACAAACGGCCATTACGTCTAACGATCTTACATTCCGGCGTACGTTTTTTTAATGAAGCTCTTACTTTCATATCTTAATTTTCTATTATTTGTATCTAAAAACAATTCTTCCTTTTGATAAGTCATATGGTGACATCTCTACCCTAACCTTATCTCCCGGAAGTATTTTTATGTAATGCATTCTCATTTTACCAGAAATATGAGCAGTAATCTCATGTCCGTTTTCTAGTTCAACACGAAACATTGCATTTGACAATGCTTCAACAATTACACCATCTTGTTCTATTGCAGATTGTTTTGCCATATTAATTTACTTATTCTCCTAAAACTTTTTCTATAAATTCAAATGATGATAGGATGTCTGCCGCGTCCAAACCTACAGCTACTGTATGTTCAAAGTGAGCAGCCATGCTTTTATCTCTTGTTCTTACTGACCAGCTATCATTTTCCAGATAAACTTTTCTGTCGCCAAGAGTAATCATAGGTTCAATAGCCAGGCACATTCCTTTTTTTAGTAATGGACCACTTCCTCTCTTACCATAGTTTGGAACTGCCGGATCCTCATGCATATCTTTGCCAATTCCGTGACCAACAAATTCCCTTACTACTCCGTAACCATTGGATTCACAATGATTCTGAATTGCATAGCCTATATCTCCGATTCGCTTTCCGTGTACAGCATTTTGTATACCTAAATACAATGCTTCTTTTGTAACCTTAAGTAACTGCTGTATTTCTGCACTTACTTCGCCTACAGTAAACGTATAAGCTGAATCCCCGCAAAAACCGTTTAGGAATGTTCCACAATCAACAGAAACGATATCACCATCTTTCAACGGTTCATCATTTGGTATTCCATGAACGACCTGACTGTTGACAGAAGTACAGATACTTGCAGGGAACGGACCACCATATGGATTAGGGAATCCCTTAAAAGTTGGAATAGCTCCATTATCTCGTATGAATTCTTCAGCTACTTTATCCAATTGCCGGGTAGTGACTCCTGGTTTTATCAACTTAGCAACTTCTGCCAGAGTTCTTCCTACAAGAAGATTACTCTGACGAAGTAGCTCTATTTCATCATCTGTTTTTAGAATTATCATAGAGTATTAATAAGCTGCTACATTACCTGAACGACCACGAATTCTTCCTGAACTCAACAAACCATCGTAGTGTCTCATCAAAAGATGACTTTCAACCTGTTGTAAAGTATCCAGAACGACACCAACAAGAATCAACAATGAAGTTCCTCCGAAGAACTGGGCAAATTCAGCCTGAATGCCAAAATAACCAGCAAAAGCAGGAAGTACCGCTATGATAGCCAAGAAAAGAGAACCAGGTAAAGTAATTCTGGACATGATTGTATCCAAATATTCAGAAGTCTGTTTACCAGGCTTTATTCCAGGAATAAAACCATTGTTTCTCTTCATATCTTCAGCCATTTGATTTGGGTTGATTGTGATTGCTGTATAAAAATAAGTAAACACAATAATCAGAATCGCAAATACAAAGTTATATGCAAAACTTGTATGATCAATCAATGATCTCATAATGCCGCTTGCACTATCTGTATTAGAGAATCCTATAAATGTTATAGGAATAAACATAATAGCCTGTGCAAAGATTATAGGCATCACGTTAGCAGCGTTTACCTTTAAAGGTATATATTGTCTTGCACCGCCGTACTGCTTATTACCTACAATACGTTTAGCATATTGTACAGGTACTTTGCGAACTCCTTGAACCAACAAGATTGCAGCTGCAATTACTGCCAAGAGAGCAACAATTTCAATTATAAACATTATAACACCACCTGTTTCAGCGAGTGTAAGGCGTGAAACCAATTCTCCACCGAATGCCTGTGGAAGGCGTGCTATAATACCGACCATAATGATCAGAGAAATACCGTTGCCTATACCTTTATCGGTTATTCTTTCACCCAACCAAAGGACGAACATACTGCCTGCCGCCAATATTATGGTTGATGTAATTATAAAGAAAGTCCAATCTAAAGAAGCATTAAGAGCTGGCCCTGCTTGAAATTTTAAGTTGATAAGATAAGATGGAGCCTGGAAAATCAAGATTATTAGAGTCAATATACGAGTATACTGATTAATCTTTCTTCTTCCACTTTCACCTTCCCTCTGTAGTTTCTGGAAATAAGGAACAGCAATTGCCAACAACTGTATTACGATGGAAGCCGAGATATAAGGCATGATTCCCAACGCAAAGATTGATGCATTTGAAAATGCTCCACCAGAAAACATATTCAACAAAGCTAAAAGTCCCTCACTTGTCTGCTCATGCAATTTAGACAACATTTCAGGATTGATACCTGGCAATACAACGTATGATCCCAATCGATAAATTGCGACAAACAATATGGTAATGAGGATCCGCTTTCTCAGATCCTCAATATTCCATATATTCTTTAATGTTTCTATAGATTTTCTCATTTAATCAGAGTTTTACTGCATTACCACCAACGGCTTCGATTGCAGCTACTGCACTTTTTGAGAAAGCGTTTGCTTCAACATCAAGCTTAGTAGTTAAACTACCGTTACCAAGAACTTTCACTAACTGGTTAGAAGAAATGTAACCTGCTTCAACTAATTCGTTGATACCAACTTTAGTCAACTGCTTAGCATCAGCCAAAGCCTGTATAACGTCAAGGTTGATAGCTTTGTATTCTACACGGTTAATATTCTTAAAGCCAAATTTCGGAACACGACGCTGAAGTGGCATCTGACCTCCTTCGAATCCGATCTTCTTAGAATAACCAGATCTTGACTTTGCTCCTTTATGTCCTCTTGTAGAAGTTCCACCTAAACCAGAACCTGGACCACGACCAATTCTTTTTCTAGTTTTAATTGAACCTTCAGCAGGACGTAAACTATTTAAATTCATATTGTAAAATCCTTTATAATTAACGATATATTACTTAACGATTTCTACCAGGTGTTTTACCTTTTGAATCATACCAAGGATTGATGGAGTTTCTTCGTGCTCAACCACACGATTCATCTTGCGAAGACCAAGCGCATCCAAAGTTCTTTTCTGATCTGCTGGAGCACCAATTCTGCTCTTAACTTGTTTAATCTTAATAGTTGACATGTTATTCCTCCTTATCCTCTAAATACTTTATCCAAACTTACACCTCTGTTCTGAGCAACCATTCTGGCATCTCTCATTTCACCCAAAGCCTTGATAGTAGCTTTAACAAGGTTGTGAGGGTTTGAAGAGCCTTTTGATTTTGCCAAGACGTCAGTAACACCTACACTTTCCAATACCGCACGCATAGCACCACCTGCTACCACTCCAGTACCTGTTGATGCTGGTTTGATAAATACTTCAGCACCACCGAATTTTGCAGACTGTTCGTGAGGTACAGTTCCTTTAAGAACAGGAACACGTGTAAGGTTTTTCTTTGCTGATTCAACACCTTTAGCGATTGCTGCAGTTACTTCACCGGCTTTACCAAGTCCCCAACCGATGATACCATCTTCATTACCTACAACTACGATTGCAGAGAAGCTGAAAGTTCTACCACCTTTTGTAACTTTAGTAACACGGTTGATTGCAACCAATCTATCTTTTAATTCAATATCGTTAGTGATCTTAACTCTGTTATTAACTGCCATAATTCATTAAAATTTAAGTCCACCGTTACGAGCAGCATCAGCTACTTCTTTTACTCTCCCATGATACAAGTAACCATTACGGTCGAATACGACAGTCGTAATACCAGCTTCCTGAGCTTTCTTAGCGATCAATTCACCAACTTTAGCTGCCTGTTCTTTCTTTGGACATGCTTCCATACCAAGAGAAGAAGCTGCTGCAAGTGTTTTACCATTCAAGTCGTCGATTACTTGAACGTAAATCTGCTTGTTACTTCTAAATACACTCATACGCGGACGTTCAGGAGTACCTGAAATTTTATTGCGTACTCTATATTTGATCTTAACTCGTCTTTCTATTTTTGTTGTCATAATTATACGTATTTAAGTGAATTATTTAGCACCAGCTGACTTACCAGACTTTCTACGGATTTCTTCGCCAACAAACTTAATACCTTTTCCTTTATAAGGTTCAGGCTTACGGAAAGAACGTATTTTTGAACAAACCTGACCAAGAAGTTGTTTGTCACAAGATTCCAAGATAATAAGAGGGTTCTTATTTCTTTCAGATTTTGTTTCAACTTTTACTTCAGGTGGTAACTGCAAAAATATATTGTGTGTATAACCTAATGCAAAATCAATGATGTTTCCATTATTAGAAGCACGATAACCCACACCAACAAGTTCCAATTCTTTCTTATAACCCTGAGAAACTCCGACTACCATGTTGTTAATCAAGGCACGGTACAAACCGTGGAAAGCGTGACGCTGTTTTGGATTATCCAATAATGCGTTTTCATTCTCAGTCAATACAACGTGACCGTCAGCAATTTCAACATTTATAGAAGGATCTACAAACTGATTCAATTCACCTTTAGGGCCTTTTACGTTTACCACATTATCCTTAAGAGTAACTGTTACTCCTGAAGGAATTGAAATAGGCAATTTACCAATTCTTGACATAGCTAATCCTCCTAATTAATATACATAACAAAGAACTTCACCACCGATTTTCAAATCTGCAGCTTCTTTGTTAGTCATTACACCTTTTGAAGTAGATATAATAGCTATACCTAATCCATTAATAACTCTCGGCATGTCTTTGTAACCAGTGTATTTACGCATACCTGGAGTAGAAACTCTGATAAGTTTCTTGATAGCGTTAACTTTGTTAACATTATCATACTTCAAAGCCACTTTGATTGTACCCTGAGGACCATCTTCTACAAACTTGTAGTTCAAAATGTACCCCTTGTCAAACAAGATCTTAGTGATCTCTTTTTTCAAATTAGATGCAGGCACTTCAACTACTCTGTGCTTTGCACTAATCGCATTTCTCAATCTTGTGAGATAATCTGCTATTGGATCTGTCATAAAATAAAATTGTTAAATTAATCAGGACTACCCTGACAATATTTAATAATAAAAAATCTTACCAGCTAGCTTTCTTAACACCCGGGATTAAACCGTTAGATGCCATTTCACGGAACTGAATACGTGAAATTCCGAATTGGCGCATATAACCTTTAGGACGGCCAGTAAGTTTGCAACGGTTATGCAAACGAATCGGATTAGAGTTTTTAGGAAGATCTTGCAATTTCTGAGCAGCTTCAAAAGCTTCAGCAGGATCACCTGTGTTAACGATTTTCTTGAGTGCAGCACGCTTCTCAGCATATTTTGCAACAAGTTTAGCTCTTTTTACTTCACGAGCTTTCATTGATTCTTTTGCCATAGCTTATCAATCTTTTTTAGCGTTTTTAAACGGTAAACCGAATTCTTTCAAAAGAGCATATCCTTCTTCATCAGTCTGAGCAGAAGTCACGAAAGTGATGTTCATACCCAAAATCTTAGTGATGCTGTCGATGTTGATTTCAGGGAAGATAATCTGTTCCTGAATACCCAAAGTATAGTTACCTCTACCATCGAACTTGCTTTCAATACCTTTGAAGTCACGGATACGTGGCAAAGCAACACGTACAAGTTTTTCAAGGAATTCATACATTCTCTCACGACGCAAAGTTACCATAACACCGATAGGCATTTTCTTACGTAACTTGAAATTTGCGATATCCTTACGAGATACTGTTGCTACGGCTTTCTGACCTGTAATAGCAGTCAACTCATTGATAGCAACATCTATGATCTTCTTATCGGCTACAGCCATTCCCAATCCCTGATTGATAACAATCTTTTTAAGAACAGGAATCTGCATTGTCGAAGAATACTGGAATTGATTCTTCAATGCTGGAGCTATACGCTCAGCATATTCTTTCTTAAGGCTTGCAGTATTACT
>CALUJF010000119.1 GCA_944320855.1 uncultured Phocaeicola sp.
AAGCCTGTAGCTAGCGTTCATCCTGAGCCAGGATCAAACTCTTCATTGTAAAATATTTTTGTATACCTGTAAGGTATCGTTTTGCTCTGTCCAGGATACCGTTTAAAATTGTTTAAATTGACGGTTTATCTTTTTTCATCACTCATTGATTATAATGTGTGACGCTTGTACTACATTCTGTTTGTTTATCTAAAATCTTTCAAAGAACTTCTTGCTTGGCAACCGTATCATTTTCGATTGCAGGTGCAAAGGTACGCACTTTTTTCATTCCTGCAATACCTTTCGCGAGTTTTTTTTCAAAAAAAATACATTCGCATGGCTAAATCACTGTTAATCAATAAAAAGAAATGGAACAATATTTTTTCAATGTCATAACAGCAAGGAGTATTAATTAATATATATAATTTATTCTCGACAGACCAATTGTATTATTGTAAGCCAATAATGCAGCCTGTAGTTCCGGTTTATTTTCAAGAATGAATCCACGAACAGAAGATGATATATCAACAATAGTTGAAACAATATTCCTAAAAGTATATGTATCAGATTTCATCATAGAGCAAGAAGCAAAAAGTTCAGCAAGCAACTGAAGCGGCGACAAACCAATAATAATATTTTCTTTGGCTTGTTTCATACCTATAATACCCCTAAGATTAGCGTAAACAGATTTATAACAATGTGTTTTCCCACTCCAAGGAGTACCATAAATTCTGACAGTACTATCTCCAAACACACGGACAGCAGGCTGATCATCATTAATCAATTCAGCATCTTCAAAATGTTTCAACCATAATTTACTATGAGTACTTTTACCAACTCCAGAGTTCCCAATGAAAGCTACAGCATCCATTCCAATTCTAACACTTGAAGCATGTAGCAAAACTGTTTTGTAAAATGAAGACGCATAAATAAAAGTCAACATTAAAAACTTATTTATCACCGAAAGAGGACAATTCTCTGATTTACAATTAGCACTCAACGTTACAAAATTCCAATTTGATGAAGCATGCATGAAATATTCATCCCCAGTAGAATGCACCTTAATTATTGCGTGATAACTACCATTATCAGTCTTATATAAGAAAAGCTCCTCTGATAAGTCCAAAGAACTTTTTTCTTTACAATCAGAGAAATCTACCTTAAAATCAACTTGGCCAACAGATACACTACTAATCACATAAGCCCCCCCCCACTCTTCTATCTTGAACGAATTGAAATTATACGGCAGGTTTATTCCCTTATCTATCTCTATACAATGTTCTGCTATTTGTATAAACTGTTTATTCATCAACTATGATTCAATGGCTTCCTTTATGCAGTCCACAATATATTTTACATCATCATCAGAAACACAAGGTCCGGCCGGCAAACAAAAACCAACTTTAAAAATATCCTCTTCTATTCCATTTGTATATACAGGAGCATCCTTATAAACAGGTTGTTTATGCATCGGTTTCCAGACCGGTCTTATTTCCACTTTTTTACTAAGCATAAAAACTCTTAAGGCCTCCACATTACTATTAGGTTGGCAATCTGTTACAGCAGAATCAACAGCATGAATCACCCCAGCAGCACCACCTACTGCACTCTTCACGATTTTCTTGTAAGCATTTTCCTGACCTACCACCTTAACATCAGAGTCCAAAGTAGCAGTACAAAGCCAGAAATTTGAATCATACTTATCGTCCTCAGGCTGACAATGCAGATTCACCCCACTTACATCTTTGAGTAACTCCATATACAATTCTTGCACGTGTTTATGATGAGCAATATGACTCTCAAGCACAGTCATCTGCCCACGCCCTATACCGGCACACACATTACTCATTCTATAATTATAACCAACGGCAGAATGCTGATAATAAGGATAAGCATCACGAGCCTGAGTGGCATACCACATAATTTCATTGGCATCATCTGCATTACGGCAAATCAACGCACCACCACCCGAAGTTGTTATCATCTTATTACCGTTAAAACTCAGCACACCATACTTTCCGAAAGTACCTAACACCTGACCTTTGTAACGACTTCCCATCCCCTCTGCAGCATCTTCCACTACCGGAATACCATATTTATCAGCTATTTCACAAATCTCATCAATTCGGTATGGCATACCATACAGAGCCACAGGAACAATAGCCTTAGGATAGTTACCAGTCTTCTCCTTACGATCCTTAATTGCCATTTCAAGTAACTTCGGATCCATATTCCATGTTTCTTTTTCTGAACCAACAAACACAGGTTTAGCTCCAAGATAAGTAACAGGATGTGACGAAGCACAGAAAGTAAAACTCTGCACCAACACTTCATCACCAGCCTTTACCCCACAACCGATAAGTGCCAGATGCACAGCAGCAGTACCAGCAGACAGGCAAACCACTTTACGCTCGATATCACCACCATCTCTTTTATTTACAAAATCAGCAAGATTCTGTTCAAAAGTGTTTACGTTCGGCCCCATAGGTACCACCCAATTTGTGTCGAACGCCTCTTTAACATATTTCTGTTCCCAAGCCTCCTCACTCATATGAGCAAGGCAGAGATATATCATTTTTCTTTCTTCCAGCATTATGTTTTTATATTTATATCATTTCACCATTATACAGCATCTTCCTTCCCAATACAGTACAAAATATCATCTGGATATCCTTAAAAAAAGAATAATTATTCAGATAATACAAGTTAATCCTCACCTTATCAGGATAAATCACCTCATCATTATATTTCTGAGGATTCTCTTGTAACGCAAGAATATCTTCTTCATGCCTGTATTTCAAGCTTGCAGGTCCAGTTATACCAGGTTTCAGTTTCAATACACGTCTATCCTCCCCCATCAGGTTATCCGCATACCCAGGCACATCCGGTCTTGGTCCTACAAAACTCATATCCCCTTTTAACACATTCCATAATTCAGGCAATTCATCAAGTTTATATCTCCTGAGTACCCTTCCCAATGGAGTTATTCTCGCCTCACCGGCAACAGAAACAGACGAACCACCATGATTAACACTCATTGTCCTCAACTTATACATTGAAAACAGTCTACCATCCCTCCCCACTCTTTTTTGGATGAAAAACACCGGACCGTCAGGCATTTTAATCTTTATCAAAATAGCACACACCAATATCACCGGCCATAAGAAAAGTAGTCCGATAAAAGAAGCTGAATAATCAAACAAATTCTTCAATATCATATCAATCTTTAGGAAAACATTCTATAAAAATATAATTATCAGACAATTCATTAATAATTTCCACCCTGTTTACCGCCTCGGTAGAAGCCAATGACGCTATATTATCCCTTGACAAAGTTTCAAACTGTCTGAAATTCATAATTTCACAAATACCGGTAGTTACAACAGCCATCTGCTTTGATATACCCTTTCCCTGAAAATCTCTATCTACTATTTTCCCTCTGAAAGCCTTTCTGTTAAAGAAACATCTCAGAAAAAAATACCCGACAATCTTTCCTTCGGATAAAACACCCATCATAATAAAAGAATGGTCGGATAATTTCCTTTTTAATGAAGCAGCATCAAAAGCATGAGGTTTGAAATACTCATATGCACTCTCAGGCTGGTTCTTAAAAAAATCCACCAAACCGTCTATATCATTTTCATGTAGCAAACGATATTCAAATCCCTTATACTCATTAGGCAGAGTCGCATCAACAGCTTTCTTCTTAATATTACCATACAATATATAGAATATCATCGAATTTATAAACTCTACAAAAGACCATATAAATGAAAAATGATGCTTTATAAAAATCAATAATTTAACCATATTACAAGTATAAAATAAAGTTATCTGATATAATCCATAAATCAAAACATCCATAACAGAAATCTAATATTTCTGTAAATCAATTTATATTATTTGATCATAATAATCAAATAAACATTTACGAACAAAACTTTGCTCAAAACGAGAGGCTATCATTCTTCGGGCGTTCTGAGCCATTTTATTGTACATTGCATCATCATCAATCATCCTCCGCATTGCAATATACAGAGCCTCAACATTCTTTGTCGGTATTACTATTCCATTTTGACAAAGTTTAATATTCTCTTTATCAAAAATAAAATATTCATCACAAACTATTTCTCTGGAACCGTTAATATCAGTCACAATAGATGGTAATCCCATAGCACCGGCCTCTATCGGTGTATTAGGAAACCCCTCTCTATAACTTGGGAAAACAAAGCAATTATTACAGGCATAACATGCTATTAAATCATCACCTTGTAAAGTACCAACAGAAATAATTGACGAATTATTATCTATTCTCTTTTTTGTTAACGGACTAACTGGATCAAGTTCTTCTTCATATTTACCAACTAACACCAATCTTATTCCTATACCTCTTTTACATGAATTATAATAATCTTTTAATTTTAAAAAAGCATCAACTAATTCATTTATACCTTTATCTCCTACTATTCTTCCAACAAATAAGAACGAAAAAACCTTCTCTTCATCATTTAATGGTATAAGTCCAAATCGTTTTTTAAGTATATTAGCTTTTTCTTTTATCTCCTCTGTTATATTCCAATAGTTCAAATCAACTCCTTTAATATTTCCATATCCAAGAATTCTCATAGGCTTATTCGTAATGTAATTCTGTAAGTCACTCTTGACTCCTTCACCTTCAGGAATTATATGTGTAGCACAAGCACATAAAATCTTATCCATAAGCATCAAAACCCTACGTTTATTACCCACAGCTGTAGGCCATACTAACCCGGTAAAAGTATGTACTCGCCTTGGAACACGCGTAATCCAGCTGGCTATCATACATAGAAGTCCGGCCTTTGGAGTCATCGAATGTACCATATAAGGTTTCTCGGTATGGAAGACTTTTATTAGTTTAAGTAAAGCCATTATATCCTTTAAAAGAGATATATGACGCTCCATTGGAACGGCTATTACTCTTACACCATCAGATTCATGTATCTGTTGTAGCTCTTTTCCAGGTGATGACAATGCGACTACTTCATATTTTTCAGACAATTCTTTTAATAAACCTGTACAAAAACTTGTTAGAGACATTGGAACCGTTGTTGCACGGATTATTTTTTTTCTACCATCATAGTTTTGCATACAAAACATTTTTATATATATCAATATAGTTATCAACTACATTATCTATATCATACTCCGAAGCCTTCTTTTGACATGATTCTACTATATTTTTCCTATACTCCGGATCTTCTTCAAGTTTAAGTATAGCATCTGCAAATCCTCTGAAATCTCCATGTTCAAAAAGTACCCCATGACCCTTTACAATCTCACGCAAACCATCTACGTCATCAGCTAAAAAAGGTTTTCCACTTGCCATACCTTCAAGAGAACTAAGAGACAATCCCTCGTAATGACTACACATCACCACATAATCAGAAGCTGCCAACACATTATGAACATCGTTACGAATTCCCAATAAATGTACTCTCTCATTCAATTTCAATTCAGAAATTAAATTTTCATACTCGGTTCTACGAGTTCCATCACCTACAAGACACAAATGAAAGTCCTTTGGCAGATATTGCATCGCTTTAATCAATGTCGGCTGATCCTTTTGATCCCTAAACGCAGCCACCATAACAACAATACGACTTCCAATGGTCCTTACATCATTAGCCAACTCAGCTTTTGAATATTTATAATAATCTATCCCATTAAAAACTATACATACATTATTCAATTTATGCAGGTATGACTTTAAATTTATTTCAGCCTGTTTGCTTATACATATAATTTTAGAATATTGTCTATACATCCAAGCATCAAATCCTTTGAAAAATATATTATTCCTACGTCTGTTAGTTGTATTATGTTCTGTTGTAACAAGACGAACATGTATCCCGATATTAGCAATAGAGGCATACAATTGCGGAGCGGTATTATGTGTATGTATTATATCATATTTTCCACTTATAATAAGTTTCCTTAAACGTAAAATATTTCTTGGATCATATACATTCTGCACACCATAATGAAATGCATGAACTACAACACCTGCTTTTTCCAACTCCAAACGAAAAGGTGTCACCGTACTATCAAAAGTACATAGTTCTACATCATACCCTTTTGCCTTCATTCTTGGCAGTAAATCAACCATAAGTTTCTCAGCTCCACCGGTAAGAAGCGAAGTTATTACATGTAATATTCTCATAAAATCATATTTCTACTTTTAGAGCTTGTTCCACTACCGGAGCCATATCATAATATTTATAGTCAGCAAGACGTCCTCCAAAAATAATATTATTTTCCATTGCAGCAATCTTCCTATACTTGTCGGCAAGTTCATTATTATTAGTATCATTAATTGGATAATAAGGCTCCATTCCAGGCTTCCACTCTGTGGAATACTCTTTACTTATTACAGTCTTATTTATATTATAGACTCAAGTTTCTGATTTAGATTTTAGGCAGTTTGTGCATATGCCTGTAGTGCTTCCAGCCTCTTGTTGTTTTCGAT
>CALUJF010000120.1 GCA_944320855.1 uncultured Phocaeicola sp.
TGCGGTCATCAAAAGAAATGAGAAATATAAACCTATTTTATCGTAAATAATTTGCAAAAATCATAGTAGTATGAACTTGAAAAGAACAATAATGGTATTATTCCTCACAACGGGGCTGTTTGCCGGACGTGAGGTGCTGGCACAGCGTACCTATGAAGAAATGGAACATCTGACAGTAAACGAACAGGTTACAACCGTGATTACAGCATCCGAGCCCATACGTTTTGTAGATATCTCTACTGAAAAAATTGTTGGGGATCAGCCCATAGACAACATTATCCGCCTAAAGCCAAAAGAAGCCGGGCATGAAGACGGTGACATACTTGCTATTGTGACTATCGTAACAGAACGCTACCGTACGCAATATGCCTTACTCTATACAACCCGAATGCGGGAAGCTGTTACGGACAAAGAGGTGCTTTTACAAGAACGTGAAGCCTTCAACAATCCATCTGTTTCGATGCCACTTGCCGATATGGCCCGATTTGCCAGACGCATCTGGAATTCACCGGCCAAAATCAGGAACGTAGCAAGCAAAGAGCATCGAATGGTCATGCGCCTGAATAACATCTATTCAGCAGGTGATTATTTTTTCATAGACTTCTCCATTGAAAACAAGACCAACATCCGCTTTGACATTGATGAAATACGTATCAAACTTGCCGACAAGAAAGTGACAAAAGCCACCAATTCGCAGGTAATCGAACTGGCACCGGCTCTTGTACTGGAACCAGGCAAGACATTCAGACACGGCTACCGTAATGTGATTGCCATAAAGAAACTGACATTTCCTAATGACAAAGTATTGACCATTGAAATGACAGAGAAGCAGATAAGCGGACGCAACATCAGTCTGAATATAGATTATGAAGATGTTCTTTCGGCCGATTCGTTTAATTCTAATCTTTTGGAGGAGGAATAAGCATGAAAAAGATTTTTTGTTTTTCCCTCTTGTGCGTGCTACTCAGTATAAATGTATCAGCACAACGTAACAGCGGCCGTATTTTACTGGGTACCGGATTATTATACAAGAACGGAATGGAAGCTACACTCGCCTACGAACATGAGGTAAACTACAGGCACACATGGGAGTTTTTTGCCAACGGCTACCTGCAATGGACGGACTGCGGAACCTGCGGACATGTCTGTCCGGAAAGTTTCTGGAGGAATTATCGCACCTGGGGAATCGGAGTCGCATACAAGCCCTGCGTAATCAGAGGACGTAACCACTACGGAAGTCTTCGCATTGGAGGTTCAGGAGGAAGTGACACACAGAAATTTGTGGCAGGAATACACCTGGGCTATGAGCATAACTATGTGCTACGCTCCGGCTGGACTTTCTACTGGCAAGTAAAAAATGATGTGATAATCAAGGGAGCTGACCTGTTTCGTACAGGTATAGCACTGGGTATAAAACTACCGATAAAATAAGGGAAAAAATGAAAGGAAAGACAATAACAAGAATCTGCCGGTTATTGCCGGCAACGCTGATTGCCGCAATGCTGACTGCTTGCGATGCACACATCGAGGAAACAGACATGACTGTACGTCCAGGGCATATCCTTTGTGAAGACGGTTCGACTGTACCTTATGAAATGTATGACAAAACAAGAGAAAAAGCTATCGCTGTAGTATTTGACACAGACACCCATGACGGTCACAAAGGAATCGGGTATGCCGTCTATCTCTGGGAATTTAAGGAACAGGCGTTTGCAGACAGTCTGGGTATCGAACAAGGAACATCTGCTAATACAGATGCCTATGACGGTAATGCCAATACATTTGCCCTCTACGACACAAAGGAGACTGCCTCTCCCATGGCAGAATCCGTGCTTGACATGTGGAGATACGGACAGAGTGCCTTTATCCCGTCAGTAGCAGAGATGCGCTTGCTGTACTCTGTCTGCCAGACTATAAACCCCGTAATAGAACTATGCGGTGGAGATCCGCTTCCGGAAACCTCTGACGACTGCTGGTATTGGACTTCGACAGAAGTGGATGGACAGCAGACTGCCAAAGCCTGGCTTTATTCATTAGGCAGCGGGGCAATGCAGGAAACACCAAAGACACAAGCTCACCGTATAAGACCTATTATCTCTCTGAACAAATAAAGATAGAGAACAACTCAAAAACGGTTAACATCATACACAAACACACTCGATAAAGAATATGGAAGAAAGTAAAGAGTTGCAGGGATTCTACAGAATATTCCGGGCTGTAATCTACATATCCGTGCTTATGGAGTTCTTTGAATATGCACTGGATCCAGCCCTGCTTGACAGTTGGAGCGGAATATTGTGTGACATACACGGACGCATCAAGCGCTGGATGATATATAATGACGGACACCTGGTGTACAGCAAGGTGGCAACCTTCCTGCTCATTTGTATCACCTGTATCGGTACACGTAACAAGAAACAGCTGGAATTTGATGCCCGGCGAATGGTGCTGTACCCGCTCGTGGGCGGCGTGGGATTGATTGTACTATCTGTATGGTTATATAACTATACGATGGATGTACGACTGTACAAACTATCACTTAATATCTGGTTCTATATGGCTGCCTCACTGACAGGCGTTATACTGATCCATATCGCACTGGACAACATTTCGAAGTTCCTAAAAGACGGACTGATGAAAGACAGGTTCAATTTTGAGAATGAAAGCTTCGAACAATGCGAGGAAATACAAGAAAACAAATACAGTGTGAATATTCCCATGCGATACTATTACAAAGGTAAATTCCGTAAGGGTTGGGTAAGTATAAGCAACCCCTTCCGCGGGACATGGGTGGTAGGTACACCGGGTAGCGGTAAGACATTTTCAATCATCGAACCATTTATCAGACAGCACTCTGCCAAGGGGTTTGCTATGGTCGTGTACGATTATAAGTTCCCTACCTTGGCGACAAAACTGTATTATCACTACAAGAAGAACCAGAAACTGGGCAAACTGCCACAAGGCTGTAAGTTCAACATCATCAACTTTGTGGATGTAGAATACAGCCGTCGTGTGAACCCTATACAAGCAAAATATATCAACAACCTTGCCGCAGCAAGTGAAACAGCTGAAACATTGCTTGAATCATTGCAGAAAGGAAAAAAAGAAGGTGGCGGTGGAAGCGACCAGTTCTTCCAGACTTCTGCTGTAAACTTTCTGGCTGCCTGCATCTACTTTTTTGTCAATTATGAGAGAGAACCCTATGACAAGGACGGTAACATGCTGTATGCCGAGAAACGTCAGGATCCAGAAACAAAATTCTGGAAACCTACGGGCGTGGTACGTGACAAGAAAGACGGGAATATTGTAGAACCAGCATACTGGTTGGGAAAATACTCGGACATGCCGCATATATTATCTTTCCTGAACGAGAGCTACCAGACCATCTTTGAAGTACTGGAAACTGACAATGAGGTAGCGCCACTACTCGGACCATTCCAAACAGCTTTCAAAAACAAGGCCATGGAGCAGCTGGAAGGTATGATCGGTACATTAAGAGTATATACATCCCGTCTGGCAACCAAAGAATCTTATTGGATTTTCCACAAGGACGGAGACGACTTCGACCTGAAGGTGAGTGACCCAAAGAACCCAAGTTACCTGCTCATCGCCAACGACCCTGAAATGGAGAGCATCATAGGTGCGCTGAATGCACTTATTCTCAACCGACTTGTGACCCGAGTGAATACCGGACAGGGCAAGAATATCCCGGTGAGCATCATCGTGGATGAGCTACCGACGCTATATTTCCATAAAATAGACCGACTGATAGGAACAGCACGAAGCAACAAGGTAAGTGTGACGCTGGGATTCCAGGAACTGCCGCAGCTTGAAGCCGACTACGGCAAGGTAGGTATGCAGAAAATCATCACCACTGTGGGTAACGTGGTAAGCGGTTCTGCCCGCTCGAAAGAGACACTGGAATGGCTGTCGAATGACATCTTCGGAAAAGTGGTTCAGCTGAAGAAAGGTGTAACTATAGACCGTGACAAGACAAGTATCAACATGAACGAGAACATGGACAGCCTAGTACCTGCATCAAAGATATCCGACATGCCTACCGGATGGATCTGCGGACAGACAGCCCGTGACTTTGTGAAAACCAAAGTAGGCAACGGCGGAACAATGAACATTCAGAAATCGGAAGAATTCAAGACCACAAAGTTCTTTTGTAAAACGGACTTCGATATGGCAGAAATAAAAAAAGAAGAAGAAGCATATGTGCCACTACCAAAATTCTATACATTCAATTCAAGGGATGAAAGGGAACGCATCCTGTACAAAAACTTTGTACAGGTAGGACTGGATGTGAAGGAAATGATTAAGGATGTATTGAACAAACGCGGAGCAAAATAGAAATCAGGAACAGACTATTATTCTATTTTCTTATATAATAGCCCTATAATCATTTATGTATCAAAAGACATTGTAAATACAAGTTTTTCTGTGATAATGCATCGAATACAACCGCTTTTTACTAATTTTGTATTTATTTCCCATTATTATTGATTGATAAGTTTTAATAGAAAGCTAAGTATATGACATTAGATACCAAAGCGAAAATAAAGATACATAAATTGTGCAACATAATCATTACGCTGATAATTATTGTATTAGTAGCTGCGTGTGACAGAAATATTTCTATATTGAAGCAGATGGATATGGCTGAGGACCTTATGAATACCAAGCCTGATTCTGCCATCGCCATACTGGAAAACATTCCGATTACAAATATAAAAAGCAAAAAGATAGCAGCCAGGTATGCTTTACTTAAATCCATGGCATTAGACAAGAACTATATTGATACAACAACTTTCGATGTCCTTCAACCGGCTATTGATTATTATCTCAAAAAGGGTACTCCAAATGAACAACTAAGAACCTATTATTATCAAGGTAGAATTTACCAAAACCAAGGAGATGATGATTCAGCCATGCAATCTTTCTTGAATGCTATAGAATTGAGACAAAAAGTAACGGATTCATTGATACTTGCTCATACTTTTGTTGCACAAGGTACTTTGTATTTTAAACAGTATAAAACAAATGAATTTATTCGAAATAATCTGAATGCAGCTAAGTTATACGGAGCTATTGGCAGAAATATCTTTGAGATCAAGAGTTATACAAATGCTCTTGATGGTTATATCATACTGAATAACAAATCAGCAGCTGATAGTCTTCTATCCATTTGCCTATCTTTAGTAAAGAAGCATCCAGACGACAGTGAGATTTATCTATTTTCCTCCTACTTGTCTTACACAATAAATCTTGGTTCACCCAAAGAGATAAAAGAGTTCTTAACTAAATATAAGGATATTGAACTAACGAATGATGATGCTATAAATATTGCCCAAGGATATTCAAAAATTGGAGAATACAACAAAGCTCTGGATATTCTTGCAGAAATAAGTCCTGCTGCGTTCACCATGGATTCATTAAAATATGCTTCGGTGAAAATCGAAATTTTGGAGAAACAAGGTAAGTATAAAGAAGCACTATATTCATATAAAGAGTTTTCTGCTATGCTTGAGCGTTATCAGAGTGAATTAATTTCACATGACCTTCTATTTTCTGGTAAAAAGCATCAGCTTGAAATGGAAAACCTCATGAAGATTCAAGATAGGGACAGAATCATTTGGGCAACACTTTGTGGCATATTCGCATTGACCATACTTGTGGGCTGGTTGTATTACCGAGCTTATCGCAGTAAAACCAAACGCATCTTGGCTGAGAAAGAAAATAAGAACCTAAAACTGGAACAGGACAATCTACGTAAAGAGAAAGAAAAGGTGGAACTTGAACGGGACAAGAAAACACTTGAAGCCGAGAATCTGGAAAAAGACAAGAAACGACTTGAGGCCGAACAACGTCAATATGAATTGGAAGCAGCCAATCTCAGATTAGAAATCTCTCAGTTAGAAAGTGAACGTGACCACTTGAAGGAATTGCAAAAAGAACTGTCTGAACTGGCAAAACCAATACAGAAAGTCATAAAGGACAGACTTGATATGCTAAATGGCCTGCTGGCAAAAGAAATAACACGAAATGACAGCTATGCGGAGTCGTATAATAACTGGATTGAGACAGTTCATAATGACAAAAAGAAGTTCATGGACTCAACCCGCCTTGCTTTTTCTGCGTCGCATCCCCAATTTATGGAATATCTCGAGCAACATGGATTATCCACTGATGAAATAAATTATCTGTGTTTATATGCAATCGGACTACGGGGCAAAGAAGTCGGAGAATATATTCAGATGAAACGACATTACATCGTAAGCCATGAAATCCGATTGAAACTGGGTATAGACGAGCATGAGACCAATATAGGTCTTTATATTCGCAAACTGATGAAAGATTTTGAAGAATAGGTTACGTTCAACTATATTCATGAGGCTGTCTCAATTTGTAGTGACAGCCTTTTTTATTGTATGGGAGCATTATTTCATCCATTAATATTTCGCCCTTATTTGAGAGCTATAAAGCTAAGAAATCAGTTGAAATAAAATTCATAAATGTTTGTAATATGTATAGCACTATAGAGTGAAAAAACTCTTTTTTGAAATACTCCGTAAGATTTTAAATCCCTTTGTAAAACTTTGACCATTTCAAGTTTTATAAATCACTGAATACCAATAAGTTAAAAAATTATAGGTAAAACTTTTATTTTTGATTAAAAACTTTATTAATTGTAACTTTAAATAGTTTAAAGATAAAAATAACAAAAATGAAAAAGGTAATTATTTTGGTGGGTTTACTATTGGCAATGGCACATGTCGCTATTGCAAAACAACAAGGAGTATTTCTGGATTTCTATCGTAAAAGTAATCCAGGAAAGAACGTGGCAGTACACCGTACGCCTATGTGTCTACCAATACAGGTAGTTTATGACTCCGATACGCATAATATAGAGGTAATCGGGAACGAATCATTAGAAGCCGAAGTGTTTCTTTACAATGCAAACGGTATTCTTGAAAATTATTCGTCGTCATTGAATACTGATTTTACAATTTTGACTCCCGGTACTTACATAGTCCAAATACAAAGCGATGGATGGTATGCGGAAGGGAAAATCGAAATATAAGTTACTTAAATTAATTACAAAGTATGAGAACAATGATTTGGATGACCAGACTTTCAAAGTCCTTATATGAAGGAGTTTTATTATTTCTTTTGGCTGCTACTGTACCCATCAAGGGGTATTCTGAAAGTAATAACAATTCTTCAATGAATGAATTACGTTCGAATCTCAATTATATGTTTGCAAAAATCAATAGGGACTCAGTTCCTACAGGATTGTTGAGAGATTATGCTATAGAATATGAGAATTTAGATAATTATGATGGAAGTAAAGGCTTAACATTCAATAATATTTGTGATGTAACATCATATGCAAAAATATTGAATACTTTAAAATCAGCTTCTTTGTTTGACAATCCCTTCAAATCATTTGAAGCAGAGATAAAACAATCCCAATCTTTATCACCTGATATTGCCAATGTAAGATTGAGTGTTGCATTATTTAAGTACGCACAAATTAAATCTAATGCATTAATAGATCATTTAATTTCATACAAACAAGGGAAAGTCTATTGTTCTACAAAAAACGCTTATCAACTGAGAAATGTATGTGCTGGCTGTGTTTTAGATAATAAAAAAACAGCAAATAATATCGTTTTTTCTCTTCCTAAATCATTCATATTAACTAATATAAATATTGCTAATGTTGAAATAGATTATGGAAAAGGATTTGAAAGTATCCTTAATAAGAATGTACGTGCAAATTTAAATGAAGGCACGCATACTATTAAAATTCAAGTTACGGACGATAACAAGAATACTTATTTAACTCACACTTGTATTACAATCTACAATCAGCCCTCTATACAGACACGTTCTTTCGGCAGCAATATCACTACGTATTCATGGTCTGGTTCTTATAATGGAGTAACAACTTATGCAGACGTTACAATAATAAAATCATTAAATAATATCAGTAGCAAAATAAGAAAACCTTTTCTTTTTGTAGAAGGATTTGACCCAAGAGATTTTGACCCTGAATGACAAGGTACAATGTATTGTACCAATGTATATCCAGATTGGAAAAACTTCATAATAGATAATAACTATGATTTTATATATGTAGATTGGAAATCACCAGGTGAATATATTCAAGCAAATGCATATACCCTCATAGAAGTGTTAAAGAAAATCAAAGAAATGTCTGATGAAAATACGGAGCCTATGCTTTTAGTAGGACATAGCATGGGGGGACTTATTGCACGCTATGCCCTCAAAACTATGGAAAACAATAAGACACCTCATGGAGTAGGAACTTATGTCAGCTACGATTCCCCACATCTTGGTGCAAATGTCCCTCAAGGATTATTATATGGATTCTATGGAATACGAAAATTTCTTGATGATAAAGATATAATTTCTGCTCTTACTGAAAAATTTACCGATGTTAAAGCACTATTGGCAGTAGGAGAACGATTTGCATATTCAACTGCGGCTCAACAAATGCTTGTGAATTATATTGATCCAACAGGACACTTAAATAACAGTGAGCACATACACTGGCAACAAGAATTGAAACAATTAGGATTTCCACAAGGGGATGCAGGAAAAGAGTTTCAAATGCTCGGTATTGCAAATAGCGATTATCGTTCCATAGATATACCAGAATTTTATATTAATAGTAACTTTTCAGCCGGAACAAATATTGGAACTCTTATATCTCCTATTTTATCATTAGCCATAGGTGTCGGATTTCAAGATGTTATAGCTGGATTATTGTGTTTTTTGCCAGGAAGAGATTCGGTAAAAGGTGAATTTTTATGTCTGCCAGGAACATATACTGGGCAAAAAGTAACCCATATTGAAATTGGTTACAAAAAAGATTTCTTATGGATTATACCCATATCAAAAACAGTATTCTCTTTTGATGGGTACTATGGTGGTTCTTGTCTATTTGATACATATCCATCTTCAATATATGATAATCACATTCAAATGTCAAATACAATATCAGGTGGTTTCCCCAATAAATTTCCAATTATTTTTGATTATGGAGGCGATATAAATATTAATTTAGCAATTCCTTTTATACCTTCATCAAGTGCTTTGGCTTGTGGAAATGGGATAAATAATTCACCTTCTATCTTTACAACAAAACCAACAGCAACTGGTTCTTCTTTCGGTCAAAATTATTATCTTGAAGATGACTTAAACAATCAAGGTCATTCATATTTTTCACCGAAAGCACAAAATTGGATAGAAGCCCATTTAAAAACTTCCATCAAAGGTCCTTTGTCTGGATATACAGGAGCAAAATATTCATTGACAAACTCAACTTCTTCTATTAATTGGAGTTGTTCAAATACTTCTATTGCAACAATTGACCAACAAGGTGTTTTGACTGTAAAAGACAATGGTGTTACTCAAATAATTGCTCAATGTAATGGTTACACTTATAGTAAAACAATAATTATTGGATTACCGAAATATGTACTGTCTGCAAAACATGAACCTGATGGTTTTAAAGTAGATGCTACCTGTATAGATGCAGAATTTCAGTCTCATTTTGAAACTGTAAATAGAATCATACAGTATCAATGGGGAGTAAAATTTCCAAATAAACCCATTATTTGGCAAATAACAAATACTCCATCCATATTTATACCATTAGAAGATAAAGATGCAGTTGTATTCTTTAAGATACATGATACCAATGGAGAAGAAAGTACAACCCAATCTATTAAGGTCAATGCGTATGATGTATTTTTAGCAGAAAACAATCATTTGAAAGTAGATGTTAACGGTAATATATACAAAGAAGATGGCTCAGCATATTCCTATAAGAATGGAAAAGTTTATTTAACAAGAGATACCAATTTACCGTCTGATTACCAACATGATATTTGGACTTCTACTAAAGCTGTGGTCTTTAGTCCTTTTGCAAGCCAATACAATGTACTTGTAACTCGTGGAGAAATACCGATTAAAGATATATTGCCACAAGATGAACTAAATTACGTAATAAGTAATTCAGATACGGGACAGACAAATATTTACACAATAGCATTATTAAATCCAGAAGATAAAATTATACAGTTTATGCCATTTACCATCACTCTTAAATAATTTTTTATGAACAGGTTATTATATATCAGCATTATACTTCTTATGTCATTAGGAAGTTGTAAACGACATGAAATATTAAATCAAGAATTTATATTTTGTGAAGCTACCATAAATAACGTCCAATATAAAGATGCTTCAACTTTCAAAGAGCTTCTTGGATATCAAGCATTACCTTTTGCTACAAAAGAGCGTTTTTTTATTGGATATGATACAATTGCATATTTACAGTTTAAACTCGTAAATAACAATGACCCTAATGATTTTTATTATCTATTTGGCGGTATTACATATCCTAAAAATGAAGAATTTCCATTATTAAACAAAGAATATATTATTAAATATAATCAAGACTTTGAAACAGATAAATTCATTGCAGTTGAACTTGAACATTATTTATATGAGCAAAGAAAAAATAATCCAAACATATTACCATTTGGAGTTATCCTATTAGAAAAGGATAAAGGTTTAGGAGATAAGAACGATTATATCTCTTTAAACGGAAATATGATTTTCGAAAGCTATAATACTAAAAACAATAAATACCAAGGACATTTTCAATTATATAAGAAAGCTGATGATTTAGGTTTCAAGGATTATGCAATCATGGGACAGTTTGATGTGGTTGTAAAAGGAAGTAATAAATAATAATATATTAAAAAAATAAATATTAGATAAGATGAAAAAGAATGTATTCATATTAATCGTAGGATTACAGATACTATTTGCTTGTAAAGATGACACTTTTATTAATGAACAAATAGGAAATAATCCGCCCAATATATCTAAGACTGTTTTAGATAGTATGGATATTTATAGAATCCAAACTAATAAAAGCGTAATGATTAATAATTTAATACGCTTCCAGTCCGGAAAATATTCATTGGATCTATCAGAAGAAGATGCTGAAAAAATAGGTATCAGTAAATTAATGTACGATCAAGTACTCGAACATGTTAATCAACTTAATAATAGTAATTTAATAACTAAGTAATTATGAATGCTAAATTTAAATTTGTTTTTATTGCAATTCTCACAGGGATGGTAGCAGTAATTAGTTGCACATTGTGTTCATGTTCAAATGAAGACGAACAGCTAGAAATCTCAAACTCAAATGTTTCAGTTAATAGTGTTGATTTTGTAGCAACATTCACTAAAGAACAACAAGAGTTATTGGATAATACTGGTTATCCATTTAAGACTAATGAACAGAAGAATGCATGGAATAATGTTATTAGTTCCACAATACCTACAACTTGGGGATTGTTTGATGACCCAAGAGAAGTCGCAAAAACACGTGCTGTTGGTATTTATGGTTCTTATCCAGCACAATATTGGACAATGTTAAGAGTCAAACTTCTTCAATTGCCAATAAAAATAAAAGATGAAGCAATTTTGGCTATAGAAGAAATTGAAAATAAAACGAATATTAGATTTTACAATTCTATTGAAGATGAAGAATATTATGAGCCAGGGCACATAAAATTACCCAATATTGCAGTCAGAATGGATAACGGAGCTATAGAAGGTAGTGGTAGTTTTGGTCTTGTAGGCGGTGAACAGTACATAAATGTACCAACAGTTCTTGAGCAGGCAAGCAATGATGATATCAAACGCTTCTTTATACACGCTTTTTGTAATGCCGCAGGAATGTTTAATGAACAGCAGCGCAAAGACCGTGATGATTATGTAATAATCAACCTTAATAATGTAAAGAGCAACTGTAAATCTGTCTTTACAAAGATTACTCAAAATTACACTATGCAGGGTAACTTTGACTATTTTTCTATAACGTTGGCCGCTTCTACAGATTATTCAAACGGTTCAGGAAATACCATAATGAAAACAGGTAATTACAATATTGCCAAAAATTATACTCTTTCTTATAATGATATTTATTTTTTAAATGGACATTATTTGCCTTACATTGCAAGGACAGATAATTATATCGAATTGGATGATACATATTACCCCAATGGTCAAAAACTCACAGAAGCCGAAAGATTACAGTTGCAAACGCAATTGAATAGTCAAAGAGGATTATATGGTGAGCCTCCTCTAAGCGGAAGAGCGATTTTAGTAGAATGGTAATTGAACAAATAGGCATGATTATCATATATTATGCTTAATACCATACATATGTAATTTTATAGTATTTCTATTTGTCTATTATAAACTGCTGAAAACGGTTGATATCCGTTCACCCAAAACGGGGATATCCGTTCACTTTTCATACTCTTTACCTATGGCGATG
>CALUJF010000121.1 GCA_944320855.1 uncultured Phocaeicola sp.
AGTTTTTCGTATGGCAACAAATCGGACTGATTTCTGTTGTGCATTTCCATATTACTGTAATTAAGCTGTTATATTTGAGGTTCTAACCGCCTGAATGCCACAAATGTATTCACGGCAATTCCTGAAAAAGAAATGCACAACACTATTCTGATTTCACTGCTGTTAATGCTGCTGCCGGTAAGCGTATCGGCACAGTTCTATACGATAACCAGAGATTCGGAACTTATGCCAACAGAAAGACAAAAGGAGGCTTATAAGAGTGCAGGAAAGGATGTTACAGAAGAGAAAAAGAATAAGATAATGGTAAAGGATACCCTGATTATCGAGCCAGACAATCAGAAGAAATTGGAAGATAACAGCCGGAATAGTGACAGGAAAGCATCCCTGAAAACAGAACTGCAAAAGAAAACAGATGATATTACTAAATCAGAAAATCATCTTCCTGAACTTACCATCCCCAACCTTTATAAAGAAATCATTAGAAACGGAATCCTATATCCCAAAATCGTATTGGCTCAGGCTATACTGGAAACCGGATGGTTCCGTTCTTCAGTATGCATGAACAAACACAATCTTTTTGGACTTACCAATCCACGTACAGGAAAATACTATGAATTCAATCATTGGACGGAAAGTGTACGTGCCTATTATACTAAAGTTCAATACAAGTATAAAGGTGGTAACTATTTGCTTTGGCTTGAAGATATTGGGTATGCGGAAGATCCGAATTATTATCAAGTAATTGTTGAAATATTAAGAAGATTGTAAAAAGTGTGAAGTTTCAGATAACTTAAGAGTTAAGGTTGACATACTCCTAAGAATGGATTACAGCTTTGAGGAAATAATAGGGAGTATACACTAAAGGGGACTGGAAACGGTTACATATTAGACAATATGTCAATACTTCGGGGAATAACCAATTTGCGGTTCATAAAGAACTGTGTTTACATACATATGAACGATCTAAAATTGTTGACGAGAAAGTGCGCTTTGGTGATTGATAAGATTATTGGTAAAAATCACAAAGATGTATTGTTTTATAGATGATTGGGCTACAGGACTGGTTTGGATAAGGTTTCTTAGTGGAAGGAGGCTAAACGACTAATGGAAGCAACATCAAATGTATTTAAACATATTATTAATCAAGCATATACTATAAAAAAACAGTTTTTACGAAGAAATAGCAAGTAAACTAAAAGTTTTTGTTTACTTTGCAAAACCATACCATTAATGGGAAAGAAGAATCAACGAGAATACTCATGGATTGATTTGGGAATAATTCTCAAAATGTACGGCTTCCAGAGATATAACACATGGATAGGTAATGTGCTTTCAGAAAATATTGAACTCTAGACCGAGAAAAAGATTTGGTTATATGACTCTAAACGGGAAAATATAAATCATTAACTTACAAAGAATTGATGCTATTTGTATTGCCGGCTTGAATTCAATTTTAATGCAAAAACAGCAAGCCTTTATTAAGATAAATTTAAAAACAAATATAAAATATGGAAAATACCAAGCAAAGATTGAAACGTGATTACAACGAAGCAATAGAGAAATATAATAGCGGTGAATTGGTTGGATTTTTTCGAAATATCCGCCCGGCAATTGAAGCTTTCTGTAAACTTGTTGTATACGATTTAGTTGACCTTCAGTTGGCGGAACAGCTATTTGCGGGACAAAAATATATTGAAGTTAATTTTAAAGAATGTACTACAACTATAAAAACATCTGCGGGTAAAGATGTACAAAATTCCATGTTAGCAACACTAGCTCAACAAGCTATATATCATGCAAAAGGATCTGCATTGGCATTATACACATCACAAAAGAAAATTGAGCGTACAAAAAAGACAATTGACAGTGATTTCAAGAGTCTAGCAACGTTCTTTGGTAGTTGCAGCGAAACAGGAAGCCATGACGGCCTATCAGATATTAATTTAGAAACAGAAGCAAGAAGCTTAGCAACATTTATGCCAAAAGTATTTAGTGACTTACGAAAATTTTTATCAAACGAAACAAATGAATTTCTATCAGAGTTAAGCACTCCGGTACCCAATGTTGTATTTCAAGATTCTACATCAGAGCTAACATTAAAGACTAACAACGATTTTCTAGTTTTTGATGAACTATCCAATAAAATGAAACAAACTCCAGGGGTAGAAAATGTCATAATTCTTCCCGAGGTAGTTGTTGATAAACAGAATAATAATTTAAGTAAAGAACAACTAATTAATTTTTTTAGAATACACTGGAATTTTATCGTAGATTTAAACGCAAAAACTTTAGATGGCTTGTATGAAAATGCGCCATCTGAAGTAAAATCATCCACCAGAATAATTACCGACAACCTCAGTGAGGTGTCTGGAACTTCTAACTTAACCAATTGGTTATTTGCCAAGGGTAGATTAGATCTCGGAGTATTTGATGACAAAAAAGCACTACGTGAGACCCCCAGATTATTTTTAAGTACTTTTTCTAGAATAGTAAAAACAGGTAAAACCAACGATTACATAATCATTGATTTTTGTGATAATTTCCCCAAATTAGCACAGAGATTATACGATAAGCTAGAAGATATATTTGGGTCATGGGAATCTGTTGCAAATCGTTGTAAAATAATCTCATTTACAAAAGATAAAGATTATATTGAGACACTTACTTCTTGGTCGGAAGACTTTGAAATCCCTATATACTTTGTGTCTGCTACATTCTCGGAGTTCATAGACCATATTAAAGATTTACGAAATGATTTGCATACTATTTCAAAGAATAAACTAATAATTCACAACAAACTTGATTTATCAGAATCCAGAGAACGCTATAAAGCTGCTGGCATAGATTTTATTGGTCCTTCAAGAGGATCTTCTGAAGAAAGATTATGGGATTTCTATTCTGGTGCTGAAATTACATGGGAGGAACTCGACAATCAATATGACGTTATACGAGATATTTATCGTGTTGTAAAACAAAGAATTTCCGAGATTATTAGAACGACTAGACGAACACAAATATTTACGTTACGGCATAGGCCAGGAAGCGGTGCTTCAACTCTAGCTCGCAGACTCGCATATGATATAAGGAAGGAAGATGAGATTGGTTCCATCTCATGTACAGTTATTGATATTAAGAATTGCAGCAACATTAGACTCACAGAACAATACCTCTGCCAACTATCTGAACAAACTGAAAATTCAACTATTTTAGCAATAGTAGAGTCAAAACTTGTCGCAAAAGACAAATTTGAAAGCCTTGTTCAACGAATATCTAAAGCAGGGAAAAAAGTATTATTCTTTTATGTTGAGCCTTATACAGGAAGATATCATACGCAAAAAGAAAATGTTGTACTACTAGATTCTTATCTTAAGGCAGATGAACTAAAGCGTTTTAAGGACAAATATATATCTTTAGGTCTTGAGAAAACTTTACTTGAAAAGGCATTTAATAATAACATTAACCTTGAAGTCGTAGATTTTCCTCTTATGCTCAAAGATAAAGAGACAAGTGCCAATTTATCAACTTATGTAAGTGAATGGATGGATGAATTACCTGAAAACTTACGTAAATTCTGTGCCTATGTTGGCTTTATTTTTAAGTATTCTGATTTTGGAGTAAATCAAACGTTATTAAAGTCTCTATGGAAAGACGAATATCATTTATCTCTTCGTTCCTACACAGAACAATGGAATGCCATATCTAAGCTTCTAATTGAAGAAATTACCGATGATGGTAAAGCGACTGGAGTTTGGAGACCTCGATATAATAGATTTTCTGAATTTATACTTAAAGCCTACAAAAATAATTGGGAACTTGGAATTCCAGAAATAGCCAAGGATATCATTAATTTCTGCAAAAACGCGGGAGAACTTGGATCTGATGATAAAGACATGCTTTATAGTGTTTTCATTATTAGAAAAAATGCTGATTACCGTGCGATTGAAGATAGTAAGAATAATATTAAGAATAAATTTTCACTATTAATCAAAGACATGGATGACATAGAGCGTTCCGAATCATTATTCAAAACTTTAGTTGAAGCATTCCCTCATGATTCAATTTTCAGAGGACATTATGCAAGATTTCTTTATGAGAAAGCTTCTATACTTAAAGGTATACAAGTTGACGATCGTTTATTTTCTGATGCACAAGAAAATCTCAACTTAGCATTTGACATAAATCCAGATGATGCAGATTTGCACCATATGCAAGGCATGTTACTTAGAAGAAAAATTAGTGCTTTATCCAAATCATTTGACATAGAAATGCAGTCTAATCCTAATGATGTTAATTGTCAAGAGATGGAAGATTGTCTTCACGATTGGACTCAAGAAGCATATGAAGCTTTTGAACGTAGTATTAAGTTAAGTCCAGCAAGTCCGTATGGATATGCTGCAGAAAGTCAGTTATTTAAGGAAAGTATATTGCTTGGTCAAAAGATTCTTGGATATAACGATTATTCATTCTGCGAAACAAACTCCATATATTCAGACTATACGGAAAAGCTTGGGACAGTATTAGATTTGTTTGAACAGATTTGCTATGCATTCAAAGATGACGGATTAACCCAAATCATGAGTTCGTATCCTATTTACGAATCAGTTCGTTTATTCCATCAGAATGTTGTAGGGCAAAACTTTGAAGCTATCCAACGCTATCGTACAATGTATAAAGCCGCTTCAAAGGACAAAAAGTCTCTTTATGGAAATTTACTGGTCAAGTCTATTGTGTATAGCAAAAAATCGTCAAAAGACACAAGACGAGCTTATTCCAATTTAACAAAATCAGAAAGAATAGAAATAGAGAATGTTCTTGAGTATCAAAAAAATCAAGGTGATATCAAAAGTTATGAAACCTTATTTCTCTTAAAGCTCTATGGGCCAGATGAATTTTCAATTGACGAAGCCATAGACTTACTTAAAGAATGGGAAAGACAATTCGTTGACGAGAATCAAGTTGGTTGGGGCTATTTAAATGCCTGCTTCTATCTGGCGATATGCTATTGTGCAAAATCAATACTAGCGGGAGTTCCTAATAAAGAGTTATCCCAATTAGCCATGATGTATTTTCGCAAATCAGAAGAATTAGCAAGAAAATTTGATAAAGGCACAGTCAAAGAACTATATTATCTTGGCGAAAAAGAGGATATACATTGCATTGTTGATAAAAATAGGAAAAATACTGACGCTTGCACTGTCACAGGCGTTATCCATAACATCAGAAACAACAAGGGGATATTGAAGATGAAATGTGGTATTGAGGTTTCATTTAATGCTAAAGGATTCGATATACTTCATGATGAAGGTCAAACATTAAAAGGCACACTAGGATTTTCTTATAGTGGTCCAGGTTTATATGATTTCCGCCCAGATTCAGATAATGAATTGACTGGTTTATATATGAATATGCAAGAAGAAAAAGAAATATCTTTTGAAGAACTTGGGGAATCTTATCTTCCTGCCGAAGATTTAGTTGAAGAGATTAATTTAGAAGAAGCTCCAAGTCCATCTTCAATTAATATAAAGCAAGTTGGTTTTATAGATCTTGGGAAATCCACTTCAAATCCAAAGAGACAAAAAGTTAATAAAGAGAAGGACGATAATAACCTCACAGAAAATATTAATAATACAAAGTATCAAAATGGTGAAATATCACACGGTAAAATAGATCTAATAAATGGTAAAGTGAAAGGCGAAAAAGGGCCATGCACAATCGATAAAGATAATGGTTACGCAATTAATTGCTCACCTCGAGAATATGATTATAGAGATTTTGAAGAAGTAATATTCGAAGTCAAAGTTCGAACACATAAACTTAGGCCCCAAGACCCTTGGTATTATGCTATTAATATTAGGCCTGCATGTGAAGAATAAGAAAAAAATTCTGTTTTATAGTTTTCATCTTATAAAACAGAATTTTTGCTTATCACAAAGAAAATAACAATAACTAAAGTAATTAAAGTATATGATTAACCCTTTCGAAGGAGGAAGTTATAAATCACAGTTCTCGTTGATTATCTACAAGCGACTTATAAGTCGCTTGTGGTTTTCCAATGCAGATGTAATGGCAGATTTCCTATCATATGATACACCAGCAAAACTTCCTTTCACTTTAACAAAATGTGAAGGATATGGTGAAATGAAAAAAGCTTTTTGTCTCATTCGAGAGATGATTAATAAAATTGAAGAAAATAGTATTCAAGAACGAGGTAATCTTAGAGCCCGTGAATTTTGCTATACTGGGAAAATTGATGATCCACTATCAGAGATGGTTGCTGCAGCAAATGAAGCAAAATATAAGAAGGATCTCAACGAATACTTTCAATTTTGTCAGGATTCCGCTGGCTTTTTCCCGATTTCATGGATAGAATATTTCTTTGCTGGCACATTAGATATCTTTCAAATTAAGAAAAGAAAAAGTAACGGGAAAGAGATTATCGGAACTTCAGCATCACGAAGGCACAAAAACATTGAATGGCTTCCCTTTATTTATGAATGCATACGTGATAAGAAGGTTTTGCAAATCTCCTATTACGAAAAATTTCAGGTACAATCAGTTGTTATATTCCACCCTCATTTTCTGAAAGAGTTTAATGATCGATGGCATATTTTTGGAATAGCAGAAAAGACAAATGCAGAGACAGGAAAGATCAATGTAATTGAGGGATATAATATCCCGTTGGACAGAATCGATGAGGAACCTAAAATCTTAAAAGAGGGAATTAACTTCAAAGAATCAGACAAGATTAAATACCCTGATTATTTCAATGACATTCTAGGTACTACTAAAACCAAAGGCATGAAGTTATACACTATTACGCTTCGGATATATGGCAAATATATGTTTGGTCTAATAACAACTAAACCTATACATAGTTCTCAAGAAACGGTCATGGAATACAACGATAATTTAGGTTTTGGTGAGGTTACGATGACACTACGTCCAAATAATGAGTTTTTTGGTAGGATACTTCAAATGGGTAGCGATCTTGAAATTATTAACCCCCCAGAAGTAAGAGATGAAATTGCACAACGTATAACCAAGATGAACATGCACTATCAAAAGAATTCTAATAATGATTCAATTTAACATACTATAAATAGTACCTACCATTAGGAACTATTATTATATCTAATTGTTTTTTGTCATAAAAAAAATACTCATAGCTTTGCATTGTCAAACAACAAGAAAGCGTTCTTTGAAAGATTGAGGATTAGTATATTGCCTTTAGTAAGTGTACGCAAAAGTAAAGAAGAGACAAATTGTACCATTATTTTATATTTATTATTCATACCGACAACCTGATAATGAGTGAAGGCCGGTCATCAAGAGGCTTAGTCCGAAGATGCTATAACCTCTAAAACACTTTACTTCGAAGAACTATGAAGAAGCAAGTGAACAACAGTACAGTTAACGGCGCATCTGCAGCAAGTAGCGCCCAGTCTACAAACTCATACATGCAGTACACTCAGTACCGTAATAAACAAGGGCACGGATGGGCTGCCGAGGATGCCAATGCCATGGCAGACCGCTTGAGAGGCAAACATGTAGATCAAGTTGGCAAGGACAACAGTCGCAATGGGGCCGACCGTATCGTCAATGGTGTGGAAATCCAGACGAAATACTGCGCCTCTGCACGGGAGTCTGTCAATGCAGCTTTCCAAGATGGAAGCTACCGTTACAACGGTATGAAACTTGAGGTACCTAAAGACCAATACGAGGAGGCTGTCAAGATTATGGCAGAGAAAATTCGGAATGGCCAGGTGCAAGGTGTTTCCGATCCGGCAGTAGCGAAAGACATGGTTGTAAAAGGTAATTGCACTTACCAGCAAGCCAAAAACATCGCAAAAGCAGGAACCGTTGACTCCATCAAGTTTGACATAAAGACACAGGCTGTTACATGCGGACTTACTTGTGGTATATCATTCGTTGTTTCTTACGCCAATGGTGTACGTGCTGGCATGTCCCACAAAGAAGCCTTAAAGCAAGCATCCGTTCAAGCTGCTAAAAGTGGGGGAACTTCCCTAATTGTAGGAGTCGGCACACAACAGTTGCTCCGTACCCCTGTGGGTCGTAGCATGGCAGCATCGGCCACCCATGCATCCCGAACTGTTTTGGATACAGTATGTAAAACAGAGATCGGGAAGAAAGTGGTAGAGAAGACAGCATCAGCTCTTGTTGGTAAACAGGTAGTCAATCAGACGGCCAAGAATGTGCTTGCAAAAGGCATGAGAACCAACATGGTAACTGGCGGCATCATGCTCGCCGTACAGACAGTTCCCGATGCAATAAAGGTCTGTAGAGGAAAAATGTCAAAAGGTGAATTTTGTAAGAACGCTGCAACCAATACAGCCAGCATCGGTGGAGGATATGCTGGTGCCACAGCAGGAGCAGCTATTGGAACCATGGTTTGTCCTGGTATAGGCACAGCGATAGGCGGATTCATCGGCGGTGTCGGCGGAAGCATTGTCAGTTCTCACGCAGTAAAGGGTATCTGTTCGATATTCAAATAATGAACAGTACTCATACAAAAACAAATTACTAATCATCAAGAAGAAAAAGCTATGAAAGAAAACACAGCCATCCAACTTGTAGCCGCAAAGGCTCTCCCTGCACTTTCTGGTGCAACAGTCACTTACAACGCAGAGAGAAATGTGTACCTAACCACCGGTTATACCAGTCAGGCTGGTAACACCTACTTCAAAGCAATTCGCTTATCAAATAGACTTGCCGTCTATTATAATATAGGCATAGGATATTGCCGTACATTCCTTAATGGAATCACTCTTTTTGCCTTCAATGGGACAAAACCGGAACTTATCGGACAAAAGGCATTCAACTGCCATTTCTTCAGCGAACAAGATGCAGCCACTCAAAGCGTGTTGATGCTGAAGAGTTATCTGGAAGGCCAAGCCAAACTTATGGGAGCGACAGTTTCTGAACGCCAAATGCTGGATTTCTCACGCAACTTGATTGAGGAAACTCAACGTAAAAGGCTTGCGTGAGCCTTCTGTCTCCCACCAATAAAATCTTTAATCACCTTAAAATGATTCTATCATGGCAAGTTTGACAAAAGCAATCAATAAACAGTTTTTAGATAGCGTCTTACCAACATATGGAAATCTACGTAAAGACACACCTATCTACGACAACTCACAAAGAGCTTTCATTTGTGACCAATACGAAAGCACTAAAGGGCATCGTTACTACAAGGCATTGAGGTTCTGTGACCGGCTTGCTATTGTAGAGAAAGTAGCTTTGGCATACAACTGGACGTATATCAATGGTATCGAGATATATGCATTCAACGGACATCAGTTTGAACTTATCCAAAAGAAGGACTTTGAATGTTCTACTAATCATAGTACTGAACTTGTGAAAGAAGAAGCGACAAAAATGCTAGAAGCATATTTTGACTCTGCTTTAAAAACAAGCGGAAGCACTATACCAAAAGAACAAATCAAAGAAGAGGCCAAATCTTTAATAGAAAGTAGCTACAAAAGCCTTCTTGATGAAGACTACAATCTTCGTTTAACTCAAATCTTACCAACCATGGAAAACCATTAATCACATGCAGACATTAGATACTACAAACAAAGAACAGATGCTCGCATACGAGTTAATTGCTAATACCAACTCCAGCTTCTTCCTTACCGGTAGAGCGGGAACAGGTAAGACAACCTTCTTGAATAATATTCAGAAGATGGTCAATAAACAATTCGTCACGTTAGCACCTACTGGAGTAGCTGCAATACTGGCAGGTGGAGATACAATTCACTCGTTCTTTGGCTTTCCATTAGAAGTATGCGCTCCTGGCACCTATGGGAAACTGAATGAAGCACGTATCCTAACAATCATACATACGGATACTATCATCATTGATGAGGTATCTATGCTTCGTTGTGACCTGGTTGATGCCATCGACTATACCTTGCGCAAAACTATGCGAAATACACTACCATTTGGAGGAAAGCAAGTTATCTTCGTAGGCGACGTATTCCAGTTACCTCCCATCGTGAAACAAGGACCAGAGCACGATCTTTTGAAAGATATTTATAATACGGATACATTCTTCTTTTACAAGGCGAACGTAATAAAACGCATGCGCCTTGCAAAGATCGAATTTCAAAAGGTATACCGCCAAGAAGACAAAGATTTCTTACAGATCCTTGAAAACGTAAGAATGAATAAAGTTACTCCTTATAACTTGGCAGAACTGAATAGCCGCTTATGTCAACCAAAAAAAATGATGGCATGGTGATTACTTTAACTTCTCGTAATGATACAGCCAACGAAATTAATCTGAATTGTCTTGCCCAAATAAATGAGAAGGAATATCTCTATGACGGCACGATTACTGGGAAATACGAGGAAAAAGAGATGCCTGTAGCCAAAGAATTACGTTTAAAAGAGGGAGTACAAGTAATGTTTACCAGAAACGATTCTTTAAAACGATGGGCTAATGGAACACTCGGTACAGTTTCAAAACTTTCAAAAGACGAGATTCAAGTCACTGTTGATAATGGGGAAACATACGCTGTACCATGCTGTTCCTGGGATTCCATAACCTATGAATACGACCGTGAAGCGCGTAAACTTAAAAAACAGGTAACTGGTACATTTACTCAGTTCCCTTTAAAACTAGCATGGGCTATAACTATACACAAGAGCCAAGGTTTGACCTTTGACAAGCTATCTCTAAACTTAAGCCATGGATTATTCGCGCCAGGACAGTTGTATGTAGCCTTAAGCCGTGTCCGCTCTTTAGATGGCTTGTATCTTTCTAACGAGATTATTCCTCAATATGCACATACTAGCCTAGAGGTATTGGAATATGCTTCTGAGTTCAACAATACAGACATTATAACCAACGAAATAGAAAGTGGCAAAGCAGTATATGCTGCACAAAACAACCATGATTATGATGAAGCAGCCAAACAATATCTTATGCTTGCGCAAAAGCATCTCATCAAAGGAAATATTGACGAATCCATGCAACAATTAAACAGATGCTTTAACATCATGGTGAATGACGAACATCTATTGGGAATCATAGATAATTCCCATATATCAATGTATCAAGAAGATTCCTGGCAATCAAATTTTCTCGCTGCAACATTTAGTTTATATGCGATGAAATATAATGATGCCTACCAATATATTGAAAAGGCGCTCAAACATCACGTTTGGCAAGATGCATTATTTGTCAAATCCCGTACATTAACCATGCTTGAAAGATATGTAGAAGCAGACAACGTGAACGTACAATTGGCAGGTCTTTTCGATATGGAAACCCCAAGTGCAAATGTACTTTACACAATATCTATGTTGAACGAGCTTCACATGGAAGAACCAGGGTTGAAGTATATGAGTAAGCTTATTGAAATACGCCCCAAATATGACGGCGGATACATTGCACTACGTATGCTATGCAAACGACGTGGCTACACATTAGAGTATTCACAAAACACGGTTTCTGATTTGGTGTCAGCATTCAACTCAGATATATCACAAGAAGATTTTACAAGTCTATTAAAAAAAGCTCGCAAGGATTCTCCCAAAAGTATCTCTTATCTTTTAAAAAGAATTAAAAAGCAGGACTGGGGTGAAAAATTAGATTAATTTCCAAAGAAAATCAAATAACAAAATGTACAACAAAAAAATATCAACATATGAGAGGTAAAGTTAAATACGTAACCAGAAATATATCGTATATAGGTAATATGGTATATCAACATCGTTCTGATGTACATGATGTTCGTTATACAACTACTAATGCTATTTTATACAATGGTGAAGAAGTGGTTCTTGATGAAGATGATATCAAAAGTTATTACAATAGAACCAGAATTACCGACAAACTAGTAAATACGATAAGTGACTCATTACATAACGTATGGGTAGATTATGTAACAGATAAAGACGGTGTGAACTTCTTAGATGGTAGCATAGAGAATTATATATAACAAAATCTGACCTCTATATAATTACAACTACTAGTGCTATTGTAGTTGTAATATTAAAATAAAATGTACAGGGTAAAAAGCATAGAAACCATATTTGGCTATGCTTCCTTGTACAAATCCTCTCGTTCCATTATACAGATATAAAACCATGCAGCCTATTACAGCACCAATCGCCCCGTAGTGCATCGTAAAAACAAATGTGCAAAAAAGTTGCATACCTCTACTATATGGGAAGGAGTGAGAATATGTATTATAAATATAAGAGATAATAATAAGAAGAATCCCTCTCCACTCATAATCCACTCCAAGCCATGAAGCAAGTCCGGCCATACCAACCGTCCATAAAAATCCCAGTACCAAACTACGTTGCTGAAGATTATCAAGAACCATAAGCGTGGCCACACCCAAAGCCAGTGTAAACATCACATTATGTGTCCCGTCAGCACCATTCAGCAGATACCAGGGTATTTCACTGATTACGGCAAAGCCCAACAGGGTAAAGAAATACCTGTACATGCTTCTTGAATGAATAAATCCTTCAGCAATCAGGAAGGCAAACACCGGAAAAGCGATGCGTCCTATACAGCGCATCGTTTCGTATAATACGGTACTATCATCCATCAGATAGAGAGCAACATGGTCTATCACCATGGAAATCATGGCTATGATTTTCAGGGCACTGCCGCTAAGTCCAAATTCCGGTTTTAAGGTCATATTCATAAATTACATATTTAACTGATACCGAGAAGTTCCTTTACCATATCCTCCACTTCCT
>CALUJF010000122.1 GCA_944320855.1 uncultured Phocaeicola sp.
AGCATACACCAGCACGTACGCGTAAAAGTAATGGGTATAGACCATGAGAGGAAGCGTGTACAGCTTACGATGAAAGGACTTAGTAAAGCATAAAACTTTATATAAAGAAATTCCCCCGTGTACATTGCAATAGATACACGGGGGAATTTTTATATTATTGTATATTATTTTTAATAAGAAAACTCATAAACATATTCTATTCCAGGCTCTTTAAATGTCATTTTTGTCATTCTCTCCTTATCATCAAATTCATAGTCAAACTTTAATTCATCATTTCCGGCTTTTCTTGAGAAAGTAGCAGCTTCAGGCATAAAATCACCTGTTTTGCCCACTACTCCGATATTGAACAATACAGAATAATCACCCTCAAATGGTATCATAAAAGCCATTATATCAATATTCGCATTATTAGGATATTTATTAGTATATCCGGTTTCCATATCTATGGCAAATGTACAATCATCTGATGAATCTTCCGGAAGATTATCATCGTATTCATATAACTTTAGCAAGTTATTTTCGTAAGTAAAGTTCTCAACACAATACTTATTTCCAGTGCTTTCTCTAAAACCTCTGATTTCAACAAGACGGCCTTCTTCATTATAACTGAATTCATATGTCTTAACTCTGTTAATTCCGTTATCATGCACAGTATATAAGGCAATTGCATCTCCATTCTCATTCAAATCAGCCTCATATTCCCCGTATGTTATTTCAGGTTCTCCCGATGGATTTTCCATATTTCTATTCTCTAATTTTTCTGATATCTCTATTTTATTATCAGAATACGAAAATGAATACGTCTGTCTTGGAATGCCACCATTAACAGGTTCAACTACCCCTTTTATAATTCTACCTTCATTATCATAAGTGTAACGAGTAATAGAATTTACTTCCGGATGGCCTTCTACACTGGCCTTCATTGTCTTTATCAATCTGCTATCAGTAGTCTCGCTACCACCCTCATTTACATCAGCAGACGGTTTTTGCTCCACTGTAATAGTGATAGTAGTATCTCCACAAACAATAACGATTTCAGCCTTACGTGTTTCTGACGTTTCATTATCCTTAATGGTAAGAGTAAGTGTAATCTCACCTGCATTTCCATTATATTTATCCAGTGTCAACCAGTCAACTTCACTGCCACTTCGAGCTGCAGAAGTTTCTTTCACGCTTGCTGTCCATGGTGCGGACGCTACAAACTTTATTTCCTTTACGCTGTTTGTTTCTCCATCACCAAATACTATCTCTGTCGGAATACCATCAGCCAACTTCAATTGAGACTGATTGTCTTCCCCTTCACTACATGCACTGAATGTCAGTGCAGCACACAATAACAAATGATAAAAATATTTCATATTAACCATAATTAAATTTCTACAAATATACAATAATGAACACATATATTTATCACTGAAATCCGTGATTTCTGAACGCTTCGTCATTTGATTTAAAATTCTTCGTTTCTTTAATCCAAACGACGAAGCATTTTAAAAAGCCGCTTGGGCGAACGAAATAGATAAAATAGTATCTTTGCATCCGACTTGACAAAAACAGACTTTACAGTATGGAAAACGAAACAATACACACATGCGTGGACTGCGGAACGCAGAACTGCAAATTCAAGAACCGTACATACCCCGATTTCTGCCTTACCACGGCCCTGACTGAAGAAGACAAGCAGTGGACTCTTGAAAGATATGACGAAGGCAACAACAGGCAGATAATGACAGCCAGTGCCGAAGTGGAATACGAAGGTTACTGCCAGTGGACCAGAATACAGGAAATAATGGAGTTCGCACGTAAAATAAACGCAAAGCGGATAGGTATAGCCAATTGCATAGGCCTTATAAACGAGGCACGTATATTCGCAAAAATCCTGCGTGCAAACGATTTTGAAGTCTATTCCGTTATATGCAAGGTGGAAGGAAAGGCCAAATCGTCGATGGGAATACCGGCAGAATGTGAGAACATAGGTCCGGCAATGTGTAACCCCATAATGCAGGCACGTCTGCTGAACAAGGCCAAGACAGACCTTAACGTGGTGATAGGACTGTGTGTGGGACACGACAGTCTGTTCTATAAATATTCAGATGCGTACGTCACAACGCTTATCACTAAAGACCGTGTGACAGGAAACAATCCTGCGGCAGCACTATACACAGCCAACTCATATTATAACAAAAAGTTCTTCAAAACGCAGAAATAAAAGAATCACAAAGCATTCACAGCAACTCCTCCTGTCTTGAATGTAAGGTTTTTTCCGTACATTCAAGATTATCATTCTAAAGATATGTTTACCGTAATATCTCTCACATAATCTATTCCACCGCTATTTGTTGTCACCTTACAGCCGCTCAAATATCCGTCGTCATCCAGTGAATAGTTGTACGATGTATGCTCGTTCAGCTCCGGGCTATCCTCCGGATACATATCCGTACACAGATATTCATACGCGTCGCCTATTATACCACCGTAATATGCCGCCAGATGCAACGACAGCGGATACAGTTCCGACAGAAACAAATCCGGCATAGCAGCCCTGTTTTCCACCGCCTCACTGCCGTCAAACTCTATAATGTAAGTCTGCGACGAGCCGTCAACCGTCTGCAAAACGCCAACTCTTCCGTCAACGGAATAATCCAGTTCCAATGATGAATAAACCTCCTCACCTATTGTTTCAGACACATTTTTCAGATAGCGTCCGCCGTCATTTCCGGTAAAATATCCGAACGAATATCTCCGTTCAGTGCCTCCGCCCTCTTCAAAGATGCAGCTTCCGGCATATCCGTCTGCATCAAGAGTATAAGTCATAACATTGCCGTTGTCATCACTCATTGTCACAGTACTGCCGGAATATGCCACTGAGGTCGTCACGGAATGGCTGAACATCTGCCCTCCCGAAATCTCCTGCGAAGAAACATACGAAGTTATACCTCCATCGTCAAAACTGAATGTCTTTACCGATGTCACATCATACGAATCACTCGGAATAACCTCCGTCAACTCTATTTTGTTACATTCTCTGTCCTGACCTTCTTCATTTTCTTTTCCGTCAGGTTCTTCAGTACAAGCACAGACAAATGCCAGTCCTGCCATCCATATAATCTTCCTCATACCACTGATATTTTAAATCCTGCTATCCACTACCTCCACCGTACTACGTGTCTGGTCTATACGTCTGACTTTCACCTGTACGGCTATTCTCTCCTTCAGTCCTTCCACGTGACTTATTATACCTACACGCTTGCCGTTCATGCTCTGCAGCTTCTCCAGCATATCCATCACTGTATTCAGAACCTCGCTGCTCAATGTACCGAACCCCTCGTCTATAAACAGCGTATCCACAGAAAGGTTCCTCCTGTTCAGCGACGACAGAGCCAGCGCCAACGACAGCGAAACAAGGAAGCCCTCACCGCCCGACAGAATATCCACCGGCCCCTGCGCATCATTCTGATACATGTCCATCATGCGTATGGTCAGCGTTCCCGGCTCACAGTCCAACCTGTATCTTTTGTTCAGTCGCCCGAGATATCCGTTTGCCCTGTGCAGCAAGTCACTCAGGATGAAGCTCTGGGCTATCCTTCTGAAAATCTTTCCGTCGCCCCCACCGAAGAGTTTGTTCAGTGTTTCCCATTCGGTAAACGTCTTCATCAGTTCCTCTTCCCTGTTTTTCTCAGCCCTGAAACGCTCCGCATTCGCGGCATCAGTCCTGAGCTGCTGGTCTATGCGTCCCATCTCTGCCAACAGTTCATCCGTAGCCTTTCGCAGCTCACCAAGGGAAATCTTCAGACTCTCAGCCTCATCACCATCAGCAAGCGATGCCGGACGAGCAGCCATATGCCCCTCCAGTTCCTTCTTTTTCGCATCCAATATACCGGCTGCACTCTTCGCATCCGATATCTTCTTCTCGTGCATTTCCCTGATATCCTTCAGCCCCGTCACCGATGTAAGATACTCCAGACGCTGCATATCGATATCCTTTTCGGCAGAAAGAAACGATTCTATATCCGCCTTAGCCTTTCCTGCCTTTTCGCGTTCGGCAGACAGAGATGCACCCAAAGCCCTTACAGTCCTGTCAAAAGAGTCGCACATATCATTAAGCCCCTCTGTAGGTACAGACTCCGTTACCCCCACAGCACCCCATTCAGGCCACTGCGCCGATACCGCTGTAAGTATTTTTTCCACATTCTCCAATGCCGGCATAGCCTTCGATAAATGCTTTTCCGTCAGTGCCAATTCCTTTTCCCAGGCATAATAACGTGCAGCCCTTTCAGTCACCGTTGCTACCAATGCCCCTGCATCATCCTCCCATTTCTTCCTCCATCCGTCAATGTTAATCATCGTTCCTGCTTCGTCCAAGGCCTTCTCCATAGTCTTTCCGTCCATATCCACAATAGAGTTTATCCTATCCATTTCCTTTCGTGCAGACGAAAGTTCTTCCTTAGCCTTTTCCGATACCTTTCCGGCCCTGTCCTGCTCCTTTCTCAGCAGAGAAAGATTACGCGCCAGTTCGGACAAAGCCTTATTACCTTCATTTATCTTTTTCTGGATTTCCTGCAGTTCGCCCATCCTTGCGGACATCTGTTCCACCCTCTTCACTACCCCTGCTTCCACAATTTCCGTTTCCACCGCGTCGCCATCACCATAAGCCACAGCCATACGTCCGCACTCGTTCCTCACCCTGTCTGCCATCTTCCTCACTCCATCACAGGCAGCAGTCCTCTCGACCTCTCTTGCAGCCAAATCCTTCTTCAGTTTCTCAACTATCATAGCCGTTCCATTGCACAGCGATACCGTTTCCCGCAGCTCCTTATCCAGTGCCATCACCATCTGCTCAAGCGGTTTCAGCCTTTCGCTGCACTCCTCGTCGGACACAAGACTCTCAATCCTCTGTCCGCACACCGGACACACATCACCTACCGAAAGCTTTGCCCTCAGATTCACGGTCCATTCCTTCATCGACAGTTCCACACTGTCGTAAGCCCTTTTGGCATCATTATATCTCCTTGCGATTTCCTCCTGTTTTGCCGTACACGTCGAATATTCCTCCTCACGCTTCCTAAGCTCCACATTCAGGACATCAATCTCCCTGTCAATACGCTGCAAAGATGCATTCCCGCTCTTCAGTTCAACGATGTAGCCCGAAAGAACATTCAGAGCGTCCTTCTCAGCATTCAGCCTGTGCACATCGCCACTCACCTCATCCGGCTTAAGCATCTTCAGTGCAGAGTCTGCCTTCTCATACTCTTCCTCTTTAAGGCCTACAGCCCTTACCGCCACCTCTAAAGCTCCGGCCGCTTCCGTACAAGCTTTCTCCAAGGCAGGCATCCTGTAGGCAATCCCTTTCGCTTCCTTCCTGCTACCAAGAATCCTTTGCGAAGCCTCCGAAGCCGAGTTCAGCAAAGCCTCAATCTTCTGCGCATTGGCATACATAGACACATTCGCCGCTTCCGACTCCATATTCCTGTTTAAGGAAACTATATACTCATTCTTCCTGTCTATCCAGTCCTTCAGGCCGTTTCTGCCTTTACATAAATCTATATATCTTAATTTCAGCCCTTCCGCCTCATTGTCAAGTTCTGAAATCCTCCGTTCCGCATCCTTCAGCATCCTTACGCTGTTTCTTGCCGGTTCAGTCCTGTCCATTTCAGATATAAGCCTTGCCTCATCCCTGAAACTGTCAGAATTTATTACCGCCTCACAGTCCCTTACAGCAGTTTCCGCCACAGACAGTTCCTTGTCTATCCTCGTCTTTCCTTCTATCCATCTGATGCAAGAATCCAGACGCACAGCCTCCGCATCCAGAGCCTTTTTCTTCTCTGCCGAAGCCTCCAATTTCTCTCTGAGAGCCTCCGTCTCCTCCTGTTTCAGAAGAACAATTCCCGCCGTCAGACTCTTTTGAACCACATATTCCGCCTCTTTCTCCTTCTTTATCTCCTCTATCTTCTTTCCTATCTCAGAGTAGATACCCGTACCTGTCAGTTTCTCTAAGATTTCCGATTTCTCGTCATCCTTACTTTTCAGAAACTGAGTGAACTGTCCCTGCGCCAACATCGTAGTACGGCAGAACTGCTCAAAGTCCAGCCCTACAGCCACCTCAGTAATCCTCTTCACCGCATCAGCATTCCGGAGTGTCACATCGCCCCATGTCAGAGTCTGTTCCGGCGAGGTAAGCTTATTGTTCCTGTTCCTCCTCACCTGCCATACCGCCTCATACTCCAATCCGTCCGTACCCGTAAACCGTAGCACAGCCGAAGCCTGACGCGCCCCATGCCTGAGCAGGTTGGAAGTATTTCGGGCAGTTATATTATCCGTTCCGAAGTTCGATTTCATACCCGAAGCCATATTCAGCCTCGGAGTAGTGTTATACAAAGCAAGGCAGATAGAGTCTAAAATCGTAGACTTTCCCGCCCCCGTATCACCCGTGATAAGAAAGACAGAGGCATCGCCTAACGGTCCTCTGTCAAAATAAATCTCTGCCGACTCTATCGACGCGATATTCTCTATTATAAGTTTAATAAGTTTCATACCTCTTCACAGCCTCCCCAATCATTTCCAACATACGTTCCGGCATATCCTCGCCGAATCTTGCCCTATAGAATCTCTGTGCCACATCAATAGGCGTAAGCTCCCTGAACTCATCATAGGTCACAGCCGTAGCATCCGCCACAGCCTCCATCTCCGGCCTGGTAATCTTGCAGTAGCAGTACGCCGCACGCTTCCCTTCCAGTGCCCCGGCTATCTTCTCCATATAATCGGCCGGCATAGGTTCCCGAAGAAGAATATTCAGCCTTACATAACACTCCTCGTCATCCCCAATGGCCGAAATCCCGTCCAGAGCCTCCTGAAACGAGGAAGGCACAGCAGGTACAGTCAGCATAGGACGCACATTCTTTATTCTGATTTCCCTTATTTCCGGTTTGCGTCCCCTCTCCACAGTCACAACAGAAACCGAGTGCGGATAATTCTCGTCAAAGCTGACAGGAACAGGAGAGCCCGAATATCTTGCCACCCCATCACTCCCTTTCAGAGTCTGCGGATAATGTATATGCCCCAATGCGATATAGTCATATCCCTTTCCAAGCTCCTCCTGCGACACCTCGCCTATACCTCCCACAGTGTCCGCCTCCTGTCCCTCAAAGTTGCAGTTCGCCACCGTCATATGCGCCATCATCACCACCGGCAGTCCGTCCGTATTTATATCCTTCACCCTCTCCTGCAAGGCCTTGAAGAACTCACACCTGCGCTTGTCTTTCGGACAGTCCTCGTCCATCAGCGGATAATTCTGGTCGAATATGTGAGGCACAGCCACCACATACCCCTTAGTCACCCCACCGTCATCCTTTATACCGATGATATGCCTGTCCAGGTCTACCGTTCCGTCCTTCTTCTCCAACTGCCCGATAACCCTCACCCCTGCCATGAGCCACAGTTCGCGTCCCAACTCCAACATCGCCTTGCTGTCATGGTTTCCGGCTGTCACCACAATAGCCATCTCCGGGCATACCGAATGCATACCTAACAGTGCCTTGTAATACATCTTCTGCACCGAAGTAGAAGGATTCGTACGGTCATAGATATCTCCGCAGACAAGAAGAGCATCCGGCCTCTCCTCCTCCACAATATCCCTGAGCTGCTTCAGGAAAGCCTCATGCTCCACCGTCCTGTCATGTTCATATAAAGTATGTCCCAAATGCCAGTCGCTGGTGTGTATAATCTTCATAAAATCCCTATTCCATTATTTCAATCACATATCCGCCATCGAACGTACCATTCTCCGGCAGATGCTGAATCCAGTCCTTATCCTTATATTCTCCTTCAAAATTCATTCTGTCGCAACGTCCGTACCACGGTTCAATGCATACAAACGGAGCATTCTTTCCCGGAGGCGACCACAGTCCCACCACAGGCGCATCGAACAGCAGACGAAGCACAGCCTTGCGCAAGTTGTCATAGAGAGCCACCTCACCCACCTGTCCGTTCTCCAATATCAATGCATCACCATCGAAAGTAGAAGTATCCATAGGCAAAAGTCCGTCCTTCAACTCCAGAGGATAGCGCACGTCAGTATTCGCACACCCCTTGTCGCCAATAAGGATATATTCCAGCCCCTCTTTTCTGTCGAATCCGAAGAAACCGCGTTCCTTAGTGTCAGCATCATATCCCGGGAAATAGAAAGCCGGATGCGCTCCAATCTGGAAATACATGTCCCCCTTGCCGGTGTTCTTTACCCTCCACATCACATGAACCTTCTTCTGTTCAATCCTGTAGCCTATCTCAAGACAGAAACTGTAAGGATATTTCTTGTGAGTTTCCTCATTGTCCGTCAGCCTGTACCACACCTCGTCATCCTTCAGGCTCACAAGCTGAAACTTCATATCGCGTGCGAAACCATGCTGTCCGAGCGAATAAGTCTCACCGCAGCATCTGTATGTATTGTCCCACACCCTTCCCACAATAGGGAAAAGCACCGGCGAATGTCTGTTCCAGTAAGCAGGGTCGGCCTGCCACAAATACTCCTTTCCGTTACACTGTAAGCTGCAAAGTTCGGCACCATCGGCCGACACCATTATCTGCAGTTCGCTATTCGATAATTTTTCCATGTGTATGAGTTTTTAAGTTTTTGAGGTGTTGGTTTTTAGTTCCATTCATAAAGTTTCCAACAACCCAGAACTATTAATTCTTAATTTTTAATTATTAATTTTTTCCAGCAGTTCAATCATCTGCGTGTATCCCTGATTATAAATCTTGTAAGCATTTTTCAGGTCAAAGATACTATAATCGTCTATCGAATCCACTTCCAGCAGCAGGTCACACAGTTCAGTATCTTCTACAGCATTCTGCTTGAACAGAAACAGATACGACCTTATGGCCACACGCAAAATATTATCCTCATACTCCTCCATCTGCTTAGGGCATACATTCACCCCTATCACCTTTCTGCACATGTCGCGAATCGGTGTAACAGGGAAATTCTTGAACAGTCCACCGTCCACATATCTCACCCCGTCTATCATAATAGGTTTAAACACAATGGGTATAGTGCACGAAGCCATTACCTTAGGCACCAACTCCCCTTCAGTAAACACTTTACACTCCCCCTTGTCAAAATCAGTGGCAATAGCATAGAAAGGGATTTTCAGCTCCTCAAACCTCTTGACCGGCAATTTTTCCTCCAGAAATTTCCTGAATCCGTCATATTTCAGCAAAGCTTCTTTTGGCAGCGTAAGACTTACGAAATCCCTTAAGTCATGCTCTAAAAATATCTTAAGAATCTCCTTTGGCTTGAAACCGCAGGCATAGAAAGCCCCTACCACAGCCCCGGCACTCGTTCCGGCTATTATATCCGGCCTTATACCCTTTTCTTCCAGTGCCTGCAAAGCTCCGAGATGGGCAAATCCCTTTGCTCCACCACCGCTGAGTGCCAGCCCTATATCATAAGGATAATGCTTCTCTATATAGTTTTTCTGTTTCGCGATTATTTGATTTTCCATGTTGTTCGATGTTATTAGACTTTACAAAGGTATAAAACATTTTTTATACTCAATTATGTAAAAAAGATTATTTAAGTAACTATTCAAAATTAATTTTATACATATGAGTAATTCACAAATAAGTTCGTACCTACAGATGCCAGTGCC
>CALUJF010000123.1 GCA_944320855.1 uncultured Phocaeicola sp.
GCAGACATTTCGTAAAGACGACGTGAAACGAAATCAAGCAATTCCTGGTTCATAGCTTCCTTCACAGCATTAGTACAAGCCTCAAGTTTGCGAGTCATGTCCTTAATTCTGTTCATATAGCCTTCAAATTCAGGAGCGCAAGGAATCAGTTCATATTCATGGAGAGTAGCTGCATAAGCACCGTTTGTTACATAACGGATAGCTGCAACAGTCTGCAACTGAGTTGTTCCTTCGTAAATACTTGTGATACGTGCATCACGATAAATACGCTGACAAGCATATTCCATCATGAAACCTGAACCTCCGTGTACCTGAATACAGTCGTATGCATTCTGGTTGGCATATTCAGAGTTCATACCCTTGGCAAGAGGAGTGAAGCTGTCGGCCAATTTAGCATATTTCTTCTGTTCCTGACGTTCTTCAGGAGTAAGTTTGCGTTCGCGTGCAATATCATCAAGAGCCTTGTAGATATCCACATAGCGTGCAGTCTGATACAAAAGAGCACGACCTGCATCAAGTTTAGCCTTGATAGTAGCCAGCATATCATATACAGCAGGGAATTCGATGATAGCCTTACCGAACTGCTTACGGTCCTTAGCATAAGCCAAAGCCTCATTGTACGCAGCCTGGCTCAGACCTACTGACTGAGCAGCAATACCCAGACGGGCACCGTTCATAAGAGCCATAACGTACTTGATAAGACCAAGCTTGCGTTCACCGCAAAGTTCTGCCTTTGCATTCTTGTAAACCAGCTCGCATGTAGGAGAACCGTGGATACCAAGTTTGTTTTCTATACGGCGTACATCTACCCCACCGTCATTCTTGTCATAAATAAACATAGAAAGACCACGACCGTCGTGAGTACCTTCTTCCGAACGTGCAAGTACAAGGTGCAAGTGAGCGTCACCATTAGTGATGAAACGCTTAACACCGTTCAGACGCCAGCAGTTATTAGCTTCGTCGTATGTAGCCTTAAGCATAACGCTCTGAAGGTCGGAACCTGCATCCGGCTCAGTCAAGTCCATAGACATTGTTTCGCCTGCACAGATACGAGGGATGAAACGGCTGTGCTGGTCTTCGTTACCGAACTCATAAAGAGTTTCGATACAGTCCTGAAGAGACCAGATATTACCGAAACCGGCATCAGCCTGTGCCACGATTTCCGCACACATAGTATATGGAGTGATAGGGAAATTAAGGCCACCGTAACGGCGAGGCATTGTCATACCGTTAAGTCCTGCCTTAACCATAGCATCAAGGTTAGCTTTTGTACCCGATGCATATTCCACACGTCCGTTTGCACAGTGAGGACCTTCTTCGTCTACGCCTTCAGCATTGGCAGCAATCACCTCACCTGTTATTTCGCCTGTTATTTCAAGCACTTTATCATATGAATCGATTGCATCAGCATAGTCCTGTGGTGCATAATCGAATTCGTCTTTATCTCTATAATCGCGTTCTTTCAACTGACAGATACGCTCCATCAACGGATTGTTCAAGTGAAACTTGAGTTCCGGATGTTCTGTATAAAAGTTTGCCATAATTTTTATTTTTACAGTTTTAAATATTTACATAGGCAGTACGAAAGTTATAGGAGCCGTAAAAAGTACTCTTACAGGCTTTCCGTCTATAAATCCGGGCGTCCATTTATAAATAGCGGCAATAGCACTGAAAGCTCTAAGAGCCTCTTTACTTAGGACTTCACTATCGCTTCGGAAGACTTTGGGTTCAATCATAGTTCCGTCCTTATCAACAACAAATTTAATCAGAACACTTCCATCTATCCTATATTCCAAAGCTTCCTCGGGATACTTTATAGCTCTTGTTATCAACTGTAACATTTGCTGCATACCACCCGGGAAGAAAGGTTCGACTAAATAAGGGATATGATTTATCTCAACCCCATCTTCTGACAGCAATCTGCCTTTGGTACATTCCGATTTTTTATAGGTCTCCTCCCTTTTCAGTTTTCCATCAGGATAGTATTGGAGGAATTTACCATTCATCTTGCTGTTTTTATAATTTGTACTAATAGAAATATTCCCATCAGGATAATATACACAATACTTACCGTGCAATTTGTTCTCCTTATAATTAGCAATCAAGCTATCATTTCCATTAGCATAAAAAACAGTCCGGACTCCCTCTTTAATTCTTTCATTAGGTTTCTTTCCGTATTTACTATAATGACAGATTTCCTTTTTAAGTCCGTCAACAGTAAAAGTTTCCACCTTTGTGAACTTTTTATCTTTTGAAACAATCGCATAATAACTTGCATTTGCCTCGTCGGTCCAATTTGATTTTTTATCTAACCAGATTTTGTCCTGAGCACAACACACAAGTGATAAAAAGCTCAATGAAAGAATTAAAAACAATGATTTCATGACAGCCTAAATAAATTACTTACTATTCTTCTTATAATACTTAATCATCTTCGGAATCACTTCTTCCACTGTTCCGTTAATCACATAGTCGGCTATCGCATTGATAGGAGCATTCTCATCATTATTCACAGAGATGATGATACCTGCATCCTGCATACCTGCAATGTGCTGAATCTGCCCAGAGATACCACATGCGATATACAATTTAGGATGAACAGTTACACCAGTCTGTCCAATCTGACGGTCATGGTCGCAGAAACCGGCATCAACAGCAGCACGGCTCGCACCTACCTCAGCATGAAGTTCTTTTGCAAGTTCGAACAACATATCGAAACCTTCCTTAGAACCCATACCGTAACCACCTGCGATAACGATAGGAGCACCTTTCAGATTATGTTTAGCTTTTTCTACGTGACGGTCGATAACTTTCACTACATAGTCTGTTTCAGGAACAAACTTAGCCACATCATGACGAATCACTTCACCCTGATAGTTTTCATCCAGGATTTCCTTCTTCATCACACCTTCGCGCACTGTAGCCATCTGTGGACGGTGTTCAGGATTGATGATAGTAGCAACGATGTTACCACCGAAAGCAGGACGAATCTGATAAAGCAGATTTTCGTATGTAATACCTGCCTTCTTATCCTCATGGCTACCTATTTCAAGCTGAGTACAGTCGGCAGTCAAACCACTTGTCAATGCAGAAGAAACACGAGGACCGAGGTCACGACCGATAACAGTAGCACCCATAAGGCAAATCTGAGGTTTTTCCTGCTTGAAAAGATTTACAAGAATAGATGAATGAGGAAGAGAAGTATAAGGAAACAGCCCCGGAGCATCGAACACGTGAACACGGTCAACTCCATATGGCAAAACTTGTTTTTCTACATCAGTAAGGTCGCTACCGGCACAAATAGCTTCAAGCTGGCATCCCAACTCATTGGCTAACTTACGACCTTTAGTCAAAAGTTCGAGACTTACATCGGCAACATGAGTGCCTTCCATCTCACAATATACAAATACATTATTCATATTAGTTTTTAAGTTTTTAAGTTCTTGAGTTTAAATCAAAACTCAACCAATAGTGTGGTTAGCCAAAAGTTCAACAATAAGGTTTTCTACGTCAGCATCACTTCCTGTGATAGTCTTGCTTTCCTTAGCCTGGAAGATAATGTTCTCAATCTTCTTCACCTTTGTAGGAGAGCCTGAAAGACCACACTGTTTAGTATCACCGTTTACGTCGGCTACACTCCATTCAGTGATGTTCAGATATGGACGTTGTTCATATAGATATGCATAAGGAATTTCTTTCAATGCATGAGGATTACACTCTGCTGTAAGAGCCGCTTTCTCCTGAGCACCCATAGCACGTTTATATTTCTGAACCAATTTTGCATTGCGTGGACGGCAAGGAGCAGCACTACCGTTTACAGTCAATACAATAGGCAACGGACCTTCTACTGTTTCTACACCACCGTCGATATGACGTTTCACACGGATACGTCCGTCTTTTACTTCCTGAATTTCCTCTACATAAGTAATCTGAGGCAATCCCAATTTTTCAGCCACCTGAGGACCAACCTGAGCTGTGTCACCGTCGATAGCCTGACGACCACCAACTATGATGTCATACTCGCCTATCTTGCGGATAGCAGTTGCAAGAGCATAAGAAGTAGCCAATGTATCTGCGCCTGCAAAAGCACGGTCTGTAAGCAGACATCCGTTGTCAGCACCTCTGTATAAACCTTCACGGATGATTTCAGCAGCACGTCCTGGGCCCATAGTCAACATAGTAACAGTAGAACCGGGATGAGCGTCTTTCAGTCTGAGAGCCTGTTCCAAGGCATTCAAGTCTTCCGGATTGAAAATTGCCGGAAGGGCAGAACGGTTAATTGTACCGTCTGCATTCATGGCATCTTTCCCAACACAACGGGTATCGGGAACTTGTTTTGCCAATACTACAATTTTTAAACTCATTAGATAAAATATTTTTTGGTATTAGTAATTTTCTAACGGCAAATTTAATGAAAGCATTTATACTACAAAACGAAATGCCACAAAATATGCACAATACGAATAAATATGAGCAATTAATAATACTTAAATCAACTTCTTTCAGCACAAAAACAAAAAAGGCAGTAACTCTAACGCCTGAGCATTCGGAGTTACTGCCTATTATATTATGAAAGAATAAATTATTCTACATCGCTATAGTCCAAGATATTCTTCTTGTTTGCCAATATTCTGTCGTATTCATCTTTCGAGCCTACAACAATCTTTTCAAACTCACGCTGACCTGTACCGGCAGGAATCAAGTGACCGCAAATCACATTTTCCTTCATACCTTCCAGTTTATCAACCTTACCGTTGATAGCAGCTTCGTTAAGAACCTTAGTAGTTTCCTGGAATGAAGCAGCCGACATGAAGCTTGAAGTCTGAAGAGCAGCTCTTGTGATACCCTGAAGTATCTGAGTAGATGTTGCAGGTACTGCATCACGTACTTCAACCAACTTGAGGTCACGACGTTTCAACAAGCTGTTTTCATCTCTCAACTTACGAGCTGTAACAATCTGTCCCGGTTTAAGGTTCTGTGAATCACCTGCATCCACAACAACCTTCTTACCCCAGATTCTGTCGTTCTCTTCGTTGAATTCCAGACGGTCAACCACCTGAAGTTCGAGGAATCTTGTATCTCCCGGTTCGTCAATCTGTACTTTACGCATCATCTGACGAACGATGATTTCAAAGTGCTTATCGTTAATCTTCACACCCTGCAGACGGTAAACGTCCTGGATTTCATTAACGATGTATTCCTGTACTGCTGTAGGACCCTTGATAGCCAAGATGTCAGCAGGAGTAATAGCACCGTCTGACAATGGAGTTCCGGCACGTACATAGTCGTTTTCCTGTACAAGAATCTGCTTAGACAATGCAACGAGATACTTACGAACCTCACCAGTCTTAGATGTAACGATGATTTCACGGTTACCACGCTTAATCTTACCCATCGTAATTTCACCGTCGATTTCAGAAACCACAGCAGGGTTAGATGGATTACGAGCCTCGAACAACTCAGTTACACGTGGAAGACCACCGGTGATATCACCAGCCTTACCTACCGCACGTGGAATCTTAACAAGAATGTCACCGGCCTTAACGTTTTCTTTATCCTCTACTACAACGTGACCACCTACCGGCAAGTTGTATGTACGCAAGATACCACCGTTTTCATCAAGGATGTGCAATGAAGGAATCTTGTTCTTATCTTTAGACTCAGTAATGATGATTTCGCGCAAACCTGTAGCTTCGTCAGATTCTACCTTGTAAGTTACGTTTTCGATAACTGATTCGAAATCAATCTTACCACCAACTTCTGTTACGATTACGGCGTTGAATGGGTCCCATTTTGCAATAAGTTTACCCTTTTCAACTATTTCACCGTCTGCAGCATAAAGCTTAGAACCGTAAGGTACGTTATGAGTAGACAATATGATACCTGTATTGATATCAACGAAACGAACTTCAGCCAAACGTCCTACAACAATCTTAACCGGTTCGCCTGTTTCTTCAACAGCATCAACAGTACGCAATTCTTCAAATTCCAGACGGGCAGGATTCTTGGCAACGATAGATGCATTGGCAGCCATGTTACCTGCGATACCTCCGGCGTGGAATGTACGCAATGTCAACTGAGTACCCGGTTCACCGATTGACTGAGCAGCGATGACACCGACAGCCTCACCTTTCTGAACCATCTTACTTGAAGCAAGGTTACGTCCGTAACATTTAGCACAAACACCCTTCTTAGACTCACAAGTAAGCACAGAACGGATTTCAACGCTTTCAATAGGTGATTTTTCAATTTCTTCAGCGATAGCTTCTGTAATTTCTTCACCTGCTGCTACTATAAGTTCACCAGTAGTAGGGTGTATAATATCGTGTACAGATACACGTCCCAAGATACGTTCGTAAAGTGTAGCAATAACTTCATCGTTATTCTTCAACGCTGTACAAACAAGTCCGCGCAATGTACCACAGTCTTCTTCATTGATAATCACATCGTGTGATACGTCTACAAGACGACGAGTCAAGTATCCGGCATCGGCTGTCTTCAACGCAGTATCAGCAAGACCCTTACGTGCACCGTGAGTTGAGATAAAGTACTCCAACACCGAAAGACCTTCCTTAAAGTTAGAAAGGATAGGGTTCTCGATAATCTGAGCACCTTCAGCACCAGCTTTCTGAGGTTTAGCCATCAAACCACGCATACCGGACAACTGACGAATCTGTTCCTTAGAACCACGGGCTCCGGAATCAAGCATCATAAATACTGAGTTGAATCCCTGGTCGTCATTCTTAATAGTCTTGTAAAGGATATCAGACAAGTCGCTATTAACATGAGTCCAAGTATCAATAACCTGGTTGTAACGTTCATTGTCAGTGATGAAACCCATGTTATAGTTCATCATAATCTGCTCGATTTCTTCGTTACCACGTCTTACGAGTTCTTCTTTTTCCTTCGGTATGATGATATCACCAAGGTTGAATGACAAACCACCTTCGAATGCCATCTTATAACCAAGGTTCTTGATACCGTCAAGGAATTCACAAGCACGAGCAACACCCACAGCCTTGATTACGTCGCTGATGATGTCACGCAATGACTTCTTAGATATGATAGTATTAAGGTAACCACATTCATCAGGAACGATTTCGTTTACGATTACACGTCCTACTGAAGTTTCCTTAATCATCTTCTTGACGATATTTCCGTTTTCATCCAAGTCGTTGGCAATAACGCTGATGATTGCATGGATATCTACCTTACCTTCGTTGTAAGCAATAAGAGCTTCTTCCGGTCCGTAGAATATCAAGCCTTCACCCTTAGCACCCTTACGCAATTTAGTGATATAGTAAAGGCCGAGTACCATATCCTGTGCAGGCACAGTGATAGGCGCACCGTTTGCAGGGTTAAGGATATTGTGTGACTGTAACATCAACATCTGAGCTTCCAGTACAGCCTCGTTGCTCAAAGGCAAGTGAACGGCCATCTGGTCACCGTCGAAGTCGGCGTTGAACGCTGTACATGCCAACGGGTGAAGCTGGATAGCTTTTCCTTCAATCATCTTAGGCTGGAATGCCTGGATACCAAGACGGTGAAGTGTCGGCGCACGGTTCAGCAATACCGGATGTCCTTTCATTACATGTTCCAGGATATCCCAGATAACAGCTTCCTTGCGGTCTACTATCTTCTTCGCTGATTTAACAGTCTTGACGATACCTCTTTCAATAAGTTTTCTTATGATGAATGGTTTGTAAAGTTCGGCAGCCATCAGTTTTGGAATACCGCACTCACCCATCTTCAATTCAGGACCAACGACGATTACCGAACGGGCTGAGTAGTCCACACGCTTACCCAACAAGTTCTGACGGAAACGTCCCTGCTTACCTTTCAAGCTGTCAGAAAGTGACTTAAGCGGACGGTTTGCATCAGTCTTGACAGCACTTGCCTTACGTGAGTTATCGAACAATGAATCCACTGCTTCCTGAAGCATACGCTTTTCATTACGCAAGATTACATCAGGAGCCTTGATTTCGATAAGTCTCTTCAGACGGTTGTTACGAATGATAACACGACGGTACAAGTCATTCAAGTCAGAAGTAGCGAAACGGCCACCATCCAATGGAACAAGCGGACGCAATTCTGGCGGAATAACCGGTACGTTCTTGATAATCATCCATTCCGGTTTGTTTCTTCCCTTCGAAGCACGGAACGATTCTACAACCTGAAGACGCTTCAAAGCCTCGTTCTTACGCTGCTGTGATGAATCGTTGTTAGCTTTATGGCGAAGTTCATATGAAAGTTCATCCAAATCGAGAGCAGCCAAAAGGTCATATATAGCTTCGGCCCCCATCTTTGCAATAAACTTATTTGGATCAGAATCATCAAGGAACTGGTTATCCTTTGGCAATGATTCCATTATATCCAAATATTCGCCTTCTTCAAGAAGGTCATATTTGCTGATGCCGTCTTCAGCCTTTATACCCGGCTGAATAACAACATAGCGTTCATAATATATGATTGCATCAAGTTTCTTTGTAGGCAATCCCAACAAATAACCGATTTTGTTAGGCAATGAACGGAAGTACCAGATATGAGCTACAGGCACAACAAGCTGTATGTGTCCGCTACGTTCACGACGTACTTTCTTCTCTGTTACTTCGACACCGCATCGGTCGCAGACAATACCTTTATAACGAATGCGCTTGTACTTTCCACAATGACATTCGTAGTCCTTTACCGGACCGAAGATACGTTCGCAGAACAAACCGTCACGTTCAGGCTTGTAGGTACGGTAGTTGATGGTTTCAGGTTTCAGAACCTCACCATAAGAGTTTTCAAGAATCTCTTCCGGTGAAGCCAAACCAATAGTAATTTTAGAGAAATTACTTTTTATTTTAGTGTCTTTTCTAAAAGCCATACTTTAATTAGTTTTTTTATTATTCCATTGTAATGCTCAAGCACAGACCTCTCAATTCGTGAAGCAATACGTTAAGTGATTCAGGGATACCCGGAGTTGGCATCGGTTCACCCTTAACAATAGCTTCATAAGCCTTAGAGCGTCCTACGACATCGTCTGACTTGATAGTCAGAATTTCCTGAAGAATATGGGCAGCACCGAATGCCTCGATAGCCCAGACTTCCATCTCTCCGAAACGCTGACCACCGAATTGTGCCTTACCACCAAGTGGCTGCTGAGTAATCAACGAATAAGGACCGATTGAACGAGCATGCATCTTGTCTTCAACCATGTGACCGAGTTTAAGCATATAAGTCACACCGACAGTTGCAGGCTGGTCGAACTGTTCACCTGTACCACCATCATATAGATAAGTCTTACAGTAACGTGGCAATCCTGCCTTATCAGTCCATTTGTCAAGATCATCCAAAGTTGCCCCGTCGAAGATAGGAGTAGCAAACTTAAGACCAAGTTCCTTACCTGCACGTCCCAACACAGCTTCGAATATCTGACCGATGTTCATACGTGAAGGCACACCCAACGGATTCAATACGATATCTACCGGAGTACCATCTGCAAGGAACGGCATATCTTCCTGTCTTACAACTCTTGAAACGATACCCTTGTTACCGTGACGACCGGCCATCTTATCACCTACACCGATTTTACGTTTCTTGGCGATATAAACCTTAGCCATCTGCATGATACCTGAAGGCAATTCATCACCGATTGTAAGAGCGAATTTCTTACGCTTCAGTTCAGCATCGTATTCTTTGTATTTCTTGATATAGTTCATAATCAACGAGCGGATGAGCTGGTTCTTGTGCTCGTCTGCAGTCCATGAACTCAACTGTATTACTGTATAATCAAGTATTTCAAGATCACGTTTTGTAAATTTGGCTCCCTTGGCAATAACTTCTGTACCCAAATAATCTTTTACGCCCTGCGATACAAGATTGTTTGTCAATACCATAAGTTTGTCTACAAGGATTTCCTTCAACTTAGCTGCCTTTTCTTCAAACTCTTCGTTCAGTTTCGGCAGGATAAGCTTGTCTGCATTCTTTTCGCTGCGAGTCTTAACTACGCGAGAATACAATTTCTTGTCTATAACAACACCTCTCAATGAAGGAGAAGCCTTAAGTGAAGCATCCTTAACATCGCCGGCCTTGTCACCGAAGATAGCACGCAACAGTTTTTCTTCCGGTGAAGGGTCTGATTCACCCTTAGGAGTAATCTTACCGATAAGGATATCTCCCGGTTCGATACGTGCACCGATTCTTACGATACCTGTTTCGTCAAGGTCCTTAGTAGCTTCTTCACTAACGTTAGGAATATCAGCTGTAAGCTCTTCCATTCCTCGTTTAGTTTCGCGAACTTCAAGTATATATTCGTCTACATGTACTGAAGTAAGGATATCTTCACGAACTACACGTTCATTCAATACGATAGCATCCTCATAGTTGTAACCCTTCCATGGCATGTAAGCCACCAAGAGGTTCTTACCAAGAGCCAACTCACCGTTTGCAGTAGAATAACCTTCTGTAAGGATATCACCTTTCTTGACACGCTGTCCTTTTGAGCAAATCGGACGCAAGTCGATAGTCATGCTCTGGTTAGTCTTGCGGAATTTAGGTATCTTGTATTCTACCAATGCAGGCTCGAAGCTTACAAATTCTTCTTCGTCTGTACGGTCGTAAAGGATTCGTATTGTTGTTGCATCAACGAAATCGATTACACCATCACCTTCAGCTGCAATCTGAGTTCTTGAGTCTTCACAAAGCTGTTTTTCGATACCAGTACCCACGATTGGAGCTTCAGTACGCAACAATGGAACTGCCTGGCGCATCATGTTAGACCCCATCAACGCACGGTTAGCATCGTCATGTTCAAGGAACGGAATAAGAGAAGCTGCTATAGAAGCAATCTGCTGTGGAGATACGTCCATAAGCTGTACCTGGTCAGGAGTAACCACTGGATAGTCAGCATCACGACGAGCTTTAACCTTTTCGCGGATAAATGTACCATCGTCGTTCAGAGGCGCATTACCCTGAGCTATGATTACATCTTCTTCTTCTTCAGCCGACAGATATTCGATACCTTCCGGTGACAAGTCTACCACGCTGTCTTTAACCTTACGGTATGGAGTTACAATAAATCCGAGGTCATTAATCTTTGCATATACACACAAAGAAGAAATCAAACCGATGTTCGGACCTTCAGGAGTTTCAATAGGACACAAACGTCCGTAGTGAGTATAGTGTACGTCACGAACCTCGAAACCTGCACGGTCACGTGAAAGACCACCAGGACCAAGGGCAGAAAGACGACGCTTATGTGTGATTTCAGCCAATGGGTTTGTCTGGTCCATGAACTGCGACAAAGCATTTGTACCGAAGAATGAGTTGATAACAGAAGAAATAGTCTTCGCATTAATCAAATCAATCGGAGTAAACACTTCGTTGTCGCGTACGTTCATACGTTCGCGAATTGTACGGCTCATACGTGCCAAAGCTATAGAGAACTGATTTGACAACTGTTCACCTACAGTTCTAACACGACGGTTACTCAAGTGGTCGATATCATCCACATCTGCTTTTGAGTTGATAAGCTCAATCAGATATTTGATGATTTCGATAATATCTTGTTTAGTCAGCACTCTGACATCCATTGATGTATCGAGTGACAACTTCTTGTTAATTCTATAACGACCCACGTCACCCAAATCGTAACGTTTCTCTGAGAAGAACAGGTTGTTGATAACTTCGCGGGCACTTGCATCATCAGCAGGGTCAGCGTTTCTCAACTGTCTGTAGATATACAATACAGCTTCCTTTTCAGAGTTTGAAGGGTCTTTCTGAAGAGTGTTATATATGATAGAATAGTCAGAAGCGTTAGCATTCTCATTGTGTACAAGAATGTTCTGTACACCAGACTCGATGATAGTTTCGATATGGTCAGCTTCAATCACAGTTTCACGGTCGATTACGACTTCGTTACGTTCGATTGAAACAACTTCACCAGTATCTTCATCTACAAAGTCTTCAGTCCATGTTTTCAAAACGCGGGCTGCAAGCTTTCTTCCAACGATTTTCTTAAGATTCTGTTTGTTTACCTTAATCTCTTCTGCAAGATTAAAGATTTCAAGTATGTCTTTGTCATTCTCAAAACCTACAGCACGGAGCAAAGTCGTTACAGGAAGTTTCTTCTTACGGTCGATGTACGCATACATCACATTGTTGATATCGGTAGCAAACTCAATCCATGAGCCCTTGAAAGGGATGATACGTGCTGAATAAAGTTTAGTACCATTAGCATGAATGCTCTGACCAAAGAAAACACCTGGTGAACGGTGCAACTGAGATACAACTACACGCTCAGCACCGTTTATAACGAAAGTGCCTTTCGGAGTCATATAAGGGATAGGTCCCAAGAATACATCCTGTATTACGGTATCAAAATCCTCGTGATCGGGGTCGGTACAATAAAGCTTCATTTTAGCTTTCAAAGGAACACTATAAGTAAGACCGCGTTCCAGACATTCATCAATAGAATATTGTGGCGGGTCGATATAGTAATCGAGGAACTCGAGCACGAAGTTATTACGTGTGTCTGCTATAGGGAAATTCTCAGAGAATACCTTGTAGAGTCCATCCTTCTTTCGTTGTTCAGGCGGAGTGTCCAATTGCAGGAAGTCATGGAACGACTTCAACTGTACTTCCAAGAAATCCGGATACTGCATCGGATTCTTAATAGAAGCAAAATTAATTCTTTGATTTTGAGTGTTTAAAGACATCTGTA